>DASTLJ010000105.1:0-14436 GCA_035715125.1 Verrucomicrobiia bacterium
TGGAGCGCGCGTCATTCGCTCAAATGAACCTTTTCCGGCCGGGCCTCAAGGATGGCTTCTTCGACTACGTGATCAGCAACGGGGTGCTCCATCATACCAGTGACACGCGCAAGGCTTTCGCCCGCATTTCGCGCCTGGCCAGGCCCGGCGGTTACGTGGTCGTCGGCCTCTACAACCGCTACAGCCGCAAGCTGCACCAGGCGCGCCGCGGGCTCTACCGTTGGACCGGCATCACCGGGCGGGTGCTGGACCCGCACTTCGGCCGCGTGTCAGCGGAGGGGAAACGCGAAGCCTGGTTTCAGGATCAGTACTGCCATCCCCATGAGCGCTGCCACACGATTGGCGAAGTCATGGGTTGGCTCGAGGAAAACAACCTCGAGTTCGTCAATTCCATCCCCAAACCCACTGGCAGCATGGTCTTTGACTCGCAGGAGCGGTTGTTCGAGAAGAAGCCGCCCGGCACCCGCTTGAGCCGGGCGTGGAACCAATCGCGCTCGGTCCTTGGCGGTTACCGGGAAGGCGGGTTCTTCATCGTCATCGCCCGTCGTCGCTGAACCGTTCCGGCGCCCGTTACCCACATGATTCAAGAAGAACTCCAGCAACTGTCCACGACGCCACGCGACCTGCGCAAATTTGGCTTGTTGGTGGGCGGCGTGTTCCTGTTGCTGGGCGGCTGGTGCCTGTATCGGCACAAGGTCCTCTGGCCGTATCTCCTGGCCCCCGGCGCGCTGCTTTTCCTGTTCGGCGCCATCGCACCTCGCGCGTTGAAGATACCCTACCTGGCGTGGATGGGACTGGCCTTGTCGCTGGGGCTCATCGTCACGACGGTCCTCCTGTCGGTGTTTTACTTTGCAGTGATGACTCCCTTCGGCCTGCTCGCGCGGGCGTTCGGGAAGGACTTCCTTTCCCGCAAGTTCGAGCCCCAGGCGGCCAGCTACTGGATCACCAGAAAGCGCCCCGCCGCTCAGAACCCTGCTGACTATGAGCGCCAATTCTGAATCCAAGCCCATCAAGAAGCCCCGACTGAAGCGGTGGCTGCAAAATCTTGCCCTCATGGCGGGCGCCTTTTTGTTCTGCTTCCTGATACTGGAGATCGTCTTGCGCATCGCCGGGTACGGCAATGTGGAGATCTACTCCGCCGATCCCCAGCTCTACTGGAAGCTGAAGCCCAACCAGGATTGCTTCACCAAAATCGACCACAAGCCCGTCCATGTGAACTCCCGCGGCACTCGGGGCCCAGAATTCCAGGTGCCTAAACCGGCGGGCACGCTGCGCATCCTATCCCTCGGTGACTCGAAGACTTTCGGTTGGGGCCTGAACGAAGCGGAAACCTACTCGGGACTGATTGAGAAAATGCTCCAGCAGCACGTTGGGCCCGGCAGACGAGTCGAAGTGATTAACGCCGGCGTCAACGCCTGGTCCTATGGGCAAATGTATACCTACTTGCGGGAATTCGGCCTGAGCTATCAACCGGACATCGTCGTGCTGGCGGACGCCAATCTCTGGACCCAGTTCGGCGATCAGAACAGCCCTGAGTTCATCGCGGCTTTCCTGCGCCGGGTGCGCCTGAAGAATTTCCTGCGCCGCTTTGCGACCTACCACTTCATCGTCGAATACAAGCTCAAGGATTTATACGAGCGCACGCGAACCCGATTCGTTCCGCTGGATCCAAAGCAGGACACCTTCTTCAAGGAACAGCAGAAACAGGATCCCGACGCCTTTTTCCGGGACAAGATCGAAGGCATCTGCCAACTGGCCCAGAGCAACCGCATCCAGCCCGTCCTGCTTTTCATGCCAGCCGTAACTGAGATGGACATGCCGGAGACGCCGCCGGCTCTGCGCGCCAAAACCACCGTCAGCAAGAAGCTGGGCGTGCCGCTTATCGACACCACGCCCGACCTCAATCCTCAGGGCGCCGCCTTCTACCTCGAAGGCGATGCGGCCCATCTCAATGTGCCGGGCAACGAGATGGTCGCCCGTCGCCTTTTCCAAAGCCTGACCAACCTGGTGAACCCATGAACAAACTGAGCATCGTCAAAGAGTTTTGGAGCTTCCTCAAGGAACGGAAGAAATACTGGATCATGCCGATTGTGTTTTTTCTGCTTGTGCTGGGCTTCGTTCTCGTCGTGAGCAAAGGGTCGGCCCTCGCGCCCTTTATTTACAGCATTTTTTGAGCTGCCGCCTCCCGCGTCTGAGAACATCTCGGCTTCCAGGCGTCGGGTGCATTTTGGAAACACAACCACAGCCGAACTTGCGCCTGGAACGAGGGAAGGCGTCTCGCCCGCCCTGCCGCGCGGAACGGCGCGGCATTCCCATCACTTTGGCCTCGCTTCGCTCGGCCGGACAGGCGAGACGCCTGCCCTACGTTGGTGGTGCGCGCAAGTCGCGCCCGAAGCCTCCCATTGTTCGAAAACAGGCTTTACTTCTCGGCCGATCGCGTTAATATCAACAAGTTCTGCAACGAAATCGTCGCCCGTCGCATTATTGAATCCGTACACAGACTTGCGTTTTCGATGCCATGACCAAGTTCAGCATCATCAAAGAATTCTGGACCTTCCTTCGCTCGAACAAGAAGTGGTGGCTCATGCCGGTCGTTTTCTTCCTGCTGGTTCTCGGCGCCATCCTTGTTGCCGCCAAAGGCTCGGTCCTCGCGCCGTTCATCTACAGTCTCTACTGAATCTTTGGGCTACCGCACGGTGAGTTCGACGGCGCCCTGGTGGAGCCGCGCGAAGACGCCCCGTTGCACGGATTGGAGCAAGCCCAGTTGCACCTTGTCGCCGCGGGCCTTCGTGTAAAGCCGTTTGGCGGCCTGCGTCATATCGTCCGCGGCCAGGCCGTCGATGCTGGTGATCAGAATGCCCCGATTCAGGTTCGCGGCCGCCGCGGCACTGCCGCGATCCACCGTCGTGATCAGCAAGCCCTCGGCGCCCGCCATGCCCCAGGAGCGGGCCGTTTGCGGCGTCAGTTCCTGGACACTCGCGCCAATCTTCTTCCGGATCAGCTCGGCGTTGAAGAATGACTTTTCCGGCACCTGCCGGACCGTGACGGTGCGCCGCTCCGAGCCGCGTTGAATGGAGAACTTCAGGTCGCGCTCGTCCTTGGCGGCCCGCAGGACGCTGGTGAAATCAATGAAGCTGCGCGGGGCGCGGCCATTGACTTCGAAAATCGAATCTCCAGCGCGCAAACCCGCTTTGCCCGCGGGGCTTTCGACCTGTACCGCCGTGATTTGCAACGGCACGCTGCCGGGCCGCACCCGCGCGCCGAACCACATCCCATCCAATTCAGGCGAATAAATCTCGCCCAGCTTTTCCGAAACGCGCCGGACCGGGATCGCAAAGCCGATGCCTTGCGCCTGGTTGAGCACAGCCACATTGATGCCGATTAACTCGCCGTTCAGGTTCACGAGCGGACCGCCGCTGTGGCCGGGATTGATCGCCGCGTCGGTCTGGAGCCAGTCGGCCACGTCCAGGGGTTCGTTCTCCGTCGGCGGCCGGCGCGTCTTCGAACTGAGGATGCCCTTGCTCACCGAGCCCCCAAGACCGAAAGGATTTCCCAGCGCAATCACCGTTTCCCCAAGCAACAGGTCGTCGTCCGCCGCGAATCGAATCGCCTTGAACTTCTCTCCCGCCTTCGCGCGAATGCGAATCAGCGCCACGTCCGTCGATGGGCTGACCGCCACCTTGTCTGCTTCCAATTCGCGGCCATCGTGCAGCCGCACCCAGACGCGCCGGGCGCGGCCCACGACGTGAAAGTTCGTCACGATATAACCCTCCTCATCGATGATGACCCCCGAGCCGAGCGAGAACTGCGTGTTCGGCTGCCGGTGGCGGTAGTACGGGTCGAAGAACTCGCGGAACAAGTTCTCCATCGGATCCCGGATTGGAATAACTTCCTCGGTCGCGATATTCACGACGCTCGGCATCACTTTCTTCACCGCCTCGACTGTCGCATCGCGACGCGCGTCTGGCTCCGCGGCCCGGAGCGGTAGCAAGGCGAGCAGCACTCCGGCTACCGCGGAAAAAGTACTGGAGAGATTCACCCCTGCGACCGCAGCTCTCGCTTGAGGACTTTGCCGGTCGCGGTGCGCGGCAACGCCGGCATGAAGTTCACTTTTTTGGGCACCTTGTAGTCCGCCAGGCGCTGCCGGATGAATTGAAGAATCGTCTTCTCGTCGAGCGTAGCGCCCTCTTTGGCCGCAACAAACGCCACCGGGTGCTCGCCCCGCCGCGGGTCCGGCACGCCGACGACCGCTGCTTCCTTCACGCCGGGGATTTGGTAAAGCACTTCCTCGATTTCGCGAGGGTAGACGTTGATGCCATTGACGATGAGCATGTCCTTCTTCCGATCCGTGATGAAGTAGTATCCATCGGCGTCGCGATGGCCGATGTCGCCGGTCAGCAGCCAGCCCTCCCGCAGGGTCTGCGCCGTCTCTTCGGGCCGGTTCCAATAACCGCGCATCACGTTGCCGCCGCGCACGCAGATTTCGCCGGTGGCGCCCACGGGAAGCTGCCGTCCGTCGTCGTCCTGCACGGACACCTGGACATCGGGAATCGGAATGCCGATGGAACCTTCCTTCCAGGGGCCCGCGATGGGATTGAGGCTGACGACCGGACTGGCTTCGCTCAAGCCGTAGCCTTCGATCAGCGGCATCGGCATCGTGCGGTTGAACTCGCGCAAGACCTCGACGGGCAGTGGCGCCCCACCGCTGATGCACAGCCGCAGCGGCATTCCAGGGGGCGGCGCCGCCCCGGCCAGCGTTCGGAAAAACGATGGCACCGCCGGCAGAATCGTGGCCTGCCGGGAATGAATCTCTTGAAGGACCGCCTTGGGCGGATGGAGCGATCGGATAAGCACGATGGACCCGCCGACAATCATCGGCAGCAGCACCCCCACCGTCATCATGAAGCTGTGGAACATCGGCAGTAGCACGACGAACCGGTCGTGGTCCACGGCCCTCAGCACCTGCCGGCAACTCTCGACGTTGTGGAGCAAGTTGCCGTGCGTCAGCATCGCCCCTTTGGGCCGGCCGGTGGTGCCGCTGGTGTAGATGATCACCGCCAGATCCTCCGTGGCCACGCCCGCAACGTCGGCCGGAGCCGTCAAGGCGGCATCCCGGTTCTCGGGCCTGGCGAATTCCTCGACTTGCCAGAACTTCAGTCCCGGCCTTAGCGCCAGCAACTCGGGAAGGTGTTCGGCCATCGACTGGTCCGTGACCAGCACGTGGATGTCGGCATCGGCCAGGATGAAGCCGATTTCGTCGGGCTTGAGAAAATTGTTGATCGGCACGAGGACCGCGCCGGCGTGAAAAATGCCGAAGAGCGCCGCGATAAACTCGGGACAATTCTTCAGCCAGAGCGCAACGCGATCGCCGGGCCGCACGCCAAACTGCCGCTGGAGCGTGACGGCCAGGAAACGCGCCTGGGCCTGCAGCAACTCGAACGTGTATTCCTGGTTGCCCCAGAAGACCGCCGGTTTGGCGCCGTGGTGCCCGGCGCTCGTCGCGAATGCTGACGCGAGATTCACGCTGGACAGGATATCGGAACCGGGGCGGCCGGTGAAGCGGAAAGATTCGACCGGAGCGGAGCAGGACCAGGGTGAAGGGTGAGAGCGCACACAAATTCCCGGTCCACCAGTTGGCGTTTACCCAAGCCTGGTGACGCAACTGGCGAGAAAAGTGATGCCACAGCGGCAGGAGGAGCTTTTCCTCGAGGCTGGAAGCGGAAAAGCGCGTTGACACCCCCCTTTCCCTTGTTAGTCTCGCCGTTCCGTTTTCGCGCAAACAGGACGAGGATCAGTCGTCTGACGCAACACGTTTCACGTTTTCGGATCACGCAACACGCAGCACGCAACACGACACTATGGCCAGAGCAACCAAGTCCACGAAATCACCCAAGTTCGTTTACGCCTGGGGCAACAAGAAAGCCGACGGCGACGGTTCCATGAAAGCCCTCCTGGGCGGCAAAGGCGCCAACCTGGCCGAGATGACCCGCATCGGCCTGCCGGTGCCTCCGGGCTTCACCATCACCACCGAAGTCTGCACTTACTTTTACGCGAACAAACGCAGCTACCCGAAGCAGCTCCAGGCGCAAATCGAGGCCGGCGTCGCCAACATGGAGCAGATCATGGGCTACAAGTTCGGCGACTCGCAGGGGTTCCCGCTGCTCGTGGCGGTGCGCTCCGGCGCCCGCGATTCGATGCCGGGCATGATGGACACCATTCTCAATCTCGGCCTGAACGATCAGACCGTCCTGGCGCTGGTCAAGGCCACCGGCAATGAGCGGTTCGCCTGGGATTGTTACCGGCGCTTCATCCAGATGTACGGCGACGTGGTGCTGGGCGTGCAGAAGTCGCCGGGTGAAGATCACGAACCGTTCGAGACGGTCATCGATGGTCTCAAGGGCGAACTTTTCGGCAATGGACACGACGTGGAAGACACGCGCCTGGACGCCGTCGCGTTGAAGGAATTGGTCGGCCGCTTCAAGAAGCTGGTGAAAAGCCGCACCGGAAAAGACTTCCCGGAGAACCCGTGGGAACAGCTCCAGGGCGCCATTGGCGCCGTGTTCGGCTCGTGGATGAACGACCGCGCCATCGTCTATCGGCGCAAGTACAACATCCCCTCCGAATGGGGCACCGCCGTCAACGTGCAGGCGATGGTCTTCGGCAACACGGGCGAAAACTCCGGTTCGGGGGTCGCCTTCACGCGCGATCCCGCCTCGGGCGAGAAAGTGTTCTACGGCGAATTCCTGATGAACGCGCAGGGCGAGGACGTCGTGGCCGGGGTGCGCACGCCCGAACCCGTGGCCCGGCTTCAATCAGTCCTTCCGCACGCGTACAAGGAACTGGAAGGCGTCCGCAAAACCCTCGAGGCGCACTTCAAGGACATGCAGGACTTCGAGTTCACCATCCAGGACGGCAAGTTGTTCATGCTCCAGACCCGCAATGGCAAGCGCACCGGCCTGGCGGCCGTGCGCATCGCCTGCGAAATGGTGAAGGAAAAACTCATCGACTGGGAAACGGCCGTCACGCGCGTCCCGGCCGAGCAACTCGAACAGGTGCTGGCCCCGATCTTCGATCGCGCTTCCGTCAACTCGGCGAAAGTCATCGCCAAGGGCCTGCCCGCAGGACCCGGCGCGGCGAGTGGCAGGATCTTTTTCAACGCCGAACGGGCCGTCGAAGCCGCGGCCAAGGGGGAGAAAGTCCTTCTGGTTCGCGTCGAGACTTCGCCCGAGGATTTGCGCGGCATGATCGCGGCCGAAGGCATCCTCACCGCGCGCGGAGGCGTCAGCAGCCATGCGGCGCTCGTCGCCCGGCAGATGGGCAAGGTGTGCGTCTGCGGCGCGGCGGCACTCCAGGTCGATTACCACGCCAAGACGTTGACCGTGGACGGCGACATGTTCAACGAGGGCGATTATCTGTCCATCGACGGCACCGCCGGCGAAGTCTACGCCGGCCAAATCAAGACCGCCGCCAGCGAAGTCATCCAGGGCCTGCTCGAAGGCAAGGCCGAGGCACGGAAGCGCGGCACGTTCCAGAACTTCGCGCAGTTGATGAAGTGGTGCAGCCAGGCCACGCGCCTGCAAGTCCGCACTAACGCCGACAACCCCGAGCAAACGGCCAATGCCGTCGCCTTCGGCGCGTCGGGCATCGGCTTGTGCCGCACCGAACACATGTTCTTCGAGGGCGACCGCATCGACGCCATGCGCGAAATGATTCTGGCCGAGAAGACCGAGGACCGCCAGAAGGCGCTCGACAAATTGCTGCCCTACCAGCGCGAGGATTTCCTCGGCATGTTCAAAGAACTCAAAGGGCTGCCCGCGACGATTCGATTTTTGGACCCGCCACTCCACGAGTTCCTTCCGCACGATCACGGCGCGCAAAACCTCCTGGCCGAGAAGCTCCGCGTCTCCGCGGACCATATCGCCAAGCGGGTGCACGAACTGCACGAGTTCAATCCCATGCTTGGCCATCGCGGCTGCCGCCTGGGCATCGCCTATCCCGAAATCAGCGCCATGCAGGCCCGCGCCGTGTTCGAGGCCGCCGCCGAATGTCAGAAAAAAGGCATCAAGGCCCGGCCCGAGATCATGATCCCGCTCGTCGGGTTCAAGAAGGAACTCGACCTCCAGGTCGCGGTCGTTCACGACGTTGCCAAACAGGTTCAGGCTGAGAAAAAGGTGAAGCTCAGTTACCTGGTCGGCACGATGATCGAAGTGCCGCGCGGCGCGCTCACGGCCAATGAAATTGCCGAGACCGCCGAGTTCTTCAGCTTCGGCACCAACGACCTCACGCAGACCGCCCTCGGCATGAGCCGCGACGACTCCGGCAGCTTCCTGCCGCACTACGCCGAGCTGGAGATCGTGAAGAAGAACCCCTTCGCCATCATCGACCAGTCCGGTGTCGGCCAACTGATGGAAATCGCCATCGCCAAAGGCCGCCAGACCCGGCCCGACATCAAGCTGGGGATCTGCGGCGAACACGGCGGCGACCCCGACAGCGTGAAATTCTGCCATCGCCTCGGTCTGACCTACGTGAGCTGCTCCCCCTTCCGCGTGCCCGTCGCGCGCCTGGCCGCGGCGCAGGCGGCCATCGAGGAGAAGCGCCAGGGGAAGGCGAAGAAAAAGTGATTCAGCGGTAGGGACGCGCTGCCGTGTAAGTATGCATGCTCCCTTCCGCGTTGACAACGCGCGGGACCGGGCCATCGTGACGCATGAGCAGGCGGAGGCGATGGTGGCTCGGGATCACGCTAGCGCTGGTGGTCGGCGTGATGGTCGTGTGGAGCATCCTCCCACCGGGCGGGCGGATGGAGGTGAGGCTGGTCTTTATCGGATACACGAACGGGCCGATCATTTGCAGTTCCACCACCGTCGGGTTGGGGCTGATTACCAACATAATCCCATTTGGAGTGCTCATAGCTACCAACACCGGCTCCGTGCCCGTGAGAATTTTTTCGGATACCCGTTTCGACGGCCTATCAAACACAAGCAATTTCGCCTCGCCGCTGTATGCTGCATCGACGGCGCCGCTAAGACCCGGCGACGCGGTGTTGATCCAAGCGCTGTTTCTGGATCCCCGTCGGCCATGGTGGACGGAATTAGCCTACCGCCGTGATGGGCTGGGGATGCGAATGCACGACAAACTGTGGAACACTGGAAACCCAGTCGCACAGGGGATGCTGACCCAAGTGTCTCCTGCCCCGGAAAAGCATTGGGCGCAGAGCGGCTGGATAACCAATCCACCGTCAGTAACTTCGGCCTCATCGTTCCTTCGGTCAACATCTCCCTGGATCAGCAGGTCTGCGCCGACCAACGCGCCTGCCCTGTGGAAACATTGGGCAATACGCAACATAGAGGAACGCGAGGAGCCTGCCCGGTGGGAACCTTACGTAAGAGGCAACAGCGAAGAACAACCGCTTCTGAGGCCGTCCGACGCAATCGACGCCTCCGGGCCACCGACCCGCTATCACATCACCGCGCCGCCCGGTTGGGGCGATATTGATCTATCCGATCTGGACACTTTTCCGCGGCGTTAGCAGCGCGCTCGCCAACTCAAGTACTACTTAGCACTTAAAGAGATCACGAGCGCCAACGTTGGTGCGACTTGTTCTAAAGGATCGGCCCGGGCAAGTACTCGATTCGGTCTGCCCAATCCCATCCTTTGGCCTCACTCCACAGGTTCACCAGAAGCCGGGCCTGCTTGCCGTAAGCGGTGGCGGGCACCGAGCGCCCGAGGAGAATCACTCCGGCATGACCAAGGCCTTCGCGGGTCAGCGTGCCCGCGTGCATCGCCAAACTCGCCCGGTCAAAGCTCACCAGAATCATTTCATGCTCGCGCAAGGTCATCAGGAGCGCCGGATCTTTCGCCGACAAGTAAGCGCCCTTTTCCCAATCGGAAATGTGGAGGATGGGAAATCCGGGTTCCATCCGCCGGCACGCTGAAATCAGCCGGTGCGAGAGGTTTTCGTCGGCCAACAGTCGCGGCTTCACGCGCCGACCTCGGCTTGTCGCTGTTGGCCGATTTCGACAGGGAACGCCTTGGCGAACGCCAAAGCGCACCGCACCAACGCGGGCGGCCAGCGGAAATGGCCAGCCGCTTTGGCAATTGTCTTCGCTTCGCCATAGACCTCCACCACTTCCCAGACTGCCACACGATGCCCGAGCACGTGGGCCTCGCGCCCGCTGGCGGCGTCCCGGAAACCGATGCCGGGATACTCCTCCTCCAGCGCCTTTTCCTTCAGGTAAAGGCTGCTCAAGGTGGAGACCTCCAGATGACGGCGCTTGGCCTGGCGGGCGAGCAAGGCGGCATCGTCTTTTTCGATTCGACAGGACTGCACAATCGTCGGCATGGGAGGAGAGTCGTTTACGATGTAAACGATGTCAAGGACGCCAGAGGCCCATCCCATTAATCGGGCGCCAACCAGCTTTTGAAGGGCGTACTCTGTTTGAATCCCAAAGGGATTCCGTAATGAAGCCCAGGGTTGTGAGGAACGAGCTACCCTGGGTGTAAGACGCAAAAAAAACACCAATCCCAACGGGGTTGCGGCCACACGCCATGTGTTCACCCGAGACGAAACCCCGTTGGGGTTTTCCTTTCTTGACGGTTGTCCCAGGGTAGCTCGTTCCTCACGACCCTGGGCTTTGGGACGCAATCCCTTTGGGATTGGCAGGCGGCGAAGCTGAGAACTTGATCGGTTGGCGGTGGGTTCAGCGCGATGTATCATCAGGCCGATTATCCAAAAGCATGACATCGACCGAGCGTGACGAACCGTCCGCCGCGAGGCGCACCGTCGCCTGGATGTCGCCAAGACCATACGCTCGCCGGTCGTTCCAAATCCAGCGGCCCTGAACAAAGCGGGCTGGCGCACCGTTCCAAAACGGCTCCGAGCCGTACAGGGAGCGCGCCTGTTCGTTGGCTAACTGTCGGGCGAGCGTCCTCGCCTGGTCGGCGGTCAGGGTGGGGGCGCGGTGCGTGCCCGTGCTGCTGCATCCGGCCAGCACAAGCGCGAGTGGAATGAAGTGTCGTGCTCTCATGGTGTGTGCGCGAACGCCGCTCAACCGGCCGATGCGCCTCGGAACTGAGATGCGATTGGGCGTCGCCTTTTCATTGCCTGAACACCGTAACGGCCGGTCTGTGAATCGCAATCCCAATCGGGAAACTTTTCATTTGAATACCTCCGCTCCCTCGCCGAGTCTTTACGAGGTCAGCCTCTAGCCTTTGGCGATGGCTGGACCCGGCCTGAACACACACCGAAGTATGAAACGCTGTCCTCCCGTTCTTGCGCCCAGCCTCCTGGCCATCCTGCTCCTTGGCGCCGCGCCAACGCGCGCCGCGGAGACGGCCCCGCTGAGTCCAGCCGACAGCGTGCTCCAGCAGGAACTCAAGCAACAACAGCTCAAAACTACCACGCGTAAGGTCGGCGAACAGCTCGAAGCCATCGTCGCCGAGTTCGACCGCAATGGCATCCAGGGCGAAGACGTAAAGGTGTTGCGCGCCATCCGTTCCGTGCTCGACCGGCTTTCGCAGCAGGACATGGAGAAGGTCATCGCCTTCCTTCAACAAACGCGCGCCGCCAGCGATCCGGCCGCTTCCGCCCGGCACGCCACCGAAGCCTTCGCCGGGCAGAAGACCATCATCGTCCAGCTCCAGCAGTTGGTCCTCGAATACCAGCGCCAGCAGGCGCTCTACGAAATGTCGCTGCGCCTCAAGGAGCTGGCCAATCGCCAGACCGCCAACATGTGGCTGGGCGTTTCGCTGGCCAAATCCACCGACGGCAAGTCCGGCTTTCACACCTTTGACGAGAACCAGAAGATCAGCCTTCGCTACCAGCAGTCCGAGCAAAATCCCCTGAAGGACGAAATGGCCGCCATTCTCAAGAAACTCGAAAAGCTCTCCAACGAAATCCCCGATGGTCCGACCGCCGAGCGCCCCAAGGCCGCACTCCAGCAGGCCCGCGAAGGCGGCTTGACGCCCGCGCTCGAAGCCGCCGCGACGGAACTCCAGGAGAACAGCCTCAAGCTCCTTTCCGCCATCGGAAACGAAAGGAGAGCCCGTGACCAGATGCGCGAGGTCGCCCGGCTGCTGCTCCTCTCCCAGGACGCCATCGACGCCCTCAAGCAGGCGCTCCAGGAATTGGACCGCGCCATGGACGCCCAGAAGAAAGTCACCGCGGAAACCCAGACTTCGAAAAAGAAGGACGAAACCGACCGGCGCGCCGCCGAACAGGCCGCAGTCGTCGATGACACGGACCTCATCCGCCGCGACATCGACAGCCTGGCGCCCATCGCTTCCGAGCACCTCAAGGGCGCCGTTGCGAAGATGCAGGACGCCCGCGAAAGCCTCGAGAAACAGGATGACGTCAGGCGCCGCGTCGAAAAAGCCCAGCCCCGCCAGCACGAGGCCCTCGCCGAGATGCAGCAAGCCCGGCACGCCCTTGAAGAGCAACTGGCCAAAGCCGAGGAACTCGCCGAGAAACCCGAGAACGCGTTGGCCGCGCTCCGGGAGCTTCAGAAGGAAGTTCGCGAACTAATAAAGGATGAAGACGCCCATCGGCAGGAGACCGCGACCGCGGAAAAGAAGGATCTCCCCGCCAAGGCGCCGCGCCAGGGCGAGTTGAAGGACAAGGCGCAGGAACTCCAGGCGCGCGCCGCCACCCCTTCGCCCGAAGCCGCTTCCGCCCTGGGCGACGCCGCCAACCAGATGCAGAAGGCCCAAAACGCCCTCGCGCAGCAGCAGAACAATTCCGCCGCGCAACAGGCGGCGCTCGACGCGCTGCAAAAGGCGGATGAAGCTCTTGGCAAAGACGTTGCCCGCCTTGAACAAGCCGAGAAAGACCTCGCCAAGCTCGAAGAACTTTCCAAGAGACTTGCCGAAGTCATCCAGGACCAGCAGAAGGTCCAGGGCGCCACCGCCAAACAAGCCGTCAAACCCCAGCCCGAGCCGCAACCCACGCAGGAGCTATCGCAGAAACAGGAGAAGCTCGGCCAGGAAACCGGCGCGTTGAAGCAGGAAGCGGAGTCCCCCGCCCCCGAGGCCGCCCCGCATCTCGACGCCGCCCAAAAGCAAATGGCCGACGCCAAATCCCAGCTCGACAAACCGGCCGCCCGCGAAGCCCAGCCCCCGCAGAAGCAAGCCCTCAACGAGCTTTACCAGGCCAAGAACAAGCTCGACAAAAAGATCGATGAACTGCGCGACCAGCTTGGCCTCCCGCCGCAGAATAACGACAACCTGGCGCAGGCCCAGAAGGCCATCGAGCAGGCGCAGCAGGACGTGAACAACGCGCTGTCCGAACTCCAGCAGGCGCCGCCCGGCTTGATGGACGCCTTGCAAAAACAGCAGCAGGAGATCGCCAGTTCCCTCCACGAATTGCGCCAGGATTCCCCGCAGGCCAAACCGCTCGCCCAGGCCCAGCAGGCCGCGAACGACGCCGCCCAACAACTCGGGCAGAGCGATTTGCCAAAGGCCATCGAGTCGATGAAGGCCGCCCAGAACGCCATGCAACAAGCGAAGCAATCCGACCAGCAGCAAGGCCAACAGCCGGGCCAGGAAAACAGCGGACAACCGAACGGCAAGAAAGGCCAGTCACCTTCCCTGAGCGACGTTTCCCAGCAGCAAGCGGAGGTTCAAAAAGCCGCGGAAGCCCTGGCCGCCGCCCAGAAAGCCACCCCGCAAGGCTCAATGGAATCCGCGGCCGAAGCCCTGCAAAACGCCGCCAACGGCGTCGGCCCGCTGGCCGCGGGCGCGCTGGGCCAGCTACCGTTTGGCGCGCAACAGTCGCTTCAAAATGCCGAGGGCAGCAGCAGCGAGGGCAGCGCCCAGGCTTCCGGCGGCCAGAGCACGCCCGCGCAAATGAGCGCGCAAGCTGCCGCCAACGCCCTGGCCCAGGCGCAAGCCGCCCTTTCGCTCGCCCAGGCCGGACTCGGTTCCGAGGGCGCCGGCCAGCAGCCCGGCCAGGGCCAGGGCCAAGCCCAGGGTCAGGGCAAGGGCAAAGGCAAAGGTCAAGGCAAGGGCCGGGGCGAAGGACAGGGCAAAGGCGAGGGCCAGCCGCTCCCAGAAGGCAACGGCAACGATGGCAATTGGGCCGGCACAGGCGGCGCCAACGGCGAGCGCCGGGGCGCCACCGGCACCGGAACGTTCACCCGCCTCCCCGGCCGGGACCGCGCCGCGATTCTCCAGTCGCAGGCCGAGAAATACCCACAGGAATACGGGCCGCTTGTTGAGCAGTACCTTCGCAACCTCTCCGACCAGGGGTCGCAGAAGTGACCGACCCATGATTGACGAAATTCGCCGGCTGCTTGCGGCCCGCCCGTTCGTGCCGTTCGTCATAGTGACGACCGGCGGGAGTCGCTACCGCGTGGCGAGCAACGAACACGCCGCCGTCAGTCCCCAGCCGTACCGTGTCACGGTCTGGTTCGATGAAGGCGGAGGAGTGACGGTTCCCGCCCT
>DASTLJ010000106.1:0-24184 GCA_035715125.1 Verrucomicrobiia bacterium
CGCGGCACCTCACTCCCCGGCCGGTGGTCGTCTCTCCGATCACGCTGCGCATCCGGGCCAACGAACGCGCCGAGGACGAGCGGCCCGGAGCGCTGGCGAGCCTGCCGTCCGACGTGGATCCGCGCCAACTCTCGCTCTTCGCCGCCGGGTGGACGCTCGGCAGCATCGCCAGGCTGGCCGCCACCAGTTTCGTTCACAGCCTGACCTACTACGAAACCACCGGCTGGCGCGGGCTGATGGAAACCGACGCCGGATCGACCCTGCCCGCCGAGTTCCCAAGCGAACCTGGAGCCGTCTTTCCGATGTATCATGTTTTTGCCGACATCGCGGAGTTCGGCGCCCGGCAACTCTACCCGACGCACTCCACGCATCCGCTGCTGGCTGAAGGGCTCACGTTGTTCGATGCGCAAGGCCGGCGCCGAATCCTCGCGGCCAACCTCACGGGCGACCCGCAGGAACTCAAAATCAAAACCGGCTCCTGCACGGCCCGCGTCCGTTACCTTGACGAAACCACCGCCGAACAAGCCGTGCGCCAGCCGGAGGAATTCCGAAAGCGCCCGGGCGAGGAACAATCCTCCGTCTCCGGCAAGATCGAGTTGAAGCTCCTGCCCTTCGCAGTGGGGCGTGTGGACATCGGGTAAGGTCCAGATTTGAAATCTGAGATTTGAGATGTGAAATTTGAAATTTGAAATCTGAAATCTGAAATTGAAGCGCCGAAGTGCCAGTGCCACGCTGCGATAGATCAACGCATGAACGGCTAACCGATTCCACACCCTGACTCGTGCCCCAAATTCCCATCATCATGCCGCAGCTTGGCGAGTCCATCGCCGAGGCCGCCGTCATTAGCCTGCTGGTCCAACCCGGTGCCAGCGTCGAGGCCGACCAGGACGTGCTCGAAGTGGAGACGAACAAAGCGACGATGAACGTCACCGCGCCGTGCCGCGGCAAAGTCGCTAAACTCCTCGTGAAGCTCAACGAGAGTTATCCCGTCGGGGCGGTGCTCGGATACGTCGACGCCACCGCTGCGGACGCCGAGCGCCTGGGCCTCGACAAGCCGTCGCCGGAGTCGTCCGCCGCAAGCTCTGAAGCCGCCCCGATGGTTGAGGCGAAACCCGGCAACGGCCCGCCCAGACAAGGCGTCGAGCCGACCGTGCGAGGCCTCCCGGTGCCGGCACATGCCGCCGGCGCCAGCTACATGTCGCCGCGCATGAAGGCGCGAATGAACGAGTTGGGCTTGCACGCCGCCGACCTGGCCGGGCTTGCCGGCAGCGGCGCCGCGGGCCGCGTGACCATCCAGGATTTCGAGAAATTCATAGCCCACCTCGAGAAGGACAAGCTCACTCCCGCTTCCACGATGCGCGTTGCCGTGGCTGACGCCATGCGCCGGAGCTGGACCCGGCCCCTGGCAACCGTGGCGTTGCCCGTCGTCCTGGACGCCATGCTCGCGCATCGCAAGGCCAGCAACCCCAAACCCGGCCCGGCCCTCTACGCGCTGCGTGCGCTGGCCATCGCACTATCAGAAAACAGCGCGCCAGCCGGCCGGCTGATCGGCAATCACATCGTTCACCCCAAGGCCATCGACGTCGGATTTGCCGTCGAAGCGGAGGACGGCGTGCTCGTTCCCGTGTTGCGCACGGTGGACAAACGTCCGCTCAAAGAACTCGTCGACCCGTACAACAAGCTGGTGGATCTGGCCCGCCAGCGCCGATTGCCAACCGAGGCCACCGGAGGGTCCATTGCCACGGTGACGAACTTCGGGACGTTCGGCCTCACCTGGGCGACGCCGATTCCGCTCCCGGAGCAAACCCTCGTGCTCGGCATGGGTGCGGGCCGCATGGCGCCGAACTGGGATCCACAGCAAGGCCAATTCGTGCCGGTGACGGAAGGCAACCTGACGCTCAGCTTCGACCACCGCGTGCTCGACGGCGGCGCCGCCGGCCGGCTGCTGGCGCGCATCGGCGCGCTTATGGGCACGCCGGAGAAGTTGTGAAATCGTGAACAGCCATCGCGGCCATCGCGGGTGTTGACAAAACCCGGCGGTTTCCCAATCTTTTCGGCTTCTTGAGTGCCTCGGTAGCTCAGTTGGTAGAGCAGTTGACTCTTAATCAATTGGTCCTAGGTTCGAGTCCTAGCCGGGGTACCACTTTTTTGGGGGATTCGAGGGTTTCTTCCGGTAAGCGCCGCGACGGGAGCCGTTCTCCCGGTCAGTGAGTTTCGAGCACGCGATAGAAGCGGTGCGGCGTGTTGCTCGCGTTGGTGTCCACGAAGTTGAACAGGTTGGTTGGCAGCACGTTGGTCACGAGGCTTTGCCAGGTGACGGGATTGGTCCCCGCAAGGTTAGTGGTGAATTGAAAAATGTTGGTTTTGCCCGGCACAATTCCGTTCGCGGTGAATTGCATCCATTTGTTGGTGGTGAACGCGGGCGCGGACAACTGAATTCTGGGCTTGAACAAATCGCTGAGGTTCGTCCCGCTCTTCGCCGCGTAGAGCAAGGGCACATGGAAGATCTCCTGAAGGGTGCGAAAGGTGGCGGTGTGATCGAGCCGGTTGGTCATGCGGTAACCGCCGCCCTTGGCCAAGGCCGACAGCACGATGGTGCCGAATGGGCCGGCGACGTTGCCGGTGCCTTCGTCCCAGGTGATGATGATCGCGCCGTTGTTACTGTAGGCCTGCGAGTTCATGATCCTGGGGATCTCGCTCGCGAGCCAGGTATCGCCGGTCAGGATGCGGTTGGCGGGGCAGCCTGTGCCGCCGTGCATGCAGTTACACAGATTGGGCGTGATGAAATTGTAACGGGCCACGGTGTTGTTGGTCAGGTCGCGAGCCAGTTCCGTGTAAGGCCGGATGTGGTTGGTGCAATTCGTGGCGTTGAGATAGATATCGTCAAAATAGACAAATGGGTTGTGGTAGGCCGCGTAAAGCCCGCTGCTGGCCGTCGGGCAGGTCGTGCCGCTGATGTTCTCCTGGTAGGCCTTCCACGAGATGCCCGCGTTTTGAAGTTGGATGACCAGATGGTTTGTGGTGTTGAAGTGGTGTGAGGCCGGGTCGTTGCTGTCGGTCGCGAGGCCCCAATTCGTGCCCGATTCGAGCCAGAGATATTGCGGCAGGCTCCCGAAGGTTCCCGGCACGATGAACATGTTGCAGGCGTAAGAGGATTGCGGGAGCAGGACGTTCTGGATGTACGGCGCACTGGTGCCGTTCACAATGTCGGGCCAACTGACGTTCTCCATGAGAATGAGGAACAGGGTCTGGATATTGGTGTGGCTGCTGGCCTGCGCGCGAGAGCAGCCGCAGGCCACCATCGTGAGCGCGAGAATGAATCGAGTCAGGCATTGCATAGCGGCTCCATAAGGCGGCACGATGGCAGGAGTCTCGCACCGGCGGTGGTCGCGTCAAGCCGTGCGCCTTGCGAAAAACCAGCCCCCAGGTGACTCACGGCAAAGTATTACCGGAGGCGGAGGACCGTCAGGTCTTCGTTGACTCACGATTCAGGTTAACGAGTGCAGCCAGGACGGAGCCAATTGCAGTCGTTTGGATGTTGACGTTTCCCCCGGTTTCGGCGAGGATTCGATTGAGCCGAGAAGTCGATGTTATGAAGCGGCCCAACCCTTCCACGGCGCTCGTGGCCATCGCGAACCTGGCTTTGCTGGTTTGCTTCGCGAAGGGCGTCGTTGCGCAAGAAATCCCCAGGCCCTCAGCGCCGGCTGTCCCCCCGGCCGAGCCTTCCGTGCCGGCGGTTCAACTACCTGAAGGGGCTGCAGACATTCTGAAGCTCACACGAAGCAAGGTTCCCGACGATGTCACCGTCGCGTTCATCGAGGGTTCTGGACGCCAGTTCAAATTGACTGCTACTCAGATCCTCGATCTACGCAAGGAAGGCGTGTCCGATCGGGTTCTCGTCGCCATGCTGAGGCCACCATCGAGGCCCTCCATTGCCGCACCGGCGCCCCAGACGGAGCCGGCGCCACCAGCGGCCCTTGCCCCGTCGCCCACGCCATTCTACGGTGCCGCGCAATCCGACGCGGCAAACGCGCCGCAGCCAGTTTACATGGCTCCAGGCTCCGCGCCGTACTCCTACGCTTCATATCCTTATTCCTACGCTTCATATCCTTACTACTCGTACGCCTCATATCCTTGTTACGGGTACGGCTATCCGGCATGTTCGCTGGGTTTCTCCTTTGGGACCGGCTGCGGCTATTATGGAGGTTACTACTGCGGCAACGGTTATTATTACTATCCCGGCAGGGGCTACTACCATTACGGCAGCGGTTACCATTACGGCAGCGGTTACCATCACAGTAGCGGCTACCGTCAGGGCTATAGTTCCCAAGGCAGCGCTCACCACTCCGTTGGCGGAGCCCCGGCGATGGCCGGGAAAAACGCCGCGTATGCTGGTGGCGGCGGCTCGACCCGAAACTTTGCCAGCGGCAACAGCCCCGTCAGTGGCAATCCGAGCGGCGGCAGTATGTCCCGTGTCACTCACGCAAACGCACCCGGCCCCGCTCAAATGCGAGCATCTGTCGTCCCTCGTCCGAGCTTTTCCAGCGCCCCGGGTGCGAACGCTAGCGCGGTTCGTCCGATCTTCGCCAGCGCCCCTCGTCCGAGCTTCGCCAGCGCCCCTCGTGCGAGCTTTTCCGGTGCCGCTCGTGCGAGCTTCTCCGGCGCGGGGTCACGCGGTGGTGGTGGCAGATACCGTTAATCCGGCAGGCACTACGCTTCTTTTTTCCAATACCCTCGGTCCTGCGGAATTCAAATCTTCATCCCGTGCGGGATCGAGCCGCCCTTGGGCACGATCACGATGCCGTCGCGGATCAGGTACAAGGGGTGATCCAGGTTGTCGGGCTTGCCTTCGGGGGTGATCACCACATTGTCCCCGATGCGCGCATTCTTGTCGATGATGGCGTTCTCGATGTGCGCGTTCTGGCCGATGCCAATCCGCGGTTTGCCCACCAGCTCGTTCTCCATGATGCTCGAGTGGCTCTCGTAGTAGTCGCTGCCCATGCAGACCACCCGGTGCAGTTCGCTGCCGTTGCCGACCAGGCTGCGGATACCAATGACCGAGTGGCCAATGTTCGCATGGTTGATGATGCAGCCGTCGCAGATGACCGCGTGGTCGATCTGCGCTCCGTTGATCTTGGAGCCTGGCAGAAAGCGCGGGCGGGAGAAAATCGGCGACACCATGTCGAAGAAATTGAACCGGGGCAGCTCGGCCGTGGCATCGAGGTTGGCCTCGAAAAAGGAGCGGATGGTGCCGATGTCCTCCCAGTAGCCCTGGTAGACGTAGGAAAAGACACGGCGCTCGGCAATGGCGCCGGGGATGATGTGTTTGCCGAAGTCGGCGTGTGCGTTGTCGAGCTCCTTGACGAGCACGTCGCGGTTGAACAGATAGATGCCCATCGACGCGAGGTAGAACTCCTCTTCGCCTTCGATGTCGAGTTTGCCGTAGGCGTTGGGGTCGAGCTTGAGCGTATCGAGCACCGCGGGATCCTTCGGCTTCTCAACGAAACGGGTGATGCGCCTTTCGGGATTGATCTCCATGATGCCGAGCGATTGCGCGGCGTCGCGGGAGACTGGAATTGTGGCGATGGTCAGGTCGGCGTAGGTCTCAATGTGCTGGGAGATGATTCGCCGGAAGTCCATCCGGTAAAGCTGGTCGCCGGAGAGGATCAGCAAATGTTCCCAGTCGTGGTTGAGCAGGTGAGCCAGGTTCTTTCGCACAGCGTCGGCGGTGCCCTGGTACCACGAGGTGTCGGTAAAGGTCTGTTCGGCCGCGAGAATCTCGACGAAGCCGCCGGTGAAATGATCGAACTTGTACGATTGCGAGATGTGACGGTGGAGCGAGGCCGAATTGAACTGGGTCAGCACGTAGATGCGGCGGAGATTCGAGTTGATGCAATTGGAAATCGGGATGTCCACCAACCGGTACTTTCCGGCCAGGGGCACGGCCGGTTTCGACCGCTCGCGGGTGAGCGGAAAGAGCCGCTTGCCCTGCCCGCCCCCCATCACAACCGAGAGCACGTTGCCGGTGTTGGGCGACATTCGTCTGGCCTGCATCATACGTGAGTCCTTTCTTGAGAGTGGCAGCGGCCTCTCTATAACCTGCCCTCCTCATGCAGGGCAAGCGGCAACCGATAAAAGCGGGGGACCGGCAGTGATGGAGTGATGGAGTGTTGGAGTGATGGAGTGATGGAGGGCGTCTCCTGGCCCAATACTCCAGCACTCCAACACCCCATCCTTCAGGACTCCAACACCCCATTCCCGCGTTCTGGCCTATGTGCGGCATCATTGGCTACGTTGGCAAACGGCAGGCAGCGCCGATCCTTCTCGAAGGACTTCGGCGATTGGAGTACCGTGGCTACGACAGCGCGGGGCTGACCGTGCTGGACGAAGTCCAGTTTCGCACGTTCAAGAAGAAGGGCAGGATTGATGAAGGCCTGGGCCACCTGCTCGACTCGCGGCCAGCTCAAGGCCCGACTGGAATCGGCCACACGCGCTGGGCCACTCACGGCGCGCCGAGCGACGAGAATTCCCATCCGCACTGCGATCAAAGCGGGCGCATTGCGGTCGTTCACAATGGGGTCATCGAGAATTTCGAGCGGCTCAAGGAACGGTTGAAAGCGCACCAGTTCTGTTCGACGACCGATACCGAGGTGCTTGCTCACCTGATCGGTGTGCACTACGAACGGATGTTGAAGAGCGCCGATTTCCGGTCCGGCGCTGGCGAGGGTGAGCAGAAGTCGGCTCGCGAGGACGCTCGCCCCACCACCGAGGCCCGGCGCGGCGCGGGCGGAGGTGAGCGGAGCGCGCCGGGCGGGAACTCGGCGCCCCTACCGAATGGGCCGCATCCGCTCACACAAGCCGTGAGCGACGCGCTCCGCGAAGTCATCGGCGCTTACGGCATCGCGGTGGTCTGCGCGGATTATCCCGGCGTGATCGTCGGCGCCCGGCGCGGCTCGCCGCTGATCGTCGGCGTCGGCGTCGGCGAAAATTTCCTGGCCAGCGACGCCACCGCCATCGCCGCTCACACGCGACAAGTCATTTATCTCAAGGACTACGACGTCGTCACCCTGACGAGCGACCAATTCCAGGTCAGCAACCTCGGGCTGGACACGGCGCAGGCGCAGATCACGAAGCTCGAGTTCGACGCGGCTGCGGCCGAGCGCGGCAGCTTCCCGCACTTCATGCTCAAGGAAATCTTCGAGCAGCCGCGCACGGTGGAAAACGCGATGCGCGGGCGGATCGATCCAGACGAATCGACGGCCAGGTTTGGCGGGCTGAACATGTCGCTGGCCGAGCTGCGCGAGGTGGATCACATCGTCATTCCCGCGTGCGGCACGAGCTGGCACGCGGCGTTGATCGGCGAATATCTCTTCGAGGAATTCGCGCATATCCCGACCGAGGTCGAGTACGCCAGCGAGTTCCGCTACCGCAACGCGCCGCTCGAAAAACACACCCTCGTGCTCGTCATCACCCAGAGCGGGGAAACCGCCGACACGTTGGCCGGCTTGCGTGAAAGCAAGCGGCGCGGCCACAAGGTGCTGGCCATCTGCAACGTCGTCGGCAGCACCATTGCCCGCGAGGCCGACGGCGGGATTTACCTGCACGCCGGACCGGAGATCGGCGTCGCGTCAACCAAAGCCTTCACGTCGCAGCTCACAGTCGTCACGTTGCTGGCGCTATTGATGGGCCGGCTCCGGATGCTGTCCGCCAGCCGCGGCGGGCAAATTATCCGCGCGCTGGAAGCCATTCCGGGGCAAATGGAGTCCATCCTCGCGCAGAACGACGCGATCAGGACCATCGCCCTCAAATACGCCCGCGCCGAGGATTTCTTTTTCCTCGGGCGCCAGTATAACTTCCCCGCCGCGCTCGAAGGCGCGCTAAAGCTCAAGGAGATTTCCTACCTCCACGCCGAAGGCTACCCCGCCGCCGAGATGAAGCACGGCCCCCTGGCGATGATCGACGAGAAGACCCCGAGCGTGTTCATCATCCCGAGCGATGGCCTCTACGAAAAAACATTCAGCAACCTGCAGGAGATTAAAGCCCGCAAAGGCCCGTTGATCGCGCTGGCGACCGAAGGCAACGTGAAGATTGCAAAGGAGGTCAATGACGTCATCTGGCTGCCCGCCGCGCCGGAGCCGCTCGTGCCGCTGCTGGCGGCGCTGCCCCTGCAACTGCTGGCTTACCACATCGCCGTCGCCCGCGGTTGCGACGTGGACAAGCCCCGCAACCTGGCCAAAAGCGTGACCGTCGAGTAAACTACCCGTTCACTGCTTCTCCCTGGCCATCTTCGCCAGCAGGCGGTCGTTCAGCTCCTTGCCGGGATTGTAGCCGGAAAGTTTCAGCTTGGTCTGGAACGCGGCGACTTCCACAAGCCGCGCCAAATCGCGGCCGGGCCGCACCGGAATGATGATGTGCGGAATCTTGATCCCGAGAATCTCGACGTGCTGATCTTCGATCCCAAGCCGGTCGACGTCGGGCACCTCTTCCCAGGCTTTGAGGGAGACGACGAGATCCACGCGCTTTTCATTGCGGATGCATTTGACACCAAACATCGCAGCGACGTCGATAATGCCGATGCCGCGGACCTCCATGTGATTGCGCGTGAGCTCGGCGCTGGTGCCCACGACCTCGCGGCCGTCGAGCAGAGTCACCTTGGTGATGTCGTCGGAGACAAGGCTGTAGCCGCGCTCGATGAGCGCCAGAACGCATTCGCTTTTGCCGATGCCGCTCTCGCCGCGGACGATCACACCGACGCCAAGGATGTCCACCATGCTGCCGATGTCGGTCCCCTTGGGCGCGAACATCGCCTCCAGCGCCAGCGTGGCGAGGTTGATGAATTTCATCGTGATGAGCGGCGACTGAAAGATCGGCACGTTGGCCGCCTCAGCCGCGCGGAGGAAGTCGCGGTCGGGCTTGAGATTGCGGCTGAAGACGACGCAGGGCATTTTATGGCTGAAGAGCAGTTCATAGCGCTGGTGGCGCTCCTCCCTGGGCAGCGACTTGAGGTAAGTGACCTCGGCGGCGCCGACGGCCTGGACGCGTTTGCCCGCGAAATACTTCGTAAAGCCGGCCAGCGCCAGGCCGGGGCGGTTTACCGTAGGCTCGCGAATGGGGCGCTTCAGCCCGCTGGCGCCGGCTAGAAGCCGAAGCTGCAGCGGGCCGGTTTGGCTGGTGTAAAACCGCTCGACAGTGACGAGGTCGCGTTGCATGACGTTCAGAGGTTGAAATCAGGTCCGAGATAAATCTCCCGCGCCTTGGGATCGTTGACCATTTGCTCGGCGTCTCCGTGGTAAACGACTTCGCCCTTGTGGATGAGGTAGGCGCGGTCCACAAGCTTGAGAGTTTCGCGCACGTTGTGATCGGTGATAAGTATGCCCAAGCCGCGTTCTTTGAGGCGGCGAACAATCTTCTGCACTTCGTAAACGGCGATGGGATCGATCCCTGCGAAAGGCTCGTCGAGCATCAACAGCTTCGGGCTGGTGACGAGGGCGCGAGTAATTTCGAGCCGGCGCTTTTCGCCGCCGCTCAGGGTGTAGGCCATGCTCCTGGCCAGGCTGGACAGGTCGAGCTCGTCGAGCAGGTACGCCAGGCGTACCTTGCGCTCGGCGCGATTCATTTTGCAGGTTTCGAGGATGGCCAGAATGTTCTGCTCGACCGTCAGCTTGCGGAAGACACTCGGTTCCTGCGTGAGGTAACCCATTCCGAGCCGGGCGCGCTGGTGCATGGCTTTGCGAGTGACGGCCTGGTCGTTGAAGAAGACGGCGCCCTCGTCGGGCTTCACGATGCCGACGACCATGTTGAACGTGGTCGTTTTGCCGGCGCCGTTTGGGCCGAGCAAGCCGACGATTTCACCCGCCTCAACGTGGATGGAAACCCCGTTGACGACGCGCCGGCCGCGATAGGCTTTAACGAGGTTCTGGGTGCGCAGGAGGCTCATGCGATGGCGGATTTCCGATGGCCGATTTCCAATTGCAACGGGGGCACGTCACTTCGGTTTGGGCGCCGGAAGCGGGGCATTCGAACGGGTTAGGCTCCCGTGAAACTGGAAGGTGATCGGGCCATCTCCGGAGATTTCGCCCGAGCGCCGGTTGTAAACGATGTTCGTTCCCGCAAAGGAACCTTCGGCGTTGACCGCGACGACGAGTTGCCCGGTGACAATCAGAACATCGTCAGCGGCCTGGTAGACGGCGCGATCGCCGATGAATTGGACGCCGGCGGTGATCATCATCACGTTCGTTTCGGCGACGATGAGGTCGATGTCGCGGGAATCAGAACTGCTCCCGGACGCGGCGAAAGCGGGCTTTGGCGCATTCGTTCCTTTTGAACTGAACCAGGCGGTGAGCCATTCACACTCCAGATACATCTGCGAGTCGGCGGCGCGGACGTTTTTCCGAAAGATGACGAGGTTGGTCTTGTACACGCTGCCGTCTTCGCAGGTAATAATCCCGCCGCGGAGTGCGTTAGTGGCGCCAGGCGCATTGGTGGAACCGGCGTGCGACAACGGATCGGCTGCACGAACGCCGGTGCCGAGTGCCAGCAGGAGAGCGGCGAGCAATTGGATCTTCATGGGTTGGGATTTCGGCCGGGCTTCAGAAAGCCTCCCTGAATGGTCGTGCGAACGCGGTTGGAAACGTGCAGCGTGGCGTTCGTCATGTCGAATCGAAAGCCCGCGCTCCCGTTCACCAGGATGGCGCCGTCGCGGGCAATGATGTCGACGAGGTCGGTGGAAGTGAGCGTGTGCGCGTTTGGATCGAATAAGCAGATCGGCGTAATGGCAATCAGGTTCGTCCCTTTGCCAGTGAGCGGGTAATGCTCGATGCGAGCGGTGGTGATGCGCACCTGATCGTCCGGGAGATACTGCCCTTCGGCGCCGCGGATGAGGACTTTCAAGGCATTGGTCGGGTTGCCCGGCGAGATTGGACGGTCGTAATGCTCGGTGTACCGGAAATTCTTCGTCCGGGCGTATTTGCTGAGTTGGGCGAATGTGATTGAAACCAGCAAGACCGCCATGGACGCCACGGCGAGGGTGGCAGGGAGCCGGCGGGATGTGCATCGGGGTCTCACGCGCCAAACTCCTTGACCAGCGATATCCATTTGTCCTGCGCTTTTTGTCCACGGTGGCTCATGAGACGGCGGCGCGCACCTTGAGCAGCGAGGCGAGCAGCTTGGGCATGTCGGCCAGCGGAATCATGTTCGGGCCGTCGCTCAGGGCGGCCTCAGGTTTCGGATGCGTTTCGATGAAGAGACCGTCCGCGCCCGCGGCCACGGCGCAGCGGGCAAGCACGGGGGCGAATTCGCGCTGGCCAGAGGACTTGTCGCCGCCTCCGCCAGGCAACTGCACGGAGTGTGTCGCGTCGAAAATCACCGGGCAACCGAAGCGCTTGAGCCACGGGATTGAGCGCATGTCGGCGACGAGATTGTTGTAGCCGAAAGTCGTCCCGCGCTCGGTCACCAACAAGCGGCGTCCACCGGCTTCGCGGGCCTTGGCGACGACCTGGCCCATCTCGGCGGGCGACAGGAACTGGCCTTTCTTGAGGTTCACGATTCGGCCGGTGCGCACGCACGCGCGAATGAGATCGGTTTGGCGGCAGAGGAACGCGGGGATTTGCAGGAGGTCCGCGACTTCGGCCGCCGCCGCAACCTGCGTCTCGGTGTGGACATCCGTCAGCACCGGCACGCCGAAGCGATTGCGCACCTTGGCGAGCACGCTCAGTCCTTCGGAGACGCCCGGCCCGCGAAATGATTTTCCCGACGTGCGGTTGGCCTTGTCGTAGCTGGCCTTGAACACGAAGTGAATCCCGAGCTTGCGGCAGAGCTTCTGGAGCGAGTCGGCGACGCGCAGGCAAAGGGCCTCGCTCTCGACGACACACGGTCCGGCGATGAGCAACAGCCGGCGCGGCGAAGCCAGCGTGGACCAGAGTTGGGCGGCAGAGCCAGGCACGCGCAGCTATTTAACAGGCGGGGCGGGAGGGGGGAAGTTGCAAAGTGGCCCGTGAAAATTAAACGCTTGTCAAACCCGCTTCGGCTGGTAGGTTTTCGGCCCTTTGCTGCTATGAAAGCTGACATTCATCCCAAATACCAGGAAGCGGAAATCCGTTGCGCCTGCGGCAATACGATCAAAACCCGCTCCACCAAGGCCACGATCCTGATTGGCATCTGCAACGTCTGCCATCCTTTCTATACCGGGCAGCAGAAGTTTGTCGACACGGCCGGCCGCGTCGACAAATTCCAGCAGCGCATGGCCAAAACCCAGGCCGCCCAGGCCGCCCAGGCCGCCGCCGCCAGCAAGCGGAAGAAATCCTAGCTACGCCTTTCGACTCCGCCCGCGATGGTTTTGCGCCTTGCGGGCGGATTCTTTTTCCTCCGACCGCAGCGCCAGTTTTCAGCTAGAATCTCAAATGTGCATCGAAGCCGAAGTTCGGGGGCCTGGAGTAGTGGAGTGTTGGAGTGCTGTGCTTCCGACGCTTCGGCGCTTCAACCTTCCGGCCACTCATTGCTCCGTCTACGCCTGATCTCGCCGCATGGATCTGCGCCCTTACATCGAGAAATTCGCCCGGCGCCTGGCCGAAGTCGAATTGGCCCTGAGCGACCCGGCGGTCTTTGACCACAAACAACGGGCGCAGGAACTCGCGAGGGAATACTCGCGCCTCAAGGAACTGGCCGCCACCGGCGAGGCCTACAAGAAGACGCTCGTCGAACTCGACGCGAGCCGCGCGCTGCTCGAGACCGAGCCGGCCGGCTCCGAGATGGCCGCGATGGCCGTGGAGGAACTTGCGCGCCTGGAGGCGGAGGAAAGGCGCCTGAGTCTCGAACTGCAGGCCGGCATCATCCCGCCCGACCCCGCCGACTCGCGCAACACGATCATTGAAATTCGCGCCGGCGCCGGCGGCGCAGAATCCGCCCTGTTCGGCGCGGACCTTTATCGGATGTACACGCGCTACGCCGAGGTGAAGGGCTGGAAGGTCGAAACCATGGACTCGAGCCCTTCGGATCTCGGCGGCTTCAAGGAAATCATTTTCAGCGTGAGCGGCACCGATGTTTACAAGCGCCTCAAGCACGAGCGGGGCGTTCACCGCGTCCAGCGCGTGCCGGCGACCGAAGCGCAGGGCCGCGTCCACACCAGCACCGCAACCGTCGCCGTGTTGCCCGAGGCCGAGGAGGTCGACATCGAGATCAAGCCCGAGGAACTCGACATCACCGTCTGCCGCGCCAGCGGCCCCGGCGGCCAGGGCGTGAACACGACGGATTCCGCCGTGCAGATCGTTCACAAGCCCACCGGCCTCATCGTTCGTTGCGCCGACGAGCGCTCGCAGCAAAAGAACAAGGCCAAGGCCATGCGAGTCCTCCGCTCCCGACTGCTCGAAGCGAAGCTGGCCGCCGAGAAGGCCAAATACGACGCCCAGCGCAAGAACCAGGTCGGCACCGGGGAGCGCAACGAAAAGATCCGCACTTACAATTTCCCCCAGAACCGTGTGACCGATCACCGTATCGATACCACCCTCTACAATCTTCAGGCCTTCATCGAAGGCGATCTGGACGGCATCATCGCCCTCCTCATGGCGAATGAGATCGAGGCGAGGCTGAAGGCGCTGGGAGCGTGAGGCTGGATGATGGATTTAGTTATCAGTAATCAGTAATCAGTAATCAGTAATCAGAATCCAGTAATCAGAATTCAGGGCCGGCGAGCGTTGGCAAGAGGACCGGGTTGCCTGACTGAAGACTGATTACTGAATACTGATTACTGATTACTCAATATTGACTACCACGACACCAGCCACTCGATGTCCATTCAAGGTTTGATTTTCGATTGCGACGGCACTCTCGCCGACACGATGTCGCTCCACTGGCAGGCGTGGCGGCTCGTCACCGCCCGGCACGGCGTCCACTTCACGGAGGAACGTTTCTACGCGCTGGGCGGCGTCCCGTCGCGGCACATCCTGGCCATGCTGCGAGAGGAACAGGGGCTGAGCATCGACCCGCTCGCGGTCGCCAGAGAGAAGGAGCATGCCTACCTCGACCTGCTTCATCACGTCGGCCCCATCGAGCAGGTGGTCGCCATTGCACAGGAACATCGCGGCAAACTGCCCATGGCCGTCGCCTCCGGGGGCACGCAGCATGTCATCCATGAAGTGCTGTGCCACCTGGGCATCCGCGAACTCTTCGCGGCCGTCGTGACCAGCGAGGACGTTGTCCATCAGAAGCCCGCGCCCGATATTTTCCTGGAAGCCGCCCGCCGGATCGGGGTCGCGCCGGCGCTTTGCCGCGCCTACGAAGACACCGATCTCGGCATGCAAGCCATCCGCGCCGCCGGCATGGAGGCCATCGACGTGCGCCAACTGCTGGCCTCTACGAAGTGAACGGGCGTCACTCAAGGAAGGGCCGAATTTTCCGATGTTCTTTCGCGGCGGCTTTTGCCTAAGCTGATGGCAGATTGAGAAACAGAAAACCTAGACCACCACGACTATGACTGAGATGCACGAAATCGATTACCAGATCTACGGCAACGAAATGCAGTTCGTCGAAGTTGAACTGGATCCCGCCGAGGCCGCGGTCGCCGAGGCCGGAGGCATGATGTACATGGAAGATGGCATCGAGATGGATACCATTTTCGGCGACGGCTCGAAGCAGAGCAGCGGCTTTTTCAACAAGGTCCTCGGCGCGGGCAAACGCCTCCTGACTGGGGAGTCGCTGTTCATGACCGTTTTCCACAACAACGGCCAGGGCAAAAAAAAGGTCGCCTTCGGCGCGCCGTATCCTGGGAAGATCATCCCCGTTCACCTCGCGCAGATCGGCGGCGAACTCATCTGCCAGAAGGATGCGTTCCTGTGCGCCGCCAAGGGAGTGAGCGTCGGGATCGCGTTCCAGAAGAAAATCGGCGTCGGCCTGTTCGGCGGGGAAGGATTCATCATGCAACGGCTCACGGGCGACGGCTGGGCGTTTGTCCACGCGGGCGGCACGGTTATCCCGAAGGAATTGGCCGCAGGCGAATTGCTCCGCGTGGACACCGGCTGCATCGTCGCCTTCCAGCCGACCGTGCAGTACGACATTCAGTTCGTGGGCAAGGTGAAATCCGCGTTGTTCGGCGGCGAGGGATTGTTCTTCGCGACGCTGCGTGGGCCGGGATACGTCTGGCTTCAGTCGCTGCCGTTCAGCCGGCTGGCGGATCGAATTATCTCCGCGTCGTCGAGGGGCGGCGGCGGGAAGGACGAAGGCTCGGTGCTTGGTGGGCTTGGCCGGTTGCTGGACGGGGACAATTGAGTTTGGGGTTGATCCCGAACGGCTCCTGAAGATTTGTCGCGAACCGTTACGGTTCAATTCTTGACACGAATTTCACGAATTCGCACGAATCCAATTTCAATTCGTGTCAATTCGTGGAATTCGTGTCTAGCCCGTAAGATGCGCCCCTATTTGCCTCTGGCCTTCTTGTGGGCGGCGCGGAACTCCTTCATTTTCGCCTTGTCTTCCGCGGTGATGGCGGCGCGCTCCGCCTTGGAGAGTTTGCCGTCCTTGTCCTGGTCATACTTGTCGCGGAGCTCCTTCATGGCGGCTTTCTGCTCCTTGGCAGGCCGGGTGCGTTTCTTGGCCTGATCATTGTCGGCCGCGCTGGCCGTCCACGCTATCACGCCACAGAGTCCAACGGTGAGGATCCATGCACGAATCATATTTTGGTTTGCACTTCGATAACGGTTTGCCGATTTCCTGCCGGACGCCCGGAAGGCGACGGTATTGGTTTGGACGGCTCAGACCGAGGCTTGGTTACGGCTTCGCGTAGAGCCGGGCGACGGAATCGCCGTAGCCATTGTAGGGTTGGGAGCGGACGCGGTCGCCCGTGTCGATGAGCCGCTCGAAGGCCTGGGACCAGCGCGGGTGCGGCACCTTCGGGTTCACGTTGGCTTCGAAGGGATATTCGTCCGGCACGAGCGTTTCCCAAAAACTCGTGGGCTGTGTGGCGATGAACTCGATCCTCACGATCGATTTGATGCTTTTGAAACCGTACTTCCACGGCACGACCAGCCGCACCGGCGCCCCGTGCTGCTTAGGCAGCGGCTTTCCGTAAATGCCCGTGGCCAGCAGCGTGAGCGGGTGCATCGCCTCGTCCAGGCGCAAGCCTTCGAAGTACGGCCATGGATACTGCCGCACTCGAGCCATACCGGGCGCTTGAGCAGGGCGGTTGAAGGTGAAGAAGCGGACGAACTTCGCTTCGGCCTTGGGCTGCGCCGCTTCGATCAATTTGCTCAATGGAAACCCCGTCCACGGCACAACCATCGCCCACGCTTCGACGCAGCGGAGCCGGTAGACCCGCTCCTCCAGCGTAAAGCGCTCGGCCAGTTCCGACGCGTCGAGGGTCAACGGCTTGTCCACCAGGCCGGAGATCTCGATGGGCCAGGGCGAAATCGTGAGCCGTTGCGCCAGTTGGGCGACCTCCTCCTTGTCCAGCGAGAACTCGTAAAAGTTATTGTAGTTTGCGGCGATCTTCTCGTTGGTCAGCCGCCAGCCGGGGTTGAAGTCCGGCTTGCGCCTGGCGGGATACTTCGCGCCGATGGCGGAATTCTCGGCGGCCCGCGCGAACGAGCTTGTGCCGAGCGCAAGGACGCCCGCGCCGGCGAACCCGAGCTGCTGAAGAAAATGCCGCCGGTTGCGGAAGACGCGCTCGGGAGTCACAGGCGATTCCGGGAGGAACCACTCGGGCCGGACGAATAAATTCGCCATGCCCCTAAAATGCCTCACATCACCGAGCGCGCCACAAAAATGTTCAGGTCCGGCGTTCCTGTGTCTCCTGTGCACCCTACTTGATTTCGAGTTCGCGGTAGTGGACAGAGCCGCTCGCCTTGCGGTCCAGAAGGGCGGCTTCGAGGTTTTTGCCGGGGATGGATCGGGGCGGATTGTCCGGCGCCTTCAAGTCGGCGAAGGGTTTGTCGTCCACGAGCGTCTGCCAGGCCACGAGGCAGAGGGCGGCGACGTGCTCCAGGGAGTGTTCGGGCAGGAACTGCTTGCGCAACCACTCCAGGGCGTCCTTTTCCTTCGCGTCGTCGCAATGGGCCAGCAGGACGCCGGTCGTGTCCCAGGTGTGGTTGCCATCGTGATGGACGCGGACGAGCACGTCGTGGGCGGGCGTATCGCCAAGTTCGGCCCAGACGGACTCCACGATGAAGGGCGGGGCGAAGATCTGCTCGAAGCTGTGCTTGAGCATGGTGCTCAGGGCGAAGCTGATGAGCCGGCGGAGGGTGACGTCCTTGGGATTGCGGCTAAAGCCTTCCAGGTGCGCGGCCTCAATGGCGGCCTGGCGCAGCTTTTCGATGTCGACAGGATGGCCGAGGGCAGCCAGGCCATGGCGGTCATAGACCTCGAAGACTTTCGAGTGCCCGATGCCGACCCCGAGCAGGAGGATGCCTTCGGGCCGTGAAACGGCGAAGACGGGCGTGCCGCCTTTCATCTGCTCGCGGATATACTCGCGGCGATTGCCGATGGCTTCGAGCCAGCGATAGGGTTCTTCTGTCATCGGTTCTCTCCGTTGTGCTTCCAGGACTGCTCTTGCTCGTCCGGGCCGATGTTGCGGATGCCGGAGCGAGAGAGGATCTTGATGGTCGCAAAATTCCGTTTGTCGGGCTGCACGCCACCCGTTGCGGTGTCGAACTCGGCGGCGGTAATGAGCAGCCGGTTGGCCAGACTGCAGGCCTGTGCCAGCGACATGTCGGCGGGCCTGGGGTTGCCCCACTTTTCCAGGAAGCTCAGGACGGCCTTGATGCTGCCACTGCCCGAGCCGCTGCCGGCGAAATTCACGGCCTCGAACTGGGCGCCCAGCGGGTCGTAGAAGTGAATCTGCGGCCGGCCTTCGGGTTCGTTGACCTCGACCCCGGCGAAGATCGGGGCGACGACGCCAAAGCCCTGGATGGTGCCGGCCAGGTTGTTGCGCAGGAGCTGGGAGAGGGCGCGGATTCTCGCCGGCAGGCTCATGGCCTGGAGCTGGCTGCGGCGGTAGAACTCGAAACTGGTTTGCAGCGTGCGAGCCATCTCGAATGCCGTGGCCGGGACACCGGCGATGGCCATGAGCGAGTGGCTGTCGAGCTCGAGGATTTTCTCCGTCTTGTCGGAAAAGACAAGATTGCCCGCGGTCGCTCGGTGGTCGCCGGCGATGATGACTCCCTCGGAACAATGAAAGGCGAAGACCGTCGTCGCCTGCAGCGGCTCGACCGCCGCGGCGTGAGGCCCCGGCTGCGGCAACGGTCCTTGTTTGGGCAGAAGGGCCAGGAAGTCGCCGTTCATTGGCCGGTGCGCTGGCGATAGCGTTTGGCCTGGTCCGGGTCGACCTTGCGCATTTTCTTGAGCAATTCTTCGGTATTGGGCTTTTCGACCTTGGGTGAGGAGGGGCCGTCTCCCCCGCCCCCGCCACCGCCGGGAGCCGGCGTGGGCGGCAAAGGTTTTCGTATGGTGTCAGGCATAAGAGTCAGTGGGGTTCACGTTTGTCAGAGGACTTTCGCCCGTTCACACGATCTTGGCAAATTTCAGTTGCGCTAAATCTTCGACGGTCTGCGCGGCGCTAATCACCTTCAGGCTCTGCTTGATCAACGCTGGGTCGAAAAGGCTGCGCAAATCAAGTTCGATCTTCTTGTGCGTGCCTTTCAGGAGAATGTAGTCCCACTGCGTGGCCTGCACGGAACTGCCGAATTTCTCGATGCAACGGCCGCGAACGGCGGCGCGGGTGGTCGAAGGCGGGCAAAGGCTGTGGCTGGTGATGTCCAGCTTGGGGAAGGGGAGGCGGAAGGTGTTCTGGTCCCAAAGCGCGAAGTAAAGGCCCTCCTCCTTGTTCAGCAGGTGGTAGGTGAGATCAAGGCTGCGCAGCCAGGGATCGTCGGAGGAGAGTTTCTCGGCGTGCCGGAATTCCTCGATCAGCTTGAACTTCGCGCACCAGTCCAGGCGGTCGGCGCAGGAGAGCGGGTCGCGGCCGAGATCCTTCAACACTTCGTCCCACGCGGTGACGACGGCGGCCCATTCGGGTTCAAGTTTCGGGCAGTACTCGCGCACCAGGTCGAGATAGGCGCGCTGGAGCTCCAGGCCCGTGGTCTTGTAACCGTTCAGGTCGCGGCAGGGCCATTTCCAGGTTTTGTCCCGCGAGATGGCCTTGAGCGTCTGGATCGGATCGGCCACGCGCGGGACACGATCCAGCGGACAGCCGTTGAGCAGCGCCTGGAGCACAAGCGAAGTCGTGCCCACTTTGAGCCACATCGAGTAGAGCGACATGTTCGCGTCGCCAATGATGACGTGAAAGCGGCGGTAGAGCTCGTTGTTCGCATGCGGCTCGTCGCGGGTGTTGATGATGGGCCGGCGCTGCATCGTGTCCACGCTCTGGAGTTCGCTGAAGAAATCCGCCCGCTGCGAGACTTGGAAGCCTGGACCGGTGAACTTGTCCTCCTCCTCCCAGCCGAACTTGCCCGCGCCGCAGACGATTTGGCGCGTGACGAAGAAGGCGACCATCGCCTGGCTCAACGTCTCCCACGGGATGCGCCGGGGCATGAGGTAATTCTCGTGGCAACCGTAGCTGTGGCCGCGGAAGTCGGTGTTGTTCTTGTAAAGCAGGACGGGGTTGTCGGTGTTCTGGTTGAGGTTTTTGACGCACGCCATGAGCAGAGAGTCGCCCTCGTAATCCTGCTGGAGCAGTTCGAGCAGGGTGCTGCACTCGGGCGCGCAGTATTCGGGATGGGCGTGGTCGTTGTAAAAGCGGGCGCCGTTGCGGAGGACCAGGTCGCTCTTGATTTCGCTGAAGGTCAGCGCGCGCTGGGCGTCCTGTGCGAAGTAGTTCGCCTCGTCGCTGTCCTGGAGCAACTCCTTGACGCGGAAACCGCGGGCGTCGCAGTGGGGGTCTTCGCAGGAGTAATCCCACCGCATCCGGACACCCGGGGCCGTGGCGCTGCGCACCAACGCGATGCTCTCAGCGACGACATCGACACCTTCGGGATTGCTTCGAGTGATCCCGATTTCTGTTTCGGTGCCAAATTGAATGTCCATAATCACGGCGCGGTCATCCGCATCACGCGCGCCGCTACTGCCTTGTACGCCCGCGGCGCGAGTTGCGCAAGTTGCGCGGCCGGATGTTCGACCGACAAGGCAGTAACGGTATTCGCGCGATGGGCTTGAGAGGGAAGTTTCTAGGACGCGGACGCGGCCGGCATTACGCGTTTCCCCGGCCCGACGCGTGGTGAATCCACCGCCGGAGCCACGGCGCCTGTCCCCGGTTGTCCGCTGCCATGACTCCGTGTTATCGGTTTTGCAGAATAAAAACCGGCCGCGACGCGCCGAAACCGTCGCCAGAAGCAATCAGATGATCATGCCCGCAACTCACATGCTCCGAGGCAAGCAAAGGATTGCAAGTCGGCAGAAAATCGTTCCAACTGTGCCTGTGCCGTTGCAGTGCCGCCCGTTCGACGTCCACAGCCGCCTTCGGGGGGCGCTCTGCGTCGCGCCCCGATGAAAACGCTTCTCGTCCTCGCTGCCCATCCCGATCTGGCCGAAGCGATCCGGGCGGCCGTTTCGCCGGAGCACTATCGCGTGATCCACAGGCTCAACATCGAGGACGCCGAACCGTTCACCACTCGCGGATTGGTCGACGTGTGCATCGTCGATGCAGAACTGGCCGGGGTGCAGGCCATCTGGCTGCTGGAAAAAGTCCGCCGGCGTCTCCCGCAGGCAGCGCTGGTGGTCTGTTCCAGCGTCCGCACGCCCGAGTGGGAGGAGGAGGCGTATCTGCAAGGCGCTGCGCACGTCCTGGCCAAGCCGGTCCGGCCGCGGCTGCTCAACAGCATCCTCGACCGCCTGCGCGTGTCGGCCTCCACTTCGGCGCCCGAAGCGCGACCCGCGGCGGCGCCGCGTCCCGACGAAGGCACCCGGTTCGTACGGTCGGACCACACTGCGGCCGAGGCGCTGGCCGTGCTGGGAAACTTTTCCGGCATCCTCACGCACTCGCTCAACGCGGAGGCGCTCCTCAAGGAGTTCCTGCTCCAGTTGCGGGCGATTCTCGGCGTGAATCGGGCGGCGATTTTCCTGCGCCAGCCCGTGTTGGGGTTCGCGGACGCCACTGCGGGCGACGTCCGTTCGATGCGCTCGGCCTGCGCCATCGGCCTGTCGCCCGGCTTGCTGGAACACTTCGAGCTATCCTTCGATACCGGCATCGGCGGCGGACTCTTCCGCCGGGGACGCATCCTGCGCAGTGAAAGCCTCGAAGCCCAGAGCGACGCGGGAGTCAGAAAAGAGTTCGAGTTGCTCGGCGCGCAAGTGGCCATCCCGATCCTCGACCGCGAAACCCTCGTGGGCGTGGCGGTGTTCGACGGCCGTGTGACGGGCGAGCCGCTGGCCAACGGCGAGCTGGAGCTCGTCTTCCACCTGCTTGAGGAACTGGGCCTGGCGGTAAAGAACATCTGGCTGCACGGCCAGCTTGCCGCCAACCATGAGATGATGGCGGACGTCCTGCGCGAGCTAAGCAGCGCCTGCGTCGTCATCAGCCGGGACCTGGCGGTCCTCCACGCGAACAAAGCGGCGCGGCAGATGTTCACGCGCGGCCGGCGGCCCGGAGGCGAGCTGGATTTCAGCGATTTGCCGCAGGCCCTGGGCGCCAAGGTGTACCAGGTCCTCCAGACCGGCTCGGGCATCGCCACTTTCAAGTATCAACCGCCCGATTTACCCAGCGCCACTTACAACGCCACGGTATTGCCATTGCAGCGGCCGGGCGCGCCGGTTCCGACCTCGGCGCTGCTCGTGGTCGAGGACCACACCCAGTCCGAACAACTCCGCAAGCTGGAGATTGAAGCGGCCAACCTTCGGCTGGTCAAAAGCATGGCCGACCGCATCGCCCACGAGGTCGGCAACGCCATGGTGCCGATTTCCACCCACCAGCAATTGATCGCCGAGCGGTTTCGGGACGCGGAATTTCGCGCCTCGCTCGACGTGGCGCTCTCCGAAAGCGTCAAACGGGTCAACCGGCTCATCAGTCAGATGCGCTACCTGGCGCGCGACGCCGTCCTGGGCCGGGAGTCGCTCCCGCTGACGCAACTTCTGGAAGAAGCGTTCAAGGAAGCCCACAGGCATCAGCCGTCCAGGTCGGCCAAGCTCCAGTTTGAGAACGGCGGCCAGCCGATTGTCCTGGCGGGCGACCGTGCCGCGCTGCGCCACGCGCTTTCGGAAGTGTTGCTCAATGCCATCCAGGCCAACCCCGCCGATGCCCGAATCAAGATCAAGGCGACGACCGAAAGCGACGGCCAGGGCCACGACTGGGTCCACATCGACGTGGCGGACAACGGCGCGGGGTTCACCGCCGAGGCCGCGCAAAAAGTGCCGACTCCATTTTACACAACGCGAACCGTCGGCCTCGGCCTCGGTCTGTGCGTCGTGCGCAAAGTCGTGGAAACGCATCAGGGCCGGCTTTCGATTTTCAATCCGGCGCCGGGCCAGGTCAGTTCAATCCGCATCTCGTTGCCACTCGGCAGCGAGAGCAATTTGCCGGCGGCGAACTGACGGCTTTCGCGGCAAGAAATAATTTGTCCGTACAAAAACGGCTTGTGACGCGAGACCGCGTTTGTAGGATGTCGGCGTTCAGTAGAACGAACCCCGATAGATGGACTTGAAAAGCTTTTTGCCGCCCGGCGCGCCCGCGCCGATGTCCGACGTTCCCGTCGGTGGATCATACTCGAATTCGCACTGCCGCCATGCATCTGTCCTCCGCCCTGCCCGAACCTGATCTCAGCGTGCTTGCCGACGTGGCGATGCCGGCATCGGCCTCGAAGCGGCCGCGAATGCTCATCGTCGACGACGAAGAAGGGCCGCGGATGTCGCTGAAAGTGATCTTCCGGGAGGAATTCGAGATCGAGATGGCCGAGGACGGTCCCACGGCCATCGAGTTGGCCAAGAAGCAGCCATTTGATGTGGCGGTGCTGGACATCCGCATGGGGGGCATGTCGGGCATCGAAGTGCTCGAGCGGCTCCGGTTCATCGATCCGGGGGTGGAGGCCGTGATGATGACGGCTTTCGAAACGTCCGACACCTTGCGGCAGGCGTTGCGGCTCCAGGCCTGCGACTACATCAACAAGCCCTTCGACGTGGCCACGATGCGTGCCGCCGTGGCGAAGGCCCTGGAACGCCATTCGCTGGGCAGCGAAGTCCGCACCAACGGCGAGCAGCTCCAACGGCTCCAGAAGGACCTTCAGGAACTTCATCTCGAGAGTGAAAAAAACCGAACGCGCGGCGAGATCTACGCCAGTGTCATTCACGACATCAACGGCCCGCTCACGGTCATTTCCGGCCAGCTTCAATTCATCAACCAGCGCGTCAGCCACGAGTCGGCGATCCAGGGTGAGGATCTCGAGCTGATCAAGGACCGCCTCAAACGCATCACCAAGCAGGCGACCAACTGCATCGAAATCTCGCGCCGGTACCTGGGCTTCTTTCGACAGAACTCCAGCGACACTGCCCGCGTGTGGGCCAACCAGGTGTTGGGCGACGTGCGGGACCTGTTGCAAATCCACCCCAGCGTGCGGAACAACCAGCTTCTCGTCCATCCGCTGCCCGAGGACGCAGCGATCCCGATCAATGGCACGGACCTCATCCAGATCCTCCTCAATCTGACGATCAACGCGCTTCAGTGCTCGCCGCAATTTCACCGTGTCGAGATCCACGGCAGCCTGCTCCAGCAACCGCTCGATCTAAAACTCTTCGCGGACGGTTCCGAGGATCGGTTTATCAACCGTGCGGGATTTAATAACAGCGCGCCATTGCTGGCACTGTCGATCCAGGACAACGGCCCCGGAATCCGGCCCGACGTGATGCCGAAGATCTTCGAGCCGTACTTCACCACGCAACCGCGCACGCAGGGCACCGGCCTTGGGCTGTGCATCGTGCATCGGCTGCTGGCCCAGGCCCGTGGCGGCCTGCACGTCCACACTCAAGCCGGCCAGGGCACCGTGTTCACGGTTTACCTTCCGGCCTTTCCCGCCAGCGTCATCGGCCCTGCCGCAGAGGTGTGCATCTAGCTTATCGAGGGGCCCGCAGATCTGAGACAAGTCGTCCGACGGCCAGGTGCTTGCCATTACGGAACCAGCGGCGCCACCAAACTCCCTCTCCCCCTCGGAGGGGGAGAGGGCCGGGGTGAGGGGGCCGGCCGATTCGGAGCGCCACCTGTCACCCCTCACCCCAACCCTCT
>DASTLJ010000107.1:0-9560 GCA_035715125.1 Verrucomicrobiia bacterium
ACGGCACTGGAGACGCACTCCTACATTTTTCTGGGCCAGGTGCAGGCCCAATCCACAAACGCCTCCTGGGTGGGCGGTTCGTCCGGTAATTATTCGTTGAACACGAACATCACGCGCAGCGCGCTTTACGGCCCGTTGTTCAAAAGCGACCTTGTTGGCCTGCCGACCCTAAGCATCGTGGCGAGCTGGGACGACATGTTTGGGCCGAACGGCGTCTGGTCGAATCCCGACGCGTACGGCGTCGCCTGGGAACGGCCGTGCTCGCTCGAATATTTTCGGCCCGACGGCGAGCATGGCTTTCATATCAATTGCGGGTTTCGCGTCCAAGGCGGCGCCAGCCGGAGCCTGGTACCCAAGCACGGACTGCGCGTGCTGTTCAAAAACATCTACGGCGCGGGCAAGCTCGACTATGCGCTTTACCCGGATTCGCCAGTGCGCGAGTTCGACACGCTCACACTGCACGCGGCATTCAATGACCATTGGCTGTGGGTCGGCACACCCGCCACGATGCAGCGCGACCAGTGGTGCCGTGACACGCAGAACGCGATGGGCGGCTATGGCCCGCACGGGACTTTCGCGCACGTCTATCTCAACGGCCTCTACTGGGGTCTCTACAACATCGGGGAGAAGGGCGACGCCAGTTACGCGGCCAGCTATCTCGGTGGCGACAAGGAGGAATACGACGCGTTCAACTCGGACGAAAACATCGACGGCAACACCGCCGCATGGGGCGCGATGTTTTCCATCGCCGGAGCCGGCATCACCAATGACACCGCATACACGAACCTCAGCCAGTATCTGAACGTTCCGAACTTCATCGACTACATGCTGATGAACTTCTACGCCGCGAACACCGACTGGCCCGGCCACAACTGGAACGCTGCCCGCCGCCGATTGCCGGGCGCAGGGTTCCACTTCTTCTCGTGGGACGCCGAGTGGATCTTCGGAATCGGAGCCGGCGTGACCGGCGATTTGACCGGCACCAGCGGCGGCTCGCCCGGCACGCTTTACGCGGCATTGCGGGCGCACCCGGAGTTCCGCCGGCAGTTCGGCGACCATGCGCAACGGCATCTCTTCAACGGCGGCGCACTGACTCCAGGTCCCACGCAAGCGCGCTGGTCTGCCCGCCGCACGGAGATCGACCGCGCCGTCGTTTGCGAGTCGGCGCGCTGGGGCGCCGGCAACACGCACCAGACGTGGGAAAGCGCCGAAGCCAGCGTGTTGGCGTGGTTCCCCCAGCGCACGAGCATTCTCGTCAGCCAGCTTCGCAACGCGGGCCTTTATCCGGCGCTCAACGCGCCCGGTTTCTCGCAGTTCGGCGGGCTGGCGCCGCCCGGCTACCGGCTCGCGCTCACCAATCCCAATCCATCCGGCACCATCTATTTCACGACCAATGGCGCCGACCCGCGCCTCTGGGGTGGCGCGCTCGCGGGAACGGCGCAGCCGTATTCGAGCCCGCTGGTGTTGAGCAACGCCACGTTCGTCCGAGCGCGCGTCCGCGACGGCACGAATTGGAGCGCGCTCGTCGAAGCAGCGTTCTACGTCGTTCAGAATTTTGCCGGGCTGGCCGTCACGGAAATCATGTACCACCCGCCGGCTGCCGCGTTTCCCGGAGATGAGTACGAGTTCCTCGAACTGAAGAACACCGGCGCGAGCACGCTCGACCTTTCCGGCCTGCAGTTCACCGATGGCCTGACTTTCGCCTTCACCAATGGGACGCGGCTGGCGCCGGGCGCGTTCTTCGTGCTGGCGCGGAACACGAACGCGTTCGCATTGAAGTATCCGGGCGTCGCGGTGAACGGGATCTACTCCGGCCGCCTCGACAATGGCGGAGAGCGGCTCACGCTGGCGCATCCGCTCGGCACCAATGTGTTCAGCTTCTCCTATAACAACACCGTGCCGTGGCCGATTACGCCGGATGGCTACGGCTTCTCGCTCGTGCGGGCGAGCGTCGCGGGCAATCCCGATTCCTCAACGAGCTGGCGGCCGAGCGCCAATGTCGGCGGCTCGCCCGGCGCGGACGACCCGGCCCCGAACATCCCGGCCGTCGTCATCAACGAAATCCTCACGCACACCGATTCACCGGTCGTGGACGCCGTCGAGTTGCGCAATCCGACTTCGGGCACGGTCGGCATCGGCGGGTGGTTCCTGAGCGACGACCCGGCGCAGCCGAAGAAATACCGCATTGGCGACGGGACGAACGTTCCGGCCGGCGGCTTCATCGTGTTCACCGAAGCGCAGTTCAATCCGACGCCCGGCTTGTTCCCCAGCTTCGCGCTCAATTCGCACGGCGAGTCGCTCTTCCTTTTCTCCGGCGACGCGAGCACCAATCTCTCCGGCTACAGTCACAGCTTCGACTACGGCGCGGCGGCCAACGGGGTGAGCTTCGGCCGGGTGGTCATTAGCACCGGCGAGGAGCAGTGGCCGGCCATGAATTCGCTCACGCTCGGCTCGGCGAATTCCGCCCCCCGCATAGGTCCGCTGGTGATCAACGAGATCATGTATCACCCCGCCCTCGGCTACGACGAGTTCGTGGAGATCTACAACCTGAGCGCCACAAACGTGGCCCTTTACGACGAAGCCCGGCCGACGAACGGATGGAAGCTCAACGGCCTCGGATACACCTTCTCGAACAGTGTCACGCTCGGGCCCGGGCAGTATCTGTTGCTCGTCAACATCGACCCCGCCGCATTCCGGTCGAAGTACGGCATCGCGCCCGATGTGCAGGTGCTTGGCCCGTACACCGGCACCTTGCAGGACAGCGGCGAGAACCTGCGCCTCCAGCGTCCCGACGCGCCGGACACCAATGGCATTGCCTACATCGTCACCGACGCGGTGCGTTACAACGACAAGCTGCCTTGGCCGCCGGGCGCGGATGGCGACGGCCCGTCACTCCAGCGCCGCGCACCGTCGGCCTACGGCAACGAGCCGACGAACTGGTTTGCCAGCGGTATCACGCCCGGCACCACCAACGTGTTCAACATCGCGCCGACGTGCACACTACTTTCCCCGACAAACGGCAATGTGTTTACAGTGCCCGTGAGCATTAACTTAAGCGCGGTCGCGAGCGACCCGGACGGCTCCATCGTTCGAGTCGAGTTTTACGAAGGCGCCGTGCTGCTCGGCATGGCGACCAACGCGCCTTTCTCCCTCGCATGGACAAACGTTCCAGTCGGCAGCCACACCATTACTGCGAAGGCACGAGACAATGGCCTTGCGGTCACGCCGAGCGCGTCGGCGACCATCACCGTGAACCCGCCGCCGCTCGGCACGGGCATCGGCTTGCGGGCGGATTACTATGACAACATTGACTTCACCGGCACGCGCGTGCGGCGCATCGATCCGACGGTCAGTTTCGATTGGGGCGTTGGCCAGCCCGATCCCGGCATCGGCCCCGACCAGTTCAGCGTGCGTTGGATTGGCCAGGTGCAACCGCGCTTCAATGAGACCTATACCTTCTATGTCGTGGCCGACGACGGGGTGCGCTTATGGGTGAACAACCAGTTGCTGGTGGACCGCTGGATAGACCAGGCGCCGACGGAATACTCCGGGTTCATCCCGCTCCAGGCCGGTTACCTCTACGACCTCAAGATGGAAATGTACGAGAACGGCGGCGGCGCTGTCGCCTCGCTCTTGTGGTCCTCGCCGAATGTGACCAAGGAGATCATCCCCAGCACACAACTGTATCCGCCGATCAGCTCGAACATACCCCCGAGCGTCACACTCACCAGCCCCTCGACCGGCGCGGTCTTCGTCGCCACGAGCACCGTGAATATCAACGCCGACGCCAGCGACCTGGACGGTGCAGTCTTCAAGGTCGAGTTTTTCGACGGGACGACGAAGCTTGGCGAAGACACCGGCGCGCCGTTCCTGATCGCGTGGAGCAACGTCCTGGCCGGTTCGCACACATTGAGCGCGGTGGCCACGGACGACAACGGTTTGGTGCGAACGAGCGCGCCCGTGAGCATCACGGTCGTGGCCGGCTTCACGACGAACCTTACGCTCATCAGCACGGGCGCGGTCTGGCAGTATTTGGATAACGGCACCGACCAGGGCAGCGCGTGGCGGCTGCTCGGCTTCAATGACGCCGGCTGGAGCAATGGCCCCGCCCAACTCGGCTACGGCGACGGCGACGAGCGCACCGTGGTCAGCTTTGGAACGAACAGCGCCGCGAAGTACATCACCACCTACTTCCGCAGTGCTTTCAGCATCGCCGACCACACCGCCTTCAGCGCGCTGAACCTGCGAGTGATGCGCGACGACGGAGTGGTGATTTACCTCAACGGAACGGAAGTGTATCGCAACAACATGCCGGGGGGCGCTCCCGGCTACCAGACCCTCGCGGTTGCTGCCATCGGGGGAACGGATGAATCCACCTATTATGCAGCCTTCATCGATCCCGGCGGCCTGGTGACGGGCACCAACGTCATCGCCGCCGAGATTCACCAGAGCGGCGGCGCCAGCACCGACATCAGCTTCGACTTCGAGCTGACAGGATCGCAAAGCTACATCGCTCCGGTCATCTCGACGCAACCTCAGTCGCAAACAGTGGGAGAAGGAAGCGTCGCGTCACTCAACGTTCTGGCCACCGGCACCGCGCCGTTGCGATACCAATGGCGGTTCAATGGGACTAACCTGCCGGGCGCCACCAACGCGACACTGACCTTCGCGAGTGTCCTGCCGGCTCACGCCGGCAGCTACTCGGTCGTCGTCACCAACATCGCCGGTTCGGCCACGAGCCTGGTCGCCACGCTCACGGTCTCCCTCACCGACACCGACGGCGACGGGATGCCCGATGCGTGGGAACAAGCCAACGGCCTGGACCGCTTCGTGGACGACGCCGGACTGGACGCCGACGGCGACGGGATGACGAACCTCGCTGAATTCATCGCCGGCACCGACCCGCAAAACAGCCAGAGCTACCTGCGCGTCGAGGAGATTCTCGCCAGCGGCGGGGCGCGCACGCTGCGTTTCATCGCCGTATCGAACCGATCCTACAGCGTCCTCTATCGCTCCGCCGCCGGTTCCGGCGCCTGGCTCAAGCTGCTCGACCTTCCCCCGCGCGACACGAACCGCCTGGAGTCCGTTACCGACACGAACCCCCCAGACCCCGCGCGCTTCTACCGCCTCGTCACGCCGAGCGTGGGGCCGTGAAAGGGGCAAACGCATCTGAAGGCGCTTGCTCCGGTTTTTAACCGCAGAGAACGCAAAGAACTCAAAGAACTGCCAAGACAGGAAGGAGGCAGAGACATCTGGCAATTCGCTGGTTGTAGTCGTCGGTCAATTCACTTTGCGCTCTGTGCGTTCTCTGCGGTAAAACGAATTCAAACCGCAGAGAACGCAGAGAACTCAAAGTTTATGAAAGACATCAAGACATTATGCGACCAGGTTGGCAGACGGCTTACGACATCCACGTTTATCACGGGCACGGGCATTTGGAGAAGGTGTACGAAAACGCGCTGGCGCATCGGCTGCGAAAGGCTGGGCTGGATGTGAAGCAGCAGCACCCCATCAAGGTGTATGACGAGGATGGCACACTCATCGGCGACTACTTGGCCGATTTGCTGGTGGAGGGCGAGTTGATCGTGGAACTGAAGACTGTGAAAGCCCTGGCCAACGAGCACGAGGCCCAAATCCTGGGTTACCTCAAGTCAGCCCGGCTGGAGCACGGTCTGCTCATCAACTTCGGTTCCTACAAATTTGAAATCCGCAAGTTTGCCTGGAGCGAACGCTCCGCGAGCAGAAGCGCCGGATCCATCCAATCACTCCTTTCTGTGTTCTTTGCGTTCTTTGCGGTTAAATGAAGCGAAACTGCGGAAAGCGCATGGAAGCAGACGGTCGCAACAGCCAGTGGCCGAAAAGAGGATGTTGGTGTCGAAGACGACCGTGACGGGCATGGATTACGCCTCGTGCAACAGTCGGTTGACGAAATCCTCGCGTTGCGCCTCGTCGAGCTTGTCCCAGTCCAGCCCGCGCTCGCGCGCCCGCTGGCGGAGTTGGTCTTCCGCGAAACCCATGCGCTCGTGACGGCGTCCGGCCGCTTCCTGCGCCAGGGCGAGTAGAGCGGCCTTCCTGGATTCGGGCGGAAGTTGTCGCACCAGGGACAGCACCTGCTGGTCGGTTAATTCCAAGACGCTCATGTTCGATTCGACAGTGGAAGTCTAAGCGGCCGAATCGCGTTGAGCAAACGATTTCCAAGTCACATCAGCGGTCACCCCTCGCCCTTCGCCGCGGCCGCCTTGATCATCTGCTCGACGAGCGCGTCGGTCTCCCATTCGTTTTGTACCGTGACCCACTGGATGCGACCGGCGGCGTCGACGACGACGGTGCGGACGTTGTGGTTGGGCAGGGCGTCGGGCTTCTCGCGCCAGAACTGCAGGCCGACTTGCTCGCCGATGGCGGTGATGTCCTCCAGGTCGCCGGTGAGGAACGTCCAGCGGGCGGGGTCGGCGTGGTAGGTGGCGGCGTAGCCCTTGAGGCGAGCGGGAGTGTCGTAAGCGGGGTCGATCGTGATGCTCAGGAAATGCCAGTTGGTCGGGCCGCCGGGCGTCGATTTGAGCTTCTCCTGGGCTTCGCTGAAGCCCTTGCTCTGGCGCGGGCAGAAGGTCGGAAACGGGCAGCGGGTAAAAATGAAGTTCAACGCGTACGCCTGCCCTTTGAAGTCGCTGAGGTGGACGATTTTTCCGAGTTCGTTCGTGAAAGTGTAGTCGGGCATCGGGTCGCCCACAGCCACGGGTTCAACATAACGGACGCGGCGGAATGGCTCGGGCGGCAGCGCAATGGCATTGGTCGCACCGGTCTTTCGGATTTGGTCGATCCAACCGTTGTCGGCGGTGACGGTCACGCGGAAGGTGATGACGTCGCCGGGGCGGAGGCCGGTGAGTTCGGTGGCGTTGGTGACGGAAAAATCCATCGTCATCGCCTCCATGTAACCGGGGATATTCTCGTGGGCGATGGTCACGGATTTCGTTTCGGCCATGACTTTGCGGACGACTCCCTTGGCCTGATAGACGGCGTGGCCCTTCGCGGCTTCCCCTCGCATGCAGGAGGCCAACAGCCACGGGAGCAGCGCGGCCACGACGAGCCCGATGTGTCGCTTCATCATGCGATGAATTGTCCGAAAGAGACGCGCGCTTGGCAAGGGATGTTCAACGCCCCTTAGTGGGACAGGCGACTCGCCTGTCTCAGTCCATCGGGTGACCTCGCCCGATGTCTCCTGCAAGCGAAGTCGCTTGCAGGACTGCGCCAGCCGAGTCGGCTGGCCCACTATGGGATTCCGCTTGCTGGCCTCGGAGCGCACCCCTAATTTGAGTGTTACAAACCGCGATCCGTTGGCATCCCGGTTTGAGCGACGTGTTGAAGAGCTTGAGGACATTCGGATTGGTGCTGGCCGGGGCGTTAAGCCCGCTGGCCGGCAATGCGTCTGCCCTGGGTAACGACACTTCGACGGCGGCGATTGCGACGAATCTCCATTGGGCATTCGAGCCGGTGGCCGATCCCCGGCCTCCCGAGGTCCGGCACCGACGCTGGCCCAACAACGATGTGGACCGCTTCATGCTCGCAAAACTCGAATCGGCCGGGCGCTCGCCCGCGTTGTCCGCGGACAAACGGACGCTCATTCGCCGGGCGACGTTCGACGTGACGGGCCTTCCACCCACCCCCGAGGAAGTGGAGCGTTTCCTGATAGACACTTCCCCCCGCGCCTTCGAGCGGCTCGTCGAGCGGCTGCTGGCTGCGCCGCAGTACGGCGAGCGTTGGGCGCGGCATTGGCTCGACGTGGTCCGGTATGCGGACACGGCGGGCGAAAGCTCCGACTTTCCGATACCGCAGGCGTTCCGCTACCGCAACTACGTCATCGACTCATTCAACAGCGACAAGGCCTACGACCAATTCCTGCGCGAGCAAATCGCCGGGGATCTTCTGCCCGCCAGCTCGCAGGCCGTGCGGAACGAGCAGACGATTGCCACCGGCTTCATCGCCCTCTCGCGCCGCTTCGGCGCAGGCGAAGGAGTTCCCCACCTGACCATCGAAGACACGCTGGAGACAATCGGCCGCGCCGTGCTCGGGCTGTCGCTGAGTTGCGCCCGCTGTCACGACCACAAGCACGACTCGGTGACGATGCGCGATTATTACGGTCTGTACGGCGTGTTCAGCTCCACGCGCTACCCGCATCCAGGGTCCGAGGTGAAAAATCGGCAGGCGGACTTCGTGCCGCTGGTGCCGCAGGCGGAGTTCGAGGCGCGCACCAAACCGTTCCGCGAGGCGCTCGAGGCCGCCGGCGCCGACATCGCGCGGCTGGAGAAGGAGGCCGCGACGCTCCACAAGCAGGGCTTGAGCACCGAAGCGACAAACGCTGATCTTGAAGCCGCGAAGAAGCGGCGCGCGGAATTGCTGGCGTCGCCACCCGACGTGCCGACCGCTTACGCCGTCGCCGAGGGCGCAAGCACCAACGCGCGCGTGCAGCTTCGCGGGGATCCTTCTCAACCGGGAGCGGAAGCGCCCCGGGGATTCCTGAGGGTCCTAGGCGGACAAACTCTTCCGGCCGGATGCCCCGGAAGCGGCCGGCTCGAGCTGGCCGGCTGGCTGACGGCCCCGACGAATCCGTTGACGGCGCGCGTGATGGTCAACCGCCTCTGGCAGCATCATTTTGGGCGCGGCCTCGTGGCCACTCCGAACGATTTCGGCACGCAGGGCCGTCGCCCGACGCATCCCGAATTACTCGACTGGCTGGCGTCGCGCTTCATCGAGAGCGGCTGGTCCATGAAGGCGATGCACCGGCTGATCTTGAACTCGGCGACGTATCAGCAGGCTTCAGTAATCAGTAATCAGTATTCAGTTTTCAGTGACGTGGCCGTGAGTCGGGCAGTGGCGAGCGACGGAAGGTTTCATTCGACTGCCGGCGCGGGTTCACTGAATACTGACTCACTGATTACTGAATACTTCTCCCCCTACACCCGCCGCCGGCTCGATGCGGAACAGCTCCGCGACGGATTGTTGGCGGTCAGCGGGGAATTGGATCCGGCGCCTGGCGAGGCGCATCCGTTTCCGCCGGAGCACACGTGGGCGTTCACCCAGCACGCCCCGTTCGACGCCGTGTATGAGTCCAAAAAGCGGAGTGTCTACCTCATGCAACCGCGCATCAGGAAACACCCGTATCTGGCGCTCTTCGACGGCGCGGACCCGAATGCGAGCACCGGAGAGCGCGGCGTGACGACGACGCCGTTGCAGGCGCTGTTCGCGATGAACGACAAGTTCGCCCACGAACAGGCCGCGGCTTTTGCACGGCGGCTGATGAGGGAGCGCGAAGAGGACAGGAGCCGTGTGGAACGGGCATATCAACTTGCTTTCGCCCGCCGGGCGCGTCCCGACGAGGTGCGCGAAAATCTTGCCTTCCTCGACGCCGTTCGGACAAGATTACGCGCGAATGGGATTTCTGCGGAAGAGCAGGCGCTCCGCGCCTGGTCGAGCGTTGCGCGCGCAGTGCTCGGGAGCCACGAGTTTCTGTTTATCGATTAGAACGGAGTTACCGGCATGAATGAAAAACGTTGGTAAGCGCAGTG
>DASTLJ010000108.1:0-5432 GCA_035715125.1 Verrucomicrobiia bacterium
GTGGAGAGGATCGAGAATCCCGGCGAGGAATGAACCGGTAGCGAATTGAGTATTACAAATCTCGTTGGCAAAAGCACTGGGACGTTGTTTGCGTGCGAGGGGATCCGCTGAACGGGTCAAAGGACCCGAAAAGTCGTCGGATGCGCGGCTTGCAAAGGCGTCCTTTAGCGAGCACCCTGTGCAACGACGGCATGAAATCCAAAGCCAGCGGCAAAGCAAGACGAGTGGAACTCGGCGAGCACATCGTGGCTGATCCCCTGATCTGCCACGGCAAGCCCACCTTCAAAGGCACTCGCATCATGGTTTGGCAAGTGCTGGACGCCCTCGAGCGCGGGGAACCCTGGGATGACATCGTTCAAGCCTGGGCCGGACAGGTCACCAGGGAAGCCATCGCCGAAACCATCCGCCTGGCTCGGGGTGCGCTGCTCGACGACCACGGCCGGCTGAGTCGCCGCCGAGCCGCGTGAACCTGCTCGACGAGCAGATGCGCCAGGACCAGCGCGCGTTGCTCACGCGCTGGGGAATTCCGTTCCGTCAGATCGGACGGGAGATCGCTTCATCGGGCATTCAGGACGCAGACATCATCCCCTTCCTGCAAACGCTCAAGCGGCCAACCTTCTTCACTCACGACCAGGGATTTTTCCGCTCCAGCCTGGCTCATCTCCACTACTGCCTGGTCTGGCTTGATGTCAGCGACATCGAGGCAGCGGCATACATCCGTCGCTTCCTTCGCCATCCTGCATTCAATACCTACGCCAGGCGCATGGGCCACGTGGCCCGCGCGAACATCGAAGGGGTGCAATACTGGCAACTCGGCAGAGCGCGAAAGAATTTCGTCCAATGGCCGGAGTGACGGCATCAACCGGCTCAATCAATTCACCCGCGCTAAGGGGAGGAAGTGCCTTATAGGCAGAGAGACCCAATCCTGTCGCATGCCCCCTTGAGCTGGAGGTCGCAATCCCTGCTTCGGGATTGTGGGAATGTTTGGCCCATCGTGTCCGGCAAATTCTGCCGGGCAGTAGCGGCAAGTTTTTCCCGGCTGGGGCTGTCAGGGAGCGGGAGTGTCCTGATTCTAGGCAGCGAGAGTAGAGGGTCGGGCATCCGCCGTGTTGTTCCGGGCGTTGGTCTGGTTGGAGAGTCTCAGATTGTCCTGTGATTGGACAGTCGAGGGCTGTCGAAGGCGTCGGCGCGGTTCCATCGAGCGTTAGCAGGCTGGGAATGGGCTTCCACTTAGCCTACTTGGGCCGAAGGTGTCCCATTTTTGGAATTGGGTGTCTGGAGGATGGCCGCAAGCGCAGGGGGGTCTGTCCAAAAACTGGATCAGGAAGGACAGTCCCATGCCAAGGAATCCGGAACACCGCCACGCTGTGAACCTGTGCCTGGCCGGCCTGCGGCACGGCCACTGCTAAGATTTCTGGCATGACACGCGGAATTGAAACGATGGCGCCAGCCAGGCGGCTGGAGAAACGCCTCCCGGTCCGGGCTCGTGTCGCCGGAACCTGCTCTCAGGCAGGAAAGTGGATTTTCTGTTCGAGTATTCATCTGCGCGGAGGGGACATCGCGAGGAATCAAGCTCTCGAACAGATTCAGGGATGAATGGCTTGATTCCGATCTTAAAGAGTCGTCGGTGACGACGAGAATGCCCTCATCACCTTCACGGGCCGGAGCGGCAACGCTCCGGCCTGTGTTTTTGATGCTGTGGCGAATGCGATGTTATGCGGCGTGAAGCTTTATGAGTGATTCGTATCGAGGACGGCCGAGTGTAGCTTTCCTTGTCTGCACGGGGATCATCGTCGTCCTGTTCGCCGCAATCGCGATTCCCAATTTCCTTCCAGCACGTTTTGATTGGTCGAGCCAAGCTCTCGCAGTCCGGGTGCGTGTCACGGCCCAAGACAGCCAGAACCCTGTTGTAGGCGCGAAAGTGCAGGTTCCCGGCTCTCTTGTGGAAGCAGTTACAACCGACTCTGAGGGCCGCTGCGAAGCCATTGCGCATTTTAACGCAACGGGCATTTTAGGCCGTTCCGGACAACATCATCTTTACGGCACGCTTCGAGTCTCCGCTCCTGGTTATCGGACCTCGGAGACTTCCTTTGTGTCACTCTTCGGATCTCGCTACGACTACTTCCATAAGGGCACATCCGTTACCTGTGTCGTCACGCTGGTCAAGTAGTCGGTTCGATTGCGAGCATTTCGGAGCGCGGCTCTGCGAGCCGCAGCATGTCCGCACGCCATTCTTGCTCCGAAAGCTTCAACGATTCTTGGGCTTGGGGAAGTGCTGCGGCTCATAGAGCCGCGCTCCACACTGGTTGCGGCTCCGCTGCACTGTGTGCTTCATTCCTTTTTCTTCTTCGGCCAGCGCCTAAGGCCGTGCTGAAACCAGACGCGCCAGACCATGAAGAGAGCTTCCCAAACGATTTTGCGCGACATCTTCGAGGAGCCGAGGAAGCGGTCGGTGAAAATGATCGGCGTCTCGGCCACGCGCATGCCCTGGCGCCAGATCTTGTGGGTCAGCTCGATCTGGAAGCTGTAGCCGTTGGAGCGAATCTCGTCGAGGTTCAGGGCCATGAGCGTGCGGCGGCGGAAACATTTGTAGCCACCCGTCGGATCGCTGATGGGCATGCCGGTGATGATTTGAACGTACTTGGCCGCGCCCATCGAAAGCATGAGGCGGCGCAACGGCCAGTTGATCACGCGGATACCGTTGCGATAACGCGAGCCGAGCACCAGGTCGGCGTCCTGCGCGACTTTGAGGAACGCGGGGACGTCGTCAGGGTTGTGGGAGAAATCCCCGTCCATCTCGAAGATGAATTCGTAGTCGCGCTCCAGCGCCCACTTGAACCCGGCGATGTAGGCGCGGCCGAGACCGCTTTTCTCCTCGCGGTGGAGGACGTGGACCATCGGGTTCTTCGCGGCGATTTCGTCGGCGAGCTTGCCGGTGCCGTCGGGCGAATTGTCATCGACCACGAGCACCTCGACGGGCGTGGGCAACCGCATGAGCCGGTCGACGAGCGGTGGAAGATTCTCGCGTTCGTTGAAAGTGGGGACGATGACCAGCGTTTTTTGGCTCATGCTCGCATGTGACCGCGCCCAGAAGTAAGCGAAGTGTCCGGGCGAAAACAATGAGGAACTTCAGCGTGGCTCTGGCTCGATGTGGAGCAGTCCTGCGCGGTCGAGCCGCAGAATCTCAGCGGTGTAACCCTGGCGAAAGGTCGGGTATTTGAGTTGCACGCCCAGTTCCGACTTGAGCCGCCGATTGCTCACGCGCTTGTGGGTCAGACCGCGTTTGCGCCCGGCGGGATCCTCCTCCGTGGCGAAGGGCGGCATCGATTTGCCAAGCGTCTCTGAGAGCCAGCGGAAGAAATGGATTTGCGCCACGGGTTGGTCGTCCACGACGTTGTAGATCTGGCCGGCGCGGCCGCTTTTGAGGGCGGCGATAATGGCGGTCACCACGTCGTCGCGGTGGATCATGTTGAGGAACCGCTCGCCTTTGGCTGCGATGCGCGCCTCGTTGCGGAGATACTGTTGGAACAGATGCCCGCGCTCCGGGCCGTAGATGCCGGCCACCCGCAGAATGACGGCGGGAAAATTCCGCTCGCGGGCGGCCTGGAGCAGCAAGGACTCGGTTTCGACAAGCAGCCGGCTGGTGGGGCTTTGCGGCGCGGTTGGCGCGTCTTCCTTCACCAACGAGCCGTCGGTCTGCGCGTAAACACTGGTGCTGCTGGTGTAAACGAATTTCTTCGACGGCGCCGGCGCGAGCCACTCGATGAGATTGCGGGCGCCTTCCAGGTAAACGGCGCGGTATTCGTCGGCGCCGCCTTTGCCGGAGGAAACGGTGTTGACGACCCATTCGAACGGCGTGGGCAATTTTGCGAGGTCGCCTGGACGCGTAATGTCGGCGGTGAGCGGATGAATTCCGGCGGCGGTGAGTTCGGGGTTGGCGGCGCTGCTGCGACGGAGGCCGAAGACCTCGTGGCCCTGCTTCACAAGTTCGGCGCCGAGCGGGAGCCCGACGTAGCCGCAGCCTACAATCAATACGCGCATGGCGGGAGTTAACCGCAAAGCGCGCGCTGAGACAACGAACCAACACAGGAGCCAACACATGCCATGCGCACAGCAGTTTCGCTCCCGGAATTCCATTCCGTGAGCAACGAAAGCAAGGGTTCTTCACAGAATTTCGGGAATGCAACTGCGGTGGGTCGCGGAGCGACCTCATGATGGTAGCCGTGGGCTTCAGCCCACGGACCGCCGCAGGAAGGAGCCGCGTCGCGGAGCGACGCTTGAAGGCCATCGAAACGAACTTCAAGCGTCGCTACGCGACGCAAACCATCTTTGCGACCGTTCCGTGGGCTAAAGCCCACGGCTACCATCACCGCCGCGCTCCGCGAGGCGCTGCGTTCCCCCAAGCTTCGCGTCGTGGCGATTCCCGGGACATCCGTGATGACCCAAAAAGTGTTGTAACTTTGCCACCGATGTTCACCCCGGCACTCGCTGATTGCGCCGTTGTTCGACGAGATGCTCGGCGCACCGCAAGGCCAGCGCGGCGATGGTCGCCGTCGGGTTCATGCCGCTCGATGTCGGCCAGATGCTCCCGTCGAACACGAACAAATTCGGCACGTCGTGGCACCGGCCCCAGGCGTCCACGACGGACGTCGCCGGGTCCGCGCCCATCTTTGTGGTGCCGAGGATGTGCCATCCGGTTTCGCGGATGAGCGGGGCAATCACGACCTGGCATGCGCCCGCGGCTTCGAGCGATTCCTTCGCGCGTTGCAGGTGGAACTCCATGAGCCGGCGCGAATTCTCCGACATGCGGTAAATGAGTTTCGGCGCTGGAATGCCGTGGGAGTCCTTCAACGCCGGGTCGAGGACGACGCGGTTTCGCTCCTCGGGCAGGTCTTCGGCGATGATGCCCCACATCGCCGAGTGGCCGAGACGGGCGCGAAGCTGGCGGTGGAAGTCCGGGCCCCAAATCGAATTATTGTCGCCCCACGGATAACTGCGCGTCATCGAGAGCGGGCCGCCCGTCGGCTGCAATCCCCATTTGGCGCCGCGCACGAACCCGCGTGCGGTGTCCGTTTCGTAGAATTCCAGCGAGTGGATGTGCTGGCCCCACAAGCCGTGCGTGCTCCCGAGGTCCTCGTCGAACAACCCGACCACGGTGCCGAACGGATGCAGCATGAGCCGCCTGCCGACGAGGCCGGACGAATTCGCCAGGCCGTGCGGAAAGCGCGCGTTCGCCGAGAGCAACAGCAGGCGCGGCGTTCCGATGCCATTGGCGGCGAGCACCGTCACGGAGGCGTTCTGGAAATGTTCCTTGCCCTCGGCGTCGGCATACACCGCGCCGGTCACGAGGCCGGCGGCGTTTATTTCAAGCCGGCGCACGCGAGCGCCGGTCACGAGCCGCACGCCCCGCTCGACGAGTTGCGGCCAGTGTG
>DASTLJ010000109.1:0-5258 GCA_035715125.1 Verrucomicrobiia bacterium
TAGGCGACGCAATTGGCGAGCCGGATCACATCCGTGTCGAGTTCCTCGACACGGATGTGATCCGGCTCGCCAATTGCGTCGCCTACACTAACGTCGCTCCACCGACGAACCTCGTCCTGGGCGCCTTCCTCGATTATTACGTCTTCGAAGTCACAACCAACTCGGTGGAAACGCGCTTCGAAGTCGTGCCGTTGACCAACGAGGTAAACGCCTATTTGCGCCGCGAACTGCTCTTGCCGCGTTCTGATTATTTCGACTACGCCGGGACGAACACTGGGCTCAATCCCGAATACTTCCTGGTGGGCAGCAACTCCGTGCCGACGCCACTGTCCGCCGGTCTCTGGTTCCTGGCCGTTGAAAACCCGAGCGTCCTGAACCGGACCTCGACCTACTTCGTCCGCGTCGTCAATACGTCAACCACCAATATCACCCGCCTCGTCAACGAAGTCTGCTTGGACAGGACGCTCCCGCCCCTGGACCCGTCGAACTGCCAGGGGGTGGACTATTTCGTCTACCGGGTGCCGTCGAACGCCGTGGAAGTGGCGTTCAAATTGTTTCATGTGGACGGCGACATCGACGTTTACTTCACGAGCAACCTGCCCCTGCCTTCGTCCACCAATGGTTTTCTTGCTTTGGCGTTTGGCACCGCGGGCGGCCCCTTCCAGGGCAGCTTCGCCGCGCCGTTCGCGACGAATGTGCCTCCATTGAACGGGCCGCCGTTGACGCCGGGGGACTGGTACATCGCGGTCGTGAACCACTCCAACAGCCCCACCGCGACCTATTCCATCTGCGTCACCGAGTACGTGGTCGGGGCCACGAACGCTGGCGGCATCGTTCGCCTGTCCAACGGCGTGGCCTACAGCAACACAGTCCCGGCTGTTGGCCGCCCAGCGCTCGGCCCCATGCCGCTGACCGAGCGGCAGTTCTATATTTACACCGTCTCCAGCAACGGCGTGCAGGCCAACTTTGAAAGCTTCGGCGCCAGCGGGAACGTCGATTTGTTCATTCGGCGCACGGTGCCGCTGGCGACAGAACTCCTCACCGAAAATGCGGCCGACGCGGCAAGCGTGAACGCCGGCACGACCAACGAACTGATCGTGCTCGCGACCAATTCCTCCCCCGTGGCCCTCGCGCCCGGCGACTGGTATATCAGTATCGCCAATCGCGAGCCTGCGCCGGTCAACTACAACGTGCGCGTGACCGAGTACATCATCGACAACGGTACCGGCACCAACGGCCTCGTTTCGCGACTGATCGGCGGCGACTGCCAGTCGCGCACCAATGCCGGCACGAACGTCCTGGGCAGCCCGGCCATCGACTACTACTTCTTCACGGTCACCAATGGCGCGGCGCGCGCGTACTTCGAACTGTCCGGCCTGAGCGCCGATCTGACCCTGCTCGTCCGCCGCGAACTGCCCCTGCCGGGGCTGACGAATTACGACGCCATCAGCGCAAATCCCGGCGTCTGCGAGGAGTTCATATCGCTAAGCACCAACGCCGCCAACCCCATCGTGCTCGAGCCCGGGAATTGGTACCTTGCCGTCGTCAGCACCAACCCGATGCCCGCGAGCTACACGATCTGCGCCATCCAGAGCGACGTGGGAGACGCGAGACTTCGCATCAGCAACATCAGCCTGGTTACCAACTGGCTTTGCCTGTCGTGGACCAATACGCTGCCCGGTGTCTTCTACCACGTGCAAGCCCTCAGCCATCTGGGCTCGTCGAACTGGGTGGCGTTCTCCCCGACCCTGCCCGGCCCCAGTGCCGGTCTGGAGTCGATGTGGTGCACGAACCGTCCGGACGCCTTCCACTTCTTCCGTATCAAGGAAGGTCCAGGCCCCAAGCTCCTGAATACCAGCGTCGCCTTAAGCTGCCTGGAGTGTCGTCCGACCGGCTTCCGCGCGTGCTGGACCGGGCCGGCCAACCAGCAATACGCCGTCGAGTGGACTCCCGTGCTCGTCCCGGCCACGTGGCAATCACTGACGAACGTAACCTCCGCCACCACCGACTTCGAGTTCACCGATCCGGACGCCCAATGCGGCGTGCCCGGCCAGGTCCGCTTCTATCGCGTCCTGCCGTTGGATCGCTGAGTCGAACAGGACGACTTTGGACTGCGGCAAGCGCAGCGCGACGCCGCTTTGGATAAGAGATCGCCAAGCCAAAGCGCTGTCGCCGCTTCGCTCTGCCAGCGCACTCCAAATGCTTCGACTTGTGATGTTTTCACAATGGTGGGTGTGCGAAGTTGCGCCCAGGCCAACCGGGCGCCTCTCAAAATCTGTGCAACTGTGAGCGCATTCCCTCATCCCAGCCGTGTCCCTCCGAAGGGAAGAGGGAGAGCGCGGCGGTCGTCGCGGAAGTTCGCTGGTCACGCGGCAGCCCCTCACCCCGGCCCTCTCCCCCTCCGAGGGGGAGAGGGAGTCCGGTAGCGGCGCGCTCCGAGTGGCGCTCCGGGTGGCGTGGCTCCGGGTGGCGTGGGGGCGTGGGGGCGTTGACGATGGGGGCCGAATCTGTGACCCTCGCCCGCACATTTCCAAATCGCACTGGGCGTGGACATCAAGAAAGCCATTATCACCGCTGCCGGCAAAAATCAGCGCACGTTGCCGCTTCAATCGGTGGTCGATCACGATGGCGTCGCCAAGACCGCCTTGCGCATCCTCATTGAAGAGGTGATGGGCGCCGGAGTGGACCAGATCAGTGTCGTAATTTGCCCGGGCGATCAGGCCGCTTACAGCGCCGCTGCGGGCAGCCACGCGAAGCGGCTTCAGTTCGTCGAGCAATCCGAGCCGCTGGGCTACGGGCACGCCGTTTGGAGCGCGCGGGAATTCACCGGACGGGACGCTTTCCTGCTCCTGGTGGGCGACCACTTGTACGTCAGCGGCAAACCCAAGCCATGCGCCCAACAGCTTGTCGAGACCGCCGCCTCCGAGAACTGCTCTATTTCCGCCGTCCAGGCTACCCACGAAAGCAAGCTGCCCTATTACGGAACCATCGGCGGCCGGCTCGTTCCGGGCCGTCAAGGGCTTTTCGAGATTTCCCAGGTCCTCGAAAAGCCCACGCCCACGGTGGCCGAACAGCAGCTCGTCGTGCCCGGGTTGCGCGCCGGCCATTATCTTTGCTTTTTCGGAATGCACGTCCTCACGCCGCTGGTGATGGATCTCCTGGACGAGGAGGTGCTCCGCGCGGGCGCGCAGGGCGGCGTCCATCTCTCCAGCGCCCTGGCCCGGCTGGCCGCGCGCGAGCGCTACCTGGCATGTGAACTCCAGGGGCGCCGTTATGATCTCGGCCTGAAATACGGCTTGCTCACCGCGCAATTGGCCATCGCGCTATCAGGACAAGATCGCGAGGAAGTCCTCGCCGGCCTCGTTGAATTGCTCGCCACCCGCGCGAAGGGGTAGGACCCATTGGGGCAATTCGATGCAACGTTCCATGAACCTGAAGGTAGGGCGCGCCGCTCCGCGCGCGCCGCATTCGACTTTCCGGACCGGCGCGCGCGGAGCGACGCGCCCTTCCATCCATTCGTGGTCCAAGCTCCCCATGCGCGATCCTGAAATCGTCGAATCTTCCTACATGCAGCGCCGATGTGTTATTGTCGCCGTTGCGTCCGCTCTTACCTTTGTCCTCGGTCTGCACGCTGACGCCGCCGGGCGCCGTCTTACCGCCGAAGCCATCACCCGCTCCGAGCCATCCACCAATATCTCCCGCCCGCTTTGGCGTCCTCCGGGCAACCAGGTTTCCTTCCTTCGCCCGATCCCGCGCGACGGCAGGACAAACTCTGTTCTCTGCGCTTACGACATCGCCACCGGGCGAGAAGTCATTCTCTTTGATCCGTCGAAGGCCGAGGCAAAGCCGCGCCTCGCCATCTCCGGCTACCAATGGTCGCCCGACGGCTCGGCGATTCTCGTCACCGGGAGCGACGATCTCCAAGTCGTTGAGATTCCAGGCGGGCGGGTTCGCAAGTTGACCAAGGACGGCGAGGCGAAGGAAGCGGTCACCTGGTCGCCCGACGGCGCGCGCGTCGCGTTCGTCAGCAAGGCCAACCTGTTCACCGTTCTCGCCGCTTCAGGACGCCAGACGCAGCTCACCTTCGACGGTGGCGAGACAATCCTCAATGGCGTTCTCGACTGGGTTTACAACGAGGAATTCAACACCGTCACCGGTACTCCGCGCGCTTACACGTGGTCGCCGGATGGCCGGCGCATCGCCTTCCTCCAGCTCGACCAGTCGCGCGTGCCCGTCTATCCGATCACCGATTTCCTCCGCACGCACCCAAGCGTGCAATGCCAGCGGTATCCCAAATCCGGCGACACGAACGCGACGCCGGCCGTGTTCGTCGTCGACGTGGCCGCTCCCCACACACCGCGCCGGATGCCGCTCGGCACGAACGTCGAATACGTCCTCCCGGAATTCCACTGGACGGCCGACAGCAAGACGCTGGCGGTGATGGTCCTCAATCGCGCGCAGAACGAACTCACCGTCCTGGCGTGGGACCACGGCCCACGGTCCCGCCCGCGCGTGTTGCTCACCGACCGCGACGCCACCTGGATCAATGCCTTCAACGCGCTGCGTTTGCTCCGCAAGTCCACCGATTTCCTCTGGGTCTCCGAACGCGACGGCTGGCTGCATTGCTACCGGCACGGCCGCGACGATGCTGCTGCGCCGCGCCAACTGACTCGTGGTCCTTGGCAAATCGAAGCGAGCATGTCCCTGGGATGGAGTGGCGCGCCCGTCGAAGTGGATCCCGCCGAGGAATGGGTTTATTTCTCCGCCACTGAAAAAGACCCTCGCGGGCGTCACGTCTGCCGCGTCCGCCTCGATGGCACCGGCTTTACGCGACTCACCACCGAACCGGGCACGCATTTCCAGAAGCTCTCCCCTGATGGACGCCACCTTCTCGTCACTTCTTCCGCAACCGACCGGCCGGCCGCCATCCGGCTTCTGCGGGCCGACGGCTCGTACGTCACCACGCTCGATCAACGCGCCGACCGTTGGCGCGACTTTGTAACGCCGCGCACCGAGTTCCACGAAGTCACCGCGCGCGATGGCGCGAAGCTGTTCGCCCAGCTCACCAGGCCCAGCGACTTCGATCCCGGGAAGAAATATCCGGTCGTTGTTTACGTATACGGCGGGCCGCACGCTCAAGTCGTGCGCGAATCCGCAGGCCAGGTCAGCCCGCGCAACCTGCTCCTGGCCGAGCAAGGCTTCCTCATCTGGTCGCTCGACAATCGCGGCTCCTGGGGCCGCGGCCACGCCTGGGAGAG
>DASTLJ010000110.1:0-2875 GCA_035715125.1 Verrucomicrobiia bacterium
GGAAGCGCGCGCCGTGCTTGCCGAAGCGCTCAAGAAGAATCCCAAAAACGCCTGGCTCCATATCTACGAATCTCGCGTGCTCAAGGCGGGAGGCGACGCCGCCAAAGCGGAACGCGCGCTGCAGGATGCGCTCAGCATCGATCCAGCCAACCTCGAGGCTTACCTCGAACTGTCGCGCATGTACATCGACGCGCAGCGGCTGGACGATGCGCGTACGCAGCTTGAAGCAATCGTCGCGAGACAGCCTAAAGAGATCTGGGCACACACGATGATCGCGGTCACCCTCGAGCTGCAAAACCGGAAAGACGAGGCGCGCGAACGCTACCAGAAGATCCTTTCCATGGATTCACGCGCGGCGATTGCGGCCAACAACCTGGCCATGATCTATGTCGATCAGGGACAGAATCTCAATGTCGCGCTTCAACTCGCCCAGACCGCGGTGCAGCAGATGCCAGAGAGCCCGGAGGCCCAGGACACGTTGGGTGCCGTGTACCTCAAACAGAATCTTCCCGCCCTCGCAGTGGGTCCTTTCGAAGTCAGCGCCAGGAAAGACCCCGAGAATCCGTTGTATCACTACCACCTCGGCCTGGCGTTCGCGCGAATGGGAGACAAGGTGAAGGCGCGGGCGGCATTGGGCCGGGCGGTTGGGTTGGGCAAAAACTTCGACGGATTGGCCGATGCGAAGCGCGTGCTGGCAAGCTTGTGAACCTCGGGCGAATGGCGGCCGGGTGTTTCGTGATGAAACGCGGATGCTTGCGGGGCCGATTAGACAACCCTGCGGAGGCGCTCGGCGACCAAAGGCGCGTTCGAGCGAGACTTTCATGCCGGCTATTGCGGAAACCCCAGTGATTGCACGTCTTTTTAAGGGAAGTTTGGCTGGCAAGCCACGTGCACATGCGGGGGGCGCGGGCGGGGCCCCAGCAAGGCACTTCTAAACAGAACGAGCATTTCCGGAGGAGCGAGGCGTCGATGAAGAGACTACTGGGAAGTTTGGGACTGGCGTTCGGGGTTGTGGCTTTTGGCTACACACCCTCCGCCGAAGCGGCATCGTTTCTCAGCATTCAGGTGGCCGCAACGACCATCAGCTGCAACAACAGCACTGCAGCGGGGGTGATTGCCTGCACTGCCGCGGGCTTCGATACGACCCTGAATTCTAACTTGATCAGTTTCACCGGAAACGTCGCTGGCGTTTCCTTTGGCGGCGGTGTCATTGCCGGCGTCCAGCTCAGCGGCAATCAGCCGGGAACCAGCGCACAGGCGTTCTCGACTGATACGAAGACTACCGTCACCAACACCACTGGCGGCAACCTTGCGGTTACCGTCTCATTTGCCAGCAATAACTTCTCGCTTCCTGCCGGAAGCCCGCTGAACCTCTCGGCATCACAGGGCTTTGAGGCGGTCAATTCGACCGCAAATATGTCCCAGAACTTCACCGGCTACGGAGATGCCAGCAATAGCTTGGTTCCCGCGACTGGCACAGCCAGAACTACTCCGACGTGCACCGTCAACCCGTCGCCGTTCTCGTGTGCCACGAACAGCCCGTCGCCGGTTCTGTTCGCCCGTGCGGGCAACTTCGCCCTGTCCGGAGTTGAAAGCTTCACTCTCCTGGCGAACTCCACCGTCAACGGCCACGCGACTGTTCAGGTCACTCCGACGGTTCCAGAGCCCGCATCGATCCTGCTGCTCGGCACCGGGCTGATCGGCATGGCGCGCACGCTCCGCCGCCGCAAGCAGAACGCGTAGCTCGCCCTCGTCGAGAGCCATAGTCTCCTCCGGAACCGGAAAGGCCGCTGTGCGGTCTTTCCGGTTTCGCTTTTTCAGCCAAACTATCCGCGCGAACCGGAGCCCTCGTGGATTCAGTCCGCTCCCAGGCAGACTTTTGTACCCGCCCCCTCCGCCATTATTCCGGCGGTCAGAGCACACCGGCAAGTTCGAAGCAGCTGACTACAAACCACTTAGCCCAGATTTCCGGCAAAGAATAGATGGCCGGCGCATTGCTGTGTCAGCTGCGGACCACGATCACATGCCGCCTCGACGTCGGCGAGATGTGCGTGTCGGAATTTCTCGCGGCACATGAATCCCTCCGCCCACGAGCTCGTCGCACCGCCCATGACGTCCGTCCTCCGCGCCCACATCTCCACAGCAGGCAGGACGTGGCTTGGGCTGACCCTCTGCGCGTCGGTGGCGGTCGCGGTCCTCGATGCAGCCCTCCTGCAACGGAAGTACAACTTTTTCACCGGCGGGTTCCTCACGCCGGTGCATCTGGATTCGTTCGGCGAGGGACTCTCTTTCTTCGCGTTGTCCACCGCGGTGAACTGGTGGCTTGTCGCGCCGCTGAGCGCGATCGGGCTCTCCCTCGCCAATCGTCTGCACTTGAGGCTGGCGGCCGCACGGTTTCTGACCTTTTCCGTCTGCGTCCTGCCACTGGCCGCCGCCGATTTCTTCGCGTATGAGGTCTGGGTTTACCTTGGAAACGCCTTCGACTTCGACGTGCTGTTCGCCCTCACTGGCAGGCGCCCGTCCGAGATTATCGCGGTCACGGCGCCGCTGCTGGCTCGTCCTGCCTTACTCGCACTCGTCGGAGCAGCTTGTGTGGCCGGCGTCACATGGATCCTGCAACGGCGGTCACGAAGCGTTCCAATGGACGAGGTCCCGCCGCTGCGACACATTCTCAGAGGTTGTGCGGCGTGTCTTCTGCTCGGCGTCGTTCTGGTGGGCGCTGCAGCGTTATCGGGCGACGAGGCGGTGCAATGGGGCTTGCGCAAGTTGCCAGCGGCGCAGCCTCTGGTGCTGGCATTCGAGCGTCTGAGCGACTTCGATGGTGACGGCTACGGTCTGATGGGCCGCCTGCGGGATCCGGCGCCCTTCAATTCCG
>DASTLJ010000111.1:0-8068 GCA_035715125.1 Verrucomicrobiia bacterium
GTAATCAGCGACATGCGCGGGGGCAGTTCCCATCAGACGCTGATCGTTCGCGTCGGGAACCCGGCACTCTTCCGCATCAGCGGCCACGTGGTGGATGCCACGAACCGTCCGTTGGCCGGTATGCTGGTCAGCGGCGGCGGCAGGGCGGTCTACACGGCCGACGACGGCAGCTACACGCTGCCAGGGCTTGCCGCGGGCGGTTATACAGTGGAGGTACTCGAACCGTTGTCCGGCTCGCTCGGCTTCGCGCATCCCTACTTCAATAACCCGGTCACGGTCGGCCCAAACTTCACGACGGCGGACTTCGTGGGCGTGCCAGGCTCGCTCAGACTTTACACACCAATCCTCGCAAAGGGCGCCTCCGGCTGGAAGTATCTCGCCAACGGCAGCAACCAGGGCACAGCGTGGCGGGCGCCGGGATTCATCGATACCGGCTGGAGCAGTGGCGTCGCGCCACTGGGCTACCCAGCGGGCGCGCCGATCACGACGGTGGTCGGCTACGGCCCGAATGCGAACAACAAATATATCACGACCTACTTTCGCAAGTCGTTCGTCGTCCCCAACCCGCTCATTTACACGAATTTCCTGCTCGAAATCCTCCGCGACGACGGCGTGGTCGTTTATCTGAACGGCACGGAGGTGTTCCGCAACAATCTGCCTACCAATGCCATCACGTTCACGACGACCGCCATCGACACGGTCGAACCGGATTCCTACTTGCAGACCACCCTCAGCCGCAGCCTGGTGGTGGCGGGCACCAACGTTCTGGCAGCGGAGGTCCATCAGTCCGATCCCACCAGCTCGGACATCGCGATTGATCTGGCCTTCAGCGGGCTGAGTGTCTCCAACGCCACGGGCTTTACCATCGTCTCCCTGAATGCGCCCGGGGAGGGCACCCGTTTCGCCAGTCCGACGGACGTTGCGCTGGGAGCGTCGATCTCGACCGCCGGGACGGTCTCCCGCATCGAGTTCTATGCGGATGGCGTGAAGATTGGGGAAGCCTCCAGCGCCCCGTATACCAACGCCTGGCTGAATCCGCCCGAGGGCATGCACGTGTTGGGCGCCGTGGCGACCGTCGGTTCGTTGCTGGTCACCTCGCCGCCCGTGCACATTACGGTCGGGTCGCCGGCGACTGCGCCGCTGTCGCTGGCGCTGATTCAGGCCGGCTCAGTGTGGCGTTATCTGGCGCAAGCCTCCGCGGCCCCAGCCAATTGGGCCCAGCCGGGCTTCAGCGATGTGACCTGGTCCAACGGGCCGGCCCAACTCGGTTTTGGCGACGGCGACGAAGCGACGGTCATCCCGGGTGGCCCGGCTACGAGTCGGTTTGCCACAATTTACTTTCGCCGCTCATTCATGGTAAATGATCCGTCGGCGGTGACGAATCTTTCGGCATTGCTCAAGCGCGATGACGGCGCCGTGGTGTACTTGAACGGCGCCGAGCTCTTCCGCGACAACATCGCCGATGGCCCTGTGACTTACTCGACGCTCGCAAACCTTGCGGCCGATGATGGGACCCTTTTCTTTGGCTTCAACGTCTCCCCGTCCGGATTGGTTGCAGGCACGAACGTGCTGGCGGTCGAAGTTCACCAGGCCGCGCTCAATTCTTCGGATATCAGCTTCGATTTTGCGCTCAACGCCCTGGCCTCCACAAACCGCCCGCGCGGCTGCTGGCTGGTATCGCCCGCCGAAGAGGCGACCCTCGCGCTGCCCGGCGCCGTCACTCTCGCAGCCCAAGCCGTGGTCGGCGGCACACTCGGCCTGGCGAGAATCGATTACTACGTTGACGGTGCGCTGATTGGCTTTGCAAGCCTGCCGCCCTTCACCCTCGCCTGGCTCAATGCGCCGGCTGGCGAGCATACCCTCGCCGCGGTCGCTTTCGACACCGCCGGCGGCAGCGTCATCAGCGCGCCCCTGAACATCACCATTCTCCCGCCGCCGCTCGGCACGGCCCTCATTTCGTTCGGCGACATTTGGAATTATATGGACGAAGGGGTGGACCTTGGCACGGCCTGGACCACCCCTGGCTACAACGACCACGGTTGGCCGTCCGGCCCCGCCCGCCTGGGCTACGGTGGCGACGGCGAACTGACGAGCGTCAGTTTCGGCAGGAACCCCAGCGCCAGGCACGTCACGACGTATTTCCGAAAGACGTTCTCGGTTGCGAACCCCGCGGCCTTCAGCGGCCTGTTCCTGCAACTGGTGCGGGACGATGGCGCCGTGGTCTACCTCAACGGCGTCGAAGTGTACCGGGACAACCTTCAGGAGGGCCTGGTAAGTTGGAACTCGCTCGCGACTGCGACCGTCGATGGCCCCTTGGAAAGAACACCCGTCGACGTGCTTCTCGAAGTGGCCGGGCTCGTCGCCGGCCAGAACGTGCTGGCCGTGGAAATTCACCAGGCCGCCGTCAACAGCAGCGACCTGGGCTTCGACCTCGCGCTGACCGGCTTGATGGCGACGAATACCGCAAACGGAATTTATCTCAGCAGCCCGGCCAATGGCGCGCACTACAACTCCCCTGCAAGCATCGCTCTTGCCGCGCTGGCCGCCGCGCCGTCACCCGTCACGCTGGTCGAATACTTCGCCGGCTCAACGAAGGTCGGCCAGTCGGTGGCGAGTCCATTCAACGTGTCGTGGATTAGCCCTCCCGCCGGCGCGTACACGCTCACCGCCCGCGCGACGTACGGCGCCGGGTTGATGCTCACAAGCCCGCCGGTCTCCATCACGGTCGGGTACCCACCGCCGCCCACCGTGCCCATATTCACCACGCTCATCCCCGCCGGCGCGACGTGGAATTATTGGGACAACGCGGCTGCGGTCGGCGCGGGTTGGCAAGGCACCGGCTTCAATGCCTCGGCCTGGCCTGCCGCCCCGGCCCGTTTTGGATTCGGCCTGGACGGCGAAGCGACCCTGCTCACCGAAGGCCGCGTCAGCTTTTACTTCCGGCGCTGGTTCAATGTCGCGAACCCCTTCGTGCTCACGGAATTGCTTTTCCAACTCCAGCGCGACGACGGCGCGGCGGTGTATTTGAACGGGGTCGAAATCTATCGCAGCAACATGCCCGCCGGCGCCATTTCCTCAGGCACGCTGGCTTCGACAACGGTCAACACGCCGGACGAAACCACGTTCTTCGAGACAATCCTCCCGGTCACCGGGCAGAACCTCGTCACCGGCAGCAACCTCGTCGCCGTCGAGTTGCACCAGGCCACCGCGACCAGTTCAGACGCTGGGTTCAACCTGCAACTGATCGGCATCGGCACGACCGGGCCTCGGGTCTATTTTACTTCGCCAGTGAGCGGCTCGAGCTTCCTCAACACTGCCACGATATCGTTCGACGGCAACGCTTACGCCGGCACCGGCCAGAGCCTCGCGAAGGTCGAACTGTTCGCCGATGACGTCAAGCTGGGCGAAACCAACGGCCTGCCGTACCACTTCATCTGGGCAATGCCCGGCATCGGCCACCATACGATACTCGCGCGCATGACCGACGGCCGCGGCTACACCGTCGATTCCTCGCCGCTCTCCATCCACGTTGTGCGGCAGCCCATCACCACCACGCTCATCCAGAGCAATTCAGTCTGGAAGTACCTCAGCACAAATATCAGCCAGGGCACGGCCTGGGTCGCCCCCGCTTACAACGACGGCTCCTGGCCGTCCGGCCCGGCCCGCCTTGGCGCCGGCGCCGATGGCGAAGCGACGCTGATCAATATCGGCCCGATCGGCGCGCGGTACCCGACCATTTACTTCCGAAAATCGTTCGTTGTCCCACCGGGCGCCGTCTATACGAACCTTCTTTTCAAGCTCGTCCGCGACGACGGCGCCGTCGTCTATCTTAACGGGCTTGAAGCCTATCGCGACAACATGCCGGCCGGCGCTATTACCTACGCGACACCCGCCGCCACCAGCGCGGCCGATGAACAATCCTTCTTCCCAACCAACATCGCCGTCAGCGACCTGCAGGCGGGCGCCAACGTCGTTGCAGTGGAAGTCCACCAAATCAATGCGACAAGCACCGACCTGGGCTTCAACCTGGAACTGACCGCCAGCGGTTACCTTGACGACACGTCACGGCCGCTCATCTCCATCGAGCTGGCCGACGGTCTGATCGAGCTCTCCTGGCCCGCGACCTACACGAGCTGGCGCGTTTATTCGTCGACAGAGCTTCTGCTGCCGATAGACCAGTGGACGCCGCTCTCCGTTACGCCCGTCATCGCGGGCGGCCGCATTGTGGTGAGCGTCCCGCCCTCCGGCCTCACGCAATTCTTCCGCCTCGGCCGGCCGTAGGCCTGTCCCCGTCGCCGGTGCGTCTCAAACGTCTTAAAACAACCCTCGCAACTGGGTCATCACTTGCGCCAGCGGGGTAGCGGGCAGAGCGCCGATACGTTTTATCACCAAGCGGCGGTGCAGCGCGACGAGCTTGTTCAGCCGGACCATCGACGGCTTCGGAAGACCGCAAGCGGCCAGCGCGTTCGGAGGAATCAAGAACTCGTCCGCCGCGAGCGTGGCAGGAATCTGCGAGGTAATTGCGGCGACCAGGACATCATCGCGCGCGGCATTGAAGGCATCGGCTGACACAACGAGAGCAGGCCGATGTTTGGCGCTGCTCAAGTCGGTAAAGGGGAAAGGAACGAGGACGACATCACCCCGGCTATAGCTGGTCGTAGATGGCATCCTCGGCGTTGTCCCAGAAAGCGAACGCCGGCTCCGCCAGGCGCGACCACGCCAGATCCTCCGGCGAGATCTTCAGGCACTGCGGCAGGACTTCCAAAAGCTTGACTTGTTCCTGGACGTCCAGCTTTTCGATGGCCTCGCTGATTTCAGCAACCGTGCTCATTTATCAACTCTATCGCCTGCGGCCGGGCCTGGCAAGCAGGGACGGCGGCCCATCAGCGCGCCGCCTCGTGAACCCATTTGATGACGGAGCCGCCCCTCAACGTCTGTCTGCCATGCAATTGAACGAACCAACCCAGACCACTCGTCGCGACTTCCTCAAGACCTCGACCGCTGCCACGCTCGGCGGCCTCATCGCCGCCCCCGCCATTCTCGGCACCAGGTCCTCCGCCGCCTCGCCGGGTGACATTATCAAGGTGGGCGTCATCGGCTGCGGGGGGCGCGGCAATGGGGCCGCCGCCGACGCGATGGCCGCCGACTCCAACACAGTCCTTCACGCCATGGGGGACCTGCAAACGTCCAGAATCGAGTTAGGCCTCACGGAGATTGCCAAAGGCGTGAAGGAGCCGTCGCGCATCCAGGTGCCCGCCGACCGGAAATTCACCGGGCTGGATGCGTTTGAAAAAGTCATCGCCTCGGGCGTGGACGTCGTGATCCTGGCCACGCCGCCGGGGTTTCGACCCCAGCACTTCAAGGCGGCGGTGGAAGCGGGCAAGCACGCGTTTCTGGAGAAGCCTGTCGCCACGGACGCCGCGGGCGTGAGTTCCGTGCGTGCGAGCGCCGCCGAGGCGAAACGCAAAGGTTTAGCAGTGCAATCGGGTTTCTGCTGGCGCGCCAATACCTCGCGCATTGAATTCTTCAAGCGGCTGCACGACGGCGCCATCGGCGATGTCCGATCCCTTTATCATACTTATCTGACCGGTCCCGTGAAGGCGATGCCTCCGGCCCACACCCGGCCCGACGGCATGAGCGATGTCCAGTGGCAGGTCCGTAATTGGTACAACTTCGTATGGCTTTCGGGCGATGGTCTCGTCGAGCAGGCGATCCACAGCCTCGACAAGATGTTCTGGGCCATGAAAGACGTGCCGCCGGTCAAATGCACGGCCGTGGGAGGACGGCAGACACCCAATCATGAGGGGAATATCTACGATCATATCGAGGTCAACTACGAGTGGGCGGACGGTGTGCGCGGATTCATGGCACAACGCCAGATCGCCGGCTGCCACAGCGAAACCAAGGACTACATCACCGGCAGCAAAGGCATGGCGCTGCTCGGTGGACGGCGCGGCGCGGAGCTCACCGGTGAAACGGAATGGCGTTATACCGGGCCGGAGACGGAGTCCCAGATGTTCGGCAAGATGTACCAGAATGAGCACGCCGCCTGGCTCGCCTCAATCCGCACAGGCCAGCGCCTCAACGATGGGGAGCACATGTGCGACAGCACGCTCATGGCCATCATGGGCCGCATGGCCGCCTACACCGGACAGGAGATTACGTGGGAGCAAATGTTGACCTCCCAGGAACGCCTGGTGCCGGAGAACCTGTCCTGGGACATGCCCCTGCCCATCGCGCCGATGGCGGTGCCGGGGAAAACGAAGTTTGTTTAAGCCCGGGTCCGGACCCCCATGGACTGACCGTTGGTTACCCCAACAGACTGGGCGCGGGGCCTCGTGACCGAAGAGTGTGGTGGGAATCGGATATCTTGGCCAAAACCAAAACCTCGGAAAAACTGGATATTCGAATGAATGAGCATCTCAAAACTGAGTTGAAAGAAATAGATGAACTAGTAAGATCCGAACACTATGCTAGTGCTCTTGAGCGTGTTGAGGAATTGACTCAGCAATACCCGAATGAACCATCGATTTGGAGGACACGGGCATATATCAACTCACGCCAAGGCAATACAGAAGCCGCGATCGAGGATGTTTCCAAGGCCATTGAAATGTGCAAGCTAGAGCCAGATTACTATTTCACGCGTGGAAGATTGTTCTTCAAAGTCGCTCGATACAGAGAGGCTGTCAGTGATTTCACAGAGGTTCTGAAGCTTTGCGATCTCCATAATTCTGACTACTATCGTGAAAGCGCATATTTCCGCCGCGCGGACGCTTATGCGAGGCTCAAACAATATGACGAAGCTAGAGCGGATTGCGAGCATGTCGGAGATGGCTTTAGAACCTGGACGGATTCCTTGAGAACAAAAGAGTGTATTCTCAGTGAATGTGGAGGCTGAATAGCAATCTCAGACGCTAGCGGTAGATATCGACGAGAAAAATCACCGCCTCATTGCGGCCCGTGTTCACAATCGCATGAGGCACGTCGGCCCGGTAGCTGGCGGAATCGCCCGGTTGCAGTACTTCAGAGTCGCCGGCGGATTCCACGCGCACGCGGCCCTTCTGTACCGTGAGGAACTCGCGCGTCCACTCGAAGTGCGGCGCGCTGCCCAATGCCCCGCCGGGCTGAAGCTGCACTTCGTACATCTCCACGTCCTTCTCCAGGTTCAGCGGCGAGAGTGTGCGCACGCGGCAGTTCTTGTCCGAGCGATAATGATCTCTTAGTATACCGAACATTGTCTCCGGGATACTGGAGAACAGTGTCCATTTTGGCAAGCCGCATGAATGCAATGAAAGCTCTGGTCAAAGCGCACTCGAAACCCGGCCTCTGGCTGGAAGAGGTCCCCGTCCCCAAAACTGGCATCAACGATGTCCTGATCCGCGTCCAAAAGACCGGCATCTGCGGCACCGATTTGCACATCTACAAGTGGGACGCCTGGGCGCAGAAGACCATTCCGGTGCCGATGGTCGTCGGGCACGAGTTCGTCGGCGAAGTCGTCGAGGTCGGCTCGAACGTGAGTGACTTCCACACCGGCGACCTCGTCAGCGCCGAGGGCCACGTCGTGTGCGGGCGCTGCCGCAATTGCCTGGCCGGCCGCCGGCATTTGTGCAAGGACACCCGCGGCATCGGCGTGGACCGCGCCGGCGCGTTCGCCGAGTTCATCTCCGTGCCGATGACCAACGTCTGGCATCACCGCCCGGACATCGACCGCAACGTGGCATCCATTTTCGACCCGTTCGGCAACGCGGTGCACACCGCGCTGAGCTTCGACGTGTTGGGCGAGGACGTGCTGATCACCGGCGCAGGCCCCATCGGCATCATGGCCGCTGCCATCGTGAAACATGCCGGAGCGCGCTTCATCGTCGTGACGGATGTCAATGACTACCGCCTCAAACTTGCCAAACAGATGGGCGCCACCGTGGCGCTCAACGTGAAAACCGGCCGCCTCGCCGACGTGCAGCAACAACTCGGCATGAAGGAAGGCTTCGACGTCGGCCTGGAAATGTCGGGCAACCCGCAGGCCTTGCGCGACATGATCGACGCCATGTGCCATGGCGGCAAAATTGCG
>DASTLJ010000112.1:0-13114 GCA_035715125.1 Verrucomicrobiia bacterium
CTCTTTGGCTACGATCCGCTCGAGTTCGAAGTGGGCCGCGGCGTCATCGAGGCGCTTGGACTCGGGCTGGAGTTGAAGCCGGGCGACGTTTGCGCCCGGGCCAATTTCTGCACGCTCAACGCCAAGGGCGTCGTCATCGACCGCCGCGCCGGGCGCATCGCCACAGAAGTGTGCGAAGACCTTTGCGCCCTTCTGAGAAAGCGCGTCAGCAAGCTGGGTGACACGGAAGTTATCATCGGGGCCGGAAAGGAACACCGGTTCGTCGTCATCTTCCGCGGCAAAGGTCTCGAAGGTCCCCTCACCGACAGCGATCCGAATCGGGAAGGGCTCCCCATAGCAGTAGTCCGACCGGTGAATGCAAAGTCCGTGAAGCAAAAAAAGGCGGCGAAGCTGGTCGCGGAATTCTACAAGGCAGCGCTCCCGGTGCTGGCGAAGAAGAAACCCGCCAACGGCTTTCTTCTGCGGGGCATCGCGCATCAGCCGGAGATTCCGTCCTTCGAGGATCGCTACGGCCTGCGGGCCGCGGCCCTCGCCGTCTACCCGATGTACAAGGGCCTGGCGCAACTGGTCGGCATGAAGAAGATCGAAGGGCCGGCCAATATCGCCGAACAATTCGAGCGGTACGTAGCCGAGTACGACCGCCACGATTACTTCTTCATCCACTACAAGTACACCGACAAGGCCGGGGAGGACGGGGACTTTGCCTCGAAGGTCAAGGCGATTGAGGAGTTCGATGCGGCGCTGCCCATCCTGCTGCACAAAAAGCCCGATGTGCTCGCCATCACCGGCGACCACTCGACGCCGTGCGCGGTCCGGGGGCACTCCTGGCACCCGCAGCCGGTGTTGTTGCACTCGGCGTTGAGCGGTTCGGACAAGCTGGACCGATTCACCGAGACCGGGGCGAACATGGGTTCGCTGGGAGTGTTCGAGGCGAAATACTTGATGCGCCTTATGCAGGCCAACGCGCGGATGTTCGACAAGTTCGGCGCTTGAGCGGCGGGCGGCGTACGCGTTTGGGGTAGCTGCGACTGTGAGGTCGCGGGTCGGGAGCGTTGGAGGTTGGGCGTCGGAATCGATTTCCTTCCCGCTTGTGAATTCAGCCCGCGACCTCACGGTCGCAGCTACTCCCCAGATGCCGGGCTGCACACCGGTGCCGCTCAGACCACCTTGGCCTTTACCGAAGCGAGCTTGCCCCAGATTTTCTTAAAGGCGGGATCCTTGCGGAGATTGCCGAGGTCGGGGTCCTTCAGCAGCCACTTGAAGTCGTCGAAGCCCTTGGAGATCGCCTGGGAGAGAGCGCCGATGGACTGGTCGATTTGTCGGGCCATCGAGTAACAGCAGGCCAGGTTATAGAGCGCGGAGGGGTCGTCGGGCTGGATGCGCGCCAGATGCTCGCCGGCCTTGAGGCCCTCGTCAAATTTGCTGCGCCGGGCGTAGTCTTCGCTGAGCACCTTCCACGCGTCGGCACACCGCGGATCGCGCTGGACGACGCCTTCCATGAACCCGATCTCGATGTCGAGGTCGCGCTGTTCTTTGCGCGTCAGCTTTCGTTTGCTGTTGGTTTTGTTCAACATGGCAACTTCCAAACCCGTGTCGGGCGCTGCCGTGACCGCCGGTCTGTGTGCCCACGGTCAACTTGCACCGGGTCCGGCGAGCCGTCCATCGGCCGCACTGAACTTTTCGTTCTGGGATTCCCATCGGCGAAACGAAACCGTAGCTTTAGCGCCCGCTGAAATGGCCGCGAAAACACGCAGAAAATGCAAGAAGCGGGGTCGCACACTGGCCCTTGGACCCCTTTTATGAACTGCTTTGTCACTGGGGCCACGGGGTTCATCGGCGCCAACCTCGTGCACGAGCTCTGCGCTCGCGGTCACCGCGTCAAGGTGCTGCTCCGTCCGAATGCCGACATGCGCGGCCTGGCAGGCGCCGAAGTGGAGCGGGTGCCTGGCGACATTGCCGACCGGGACGGCCTTGCCCGGGCGATGCGCGGTTGCAACTGGTGTTTTCACGTCGCCGCCAGCTACCACCTTTGGCTGCCCGACTACGCCCCAATGTACGCGGCGAACGTGGACGGGACGCGAAACGTGCTCGAAGCCGCCGTCGCCGCTAGCTGCTCGCGCATCGTCTACACCAGCACCGTCGGCTGCATCGGGCTGCCGCGCGCGGTCAACGGCACCGTCACCCCGACTGACGAATCCACACCCGTCTCCGAGGCGCAGATGAGCAATCATTACAAGCTCTCGAAATGGAAGGCGGAAGTGGTCGCGCGCGAACTGGCGGCCAAAGGCGCGCCCGTCGTCATCGTGAATCCCAGCGCCCCCGTCGGCCCGCGCGATGTGAAACCGACGCCCACTGGACAGGTCATCGTCGACTTCCTGAACCGCGCCGTGCCCGCCTTTCTCGACACCGGGCTCAATTGGGTCCACGTCCGCGACGTCGCCCTTGGCCATATTCTCGCGGCGGAGAAGGGCTGCATCGGCGAGCGCTACATTCTTGGCCACGCGGACGGGAACTGGACTATGAAGGAAACCTTCGCCGCGCTCGCCGAACTCACCGGGCTGCCCGCGCCGAAGGTCAGAATTCCCTATGTCCTCGCGTGGACGGCAGCGCAGGTGGACGAGCAACTTTCGAAGCTCACCGGCAAGCCGCCCAAGGCCCCCATTGCCGGCGTGCGGATGGCGAAGTACAAAATGTTTTTCAACCCCGCCAAAGCCATTCGCGAGCTCGGCCTGCCACAAACGCCCCCGCGGCAGGCGCTTGCCGACGCCGTGGAATGGTTCCGCGCCAACGGGTATGTGAAACAGTAGGACAGGCAGGAGTATCCGATTAACGTCCCGTGAGGGACGTATTGAAAATAGCCCAGCGATTCATCGCTGGGTTGCGAGGAGTCGACATTTGGAGTCCCGCAGGGACGGCAGAACGAGGAGTTCGACCGTCCCTACGGGACTTGAGGGGCTGGCGCGTCGAATACCCAGCGATGAATCGCTGGGCTATTTTCGGGCGTCCTCGCGGACGCCAAGCAGATACAGGCTGGAGGCCTGTCCTAATTGCCGAGCTTCCACTCATTGCCCACCCGGTGCAACGGCAGCGGCATCGACTCGCCGTCCGCCACGACCTGGACGAGGATTTCCATCCGGTCGTCGTCGATGCTTCGTCTGCCCGTGATACGAAAAGCAGTGAGCTTCCCAAACTTGTCCAGCCCTCCCAGAAACTCTTTGCGGAACGATTCCGGATCCTTCGCCATCTGCTGCTTCATCCGTTCAGTCTCCTCGGCAGGCATGCAACGCATAACCTGTTCGAGATCGCCAGACACCATCGCCGCGAGAAAACTCTGGACGGTGGCCTCAGGCGTGGCGAAGCCGGCGAACGTCCACTTCTCGCGCGGCACGGCGCCCTCCATGTCCGCCAGCCGGCGCGGGGTGAATTTGCCCGACTTAATCTCCTCGGCCACGCGCTGGTTGGCCGCGCGAAGTGTCTCGGCCTCCTGCTGCTGCGCGCGCAGCCGGCGGACCTCGTTTCTCAGCCGGAGCAATTCGGTGCGGTCGCTCCGCTGTGCGGGATCGGCGGCGGCGCGCAGTCCCGGCAGATCACGATTTTCGTCGGCGAGTTGTCCGGCCTCCAGTTTTTCGGCGCGGAGGGATTCGTTTTGCGCGCGCAATCGGTCCATCGCGTTCCGTTCCCCGACAAAGGCGGCGGCGAGCAGACCGAGCAACGCCATGGCGAGGAGCACTTTCATGGCTGCGCGGGATTGGCCGGCGTACGGACAATTTTGAACTTGCCGTCCACCTTTTCGACGCGAGAGTCCGGACCGAGTTGTAGGGCGCTGCCATCGACCATGCCGACATTGTTGCAGATCGGACAGCGCACGTAGACAATGGAGGGATCCCGGGGGTCCGCGCCCGGCGATAGCAATTCGTAGCTCACGCTGCTGCCATCGAATTCCCGCCAATCGTTCGCCTTGGTCCGCGACGTGTCCGCATCGCAGGTGAGAATTTTTGGGGAGGTTAGCTCGTTGCTCATCGAGAGGAAATCCGCGGGCATGCCCACCTTGCGATCATTTTCCCACATTCGGGCGGCAAGTCCGATCTGTTTAATATTGCTGATGCAATGGATCCGCTGGGCGCGTCCTTTGGCTTCGGCGAAAGGGTCAACCTCCGCCACGACGCCCGCCTTGGCGGCGGCCTCCGCCCGCTCTGCAGCGAGGCGCTGGCTTTCGGCGCGCAACGCCGGGAGTTCCTGCGCAATGGTCCGCAGTTGGCCGACTTCCGCGCGCAACTTCTCCAGTTCCTCCTGCTCCTTTTGCGCGCCCTCGGCCTGTTGAGCGGCGGCGCGCAGCCGCGCCAGTTCCGCATTGTCCTGGCGAAGCTGGTCGAGGCTGGCCGTCGCGGCGCGAAGCGCGGCGTTTTCGCGGCGCAGATCCAGCATCCGGAACGTCTGCATGGTGAGAGCGATGAGACCAGCCAGCAGGACCGCGCAGAACGACAGCACCGGGGCCTTGCGCCGCCAGATCGACGCGCCCGTGGTTTGGCCGACGTTCGCCGGAAGGTACTCACCCGGCTTGGATGCCTGGTCATTCATAGCAGAGGCATTTCTATCGACCGATTCATCGCAGATTCCTCACGCGTTGAACAGAACGAAGCCGGGCGCCCGTTCAAATCCTGTAGCGGCGCTCTGTGAGCGCCGCAGGCTAGCCCAAAACCCCGGCGATTCTCGGCGGTCACAGACCGCCGCTACAGTGCAAGACCGCCGCTACAGTGCAGCCGGATTGTCAATCGGGTTGCTATTCACTGCACGAACTGAATTCTGTAGAATCGCTGCGTGTTTGCGCCGAGCGAGGAGTCGGTTTTCGTCGCGGTGGGACCGGAGGCGGGCACGTCGCCAGGCAAATCGGTCCACGCCGCATCGGTGAGGGCGTTCTTGAACTGGACGCGGTAGATGTGGGCCGGCTCGGAGTCCCAGGCAAGCGTCACCGAGCTGGGCGGCGAGAAGCTTACGTCGAGGATGTGAATGGTCGGGGTGACGGACGGAAGGAAGTTCGGGCCGCGCGGCGTGGGCACGGTCATGAAATAGACCTCCGCCGCGCCATCGGGCCAGCGACCCTGGCTGATGTTGTTGGTTTGCTCGCCGAAGCTCACGGCGTCCAGGAGCCGGCCGGAAGGGTCGCGCAGTTCGATCGATTCGCCAAGCTGGTTGAGCCTGAAGTTCACATGCAGGTCGCCGCCCGGCTCGGTTTGGCCGCTCTCTTCGTCGGCCCAGACGAGCAGGTAGCCCTGGGCCGGAACGATGACGCCCGCAGGCACGGTGAATTTCGTCGGGTTCGCGTTGGTGTCCGTGAGATAAAAGCCAGAGAGGTCGACCGGCATCGCGGTGGGATTGTAAATCTCGAACCAGTCGTCGGCCGCGTAATCGGCCGGGTCGGTCACGATGCCGGTGTTGGCGGCCATCCATTCGTTGATGTACAGCAGCGCGGAAGGATCGTTCGTGCCTAGCGGCGTCGCGAAGTTGAACGTTTGGCGATAGGAACCCTGGTCCGGCGGCCATGCGCCGAATGAGTGGTCCGCGCCAACGTCCGAGTAGTTCAGGTAGTCGATGAGTTGCGAAGCCTCGCCCACCGTGCGCGAAAGGGCGACGGCGCCGTTGGTCGGGTTGAGGCGGAAGTTGGCATGGAGATTCGTGCCCGCGGTTTCGCCCGGCTCGGCGTCGGCCCAGACGAGCAGGAATTCCCCAGGCGCCAGGCTGATGCCCGGCGGAAAAGCCCACTTGCCGAGGTCGGCATACGAGTCGGACAGCGTGAAATCGTCGAGCGCGAGATTCGTTGAGCCGCCATTGTGGAGCTCGATCCAAGGGTCGAAGTCGCCTGCATTGTCGGCCCGCGTGCTGACGTTCCGCGGCTGGATTTCGCTCAGCCAGAGCAGCGGGTAGGGCGGCAGCGTGCCGGTGATCAGGTTCGGGGCGCCCGGCGTGGGGACACCGGGCCGGGCGTCGTAATTGGCCCGGAGGAAGCTGTTGACGCGCGCCTGGATGAGGAGCGAGTTCGTGCCGGGCCGCATCCAGAAGCTCAAGGTGTTGGTCGCATTGGGGACCAGGCCGGTCGGGACCACGTTCGTGAGGTACTGGAAGAAATTCATGAGAGTGGCCGAGCCCGCCGCGTAAACCAGGTGGAGGCTCTGGTTGCCGGAATGCACGACATCCGTCACGACGGCCGACGCGCTGGCGATACCGCTGACATTCCACGGGGCCAGCGACGGACTCTCGAAGCCGCCATTGGCGACGTAGTTCGTGCCGCTTTCCGGCACCATGCCGGGAGTGATCCAGATATCGTCGATGTAGCAGTCGCTGGCGAGATTGGTCAGCAGCAGCGAGAGCTGGCCGATGGTCGAAGCGCCGGGGTTGGCGGTCACCACCACGCGGCGCCAGCCGGCGCCGTCGCTCCAATTGCCGGGACGGTTATTGTCCTGAGTGGCGTCAACGAGCTGCAAGGAAGGCCCCAGGCCGTCCGCCAACGGGGGCCATGGCGGATCGTCGTCGTACGTGACCCGGTCCACCAGCAGGTCTTCGGCGGGCGTGGCGCCAGGTTTGATGAGGCTGAGCGTCTCGCCGCCGTCATCGAGATGGCCGTCGAATTCGCAGAGCACCGGAACGCCCCAACCGTAGGCTGAGGCAAACGCAGTCCGGTTCTTGCAGATGACGAGGAAGCCGCGGTTCGAGAGGACGGTGCCGGACGGGAAGGTGAAGTCGATGCCGTTGAGGCGCCAGCCGGAGAGGTCGAACGCCGTGTTGGCCGAGAGATTGAACAGCTCGATGAAGCTCGCCTCAGGGATGACCGGGTTGTACATGATCTCGTTGATGACGATGTTGCCAACCGGCGAATCGTCGACGCCTGTGTAGGTGACCGCGATGGTGCTCGATGCGCCGCTGATGACGTTGCCGTAGCGGTCCCGGCCCACGATGGTCAACGCGTTGGCGCCTGCCATGACCGGGACAGTGATACGCCAGGCGTGAAGCGTGGTCCAAACGGGTGTGACGGCGACGCCGTTGACGGTGAGAGTGTGGACAGTGATCGGCGCCGTGCCGGTCAGCGTGACGAGGTTGCGGTTGGTGCTGAAGCTGACGGGGCCGGCGACGGCGAAGCTGGCGACGTTGGTCCCGAGCCAGGTCACCAGATTGTTGCGGCGTCCTCCGATCCAGCTTTTGATGGCGCTTGGATTGTTCTGGCCCATGCCGCTGGCCACGAATGCGGCATACTTAGCATCGAGGAGCGCGTCGAGCTTCGTGCCGGGACCGGTCTGGAAGAACGTGTTCACCGCTTCGGACAGGGCGTTCCAATAAAGGCGCGTCCAGGCGGCGTTCTGCGGGATCATCCGCGTGACGAGCGCGTCGTTGGCATTGAAGAGCGGGTTGTCGATCGCGTCGCCGAAAGTGCCCAGCCCGACGTCGAAATCCCAGCACATGAGTTTCCACGGAGCGCGTTGGGGCTTGTAGAGGTAAGTGTTCTTGCCGTTAGAGTTGCCAAAGGCGTCCCAGTAAGAGGAGAGATCGTTGCACGCGAAAGTGCGCGCCCAATGCTCCATGTCGGCCACGCACTCGACAGAGGCCTGATAATTGACCTGGAGGTTGGCGGCGTCCACCAGGTGGAAGAAATCCGTGAAATCGTTTTCCGTGCCGTCGCCGGCGCGTGGGCGCCAGTTCCAGCGGTAGCGGGCGGTTTTCTTCACGCCGCCGGTCGTGTTGAAGAGCGCGAGGGTGTTGAGGATGCAGTCATTCTCCCGATCGCCGGCGTCATTGAACTCGTTCCAGCAGTCGGTTTTGACAAGCGTGCCATCGGGGTCGTCAGGAAACCATTCGGCGAGCGTGCTGGCGCCGGGCTGCTGGGTGTCGTCGTAGATGTTTCCACGGCGAATGTTGTTGACGAACATGATGATGTTCCGCCGGTACATGTTCGGCAGGCCCATCTGTTCGAGGAACCAGTATTGGGTCTGCTCGCGCTGGTTGGTGTCGTCGCGCACCGGCCAGTCGAGAATTATGTGCGAGTCGCCGAGGAACAGGTCATCGTCGGGGAAGATGATGTCGTAGCCGCAGAGGGCGCCGATGGGCGAAGTGTAACTCGGTGCGGTGTAGGAGCTGCCGCTGTAGCGGGCGCCGACGTTGTACACGACGCGGTTTGACCCGTAGACAAACGTGCCGTCGAGGTCTTCGTTGCTCAACTTCTCCCGCGTCGCCCACGTGGAGATCGTCGCCGAAGTCAGCAGCAGGCGGTAGCTGGCGAAGCCGCCGCCGGGCACGCTCGCGCCGAAGTAAACGAGGCACTCGCGCGCCGGGGCGTCATTTGGGAAGCGCGTCGTGGCCGGCGGGCCAAACAAGTCGGCAGCCTCGACGTAGAAGGCCACAATGCGATCCGCCGACTGGCCCGGAATGATGCCGGTGAATACGCCATCGCCCGCGACGTCATCGCAATTCGATCCGTCGTCGCGCATCGCCACGGCCGTGGCGCCACCCGCGCCGTCCACGCGATATTTCAGCGTCACGCCGGCCAGCCCGTCGGGGTCGTGCACGCGCGCCGTAACGCGCACGGCTTCCAGAGCGGCGGGCAGCGCGGGGCGGTGGGAGACGTCGATGATGGCCGGGCCGGCGTTCGGGACCGCGGTGCTATTGGCGGTGCCCGGCGTGCCTGGTCGGCCCGGCGTGCTCAGCCGCCCGAAGGATTCAAGGCCATTGCCCTTGAGACGAAGCAGGATCTCCGGATGGCCGCGCAGCCATTTGACCCGGGCCCGGAGCGTGGCGCTCGAACCGGGCGGGATGCCAGCAGTCAATGGTGCAAAGGCCCGGTTGGCCGCGTGATCGCCGCGGTCGCTCGAACGCAGCCGGAGCGAGCGGGCGCTGTTGTAGCCTTGCGCCGTTTCCCAGCCGGACTTGCTGTGTGTGCCCTGGACCGTCCAGCCGGTGAGGCCCGCCTCGAAGTTGGTGTTGGAGACGCGGTTCACCCCCTGATAGAGCGCCTCGACGTCGTCCAGCAGCGCCTCGCCGGCGCCCAGGAGCATCACTTGCAGGCGGTCGGCGGTGAGGGTCGTGTTGTCAGTCAGGCCGGTGGCTTCGACAAGCGTCCAGCCGGCTTTGCCAGATTCGTCGCTGTCAGCCCAATTGGGCGCGAGCCGGTTGTCGGCGCGCGGATCCACCAATTCCAGACTGCTCCCGCCGCGGTCGGCCCAGCGGCCCCAACGTCCGCCATCCGAGTAAGTCACCTCGTTGACGACGACATAGAAGCGATTGGTCGAGAGGATGACGGCATTGGTGCCGTTGTGGTTCGTCCGGACGACAAAGTCGGGCATGCCGAGGGCGATGCGTTCGCCGCCGTGCGAAAGCGATCCGGAGAAGTTCCCGATGACGTTGCCGGCGTTCAAACCCGAGTAATTGGTCATCAGCCTCGAGGCGTTCTCCGCCACAACCATGTAGCCGCCCGCGGGGATCGTCCAGCCGGGCGGGAACGTGAAGTCGATGCCGTCAACGAAGCGCCAGCCGCCGATGTTTACAGACGTGGCGCCGCGATTGTGCAACTCGACGTAGGTGTCGTCGTTTCGCCCGGAGATTGGATGGTACATGATCTCGTTGATGACGACCGGGCGCAAGAGCAACGGCGCGTTGGTCGTGCCGCGCGTCGGCGTCGCCAGCTCGTGCAGCCTGTCCGCGCCGTCCGGGAAGCGGCCGATGGAGATCCCGCTCGCCTGGCCTTCGAATTCGAGCGCGGCAACGACGCGCGTGTTATTCGAGTTCACCAGGTAAATTGTCTCCCCCGAGGCGTCCAGCGCAAAGCCGAGCTGGTTCTCGTCGAAGGCAAGGAAGCCGCGCGGCGCGAGCGTCGTGCCGTTCGGAATGCGGAACTTGTTCGTCGCCGGGTCATCACTTAGCCAGCAGCCGGACAAATCGGCCGGCACGGCGCTGTGATTGTAAAGCTCGACGAAATCGACCACGGGCAGGTCGGTGTGGGCGAGCACTTCGTTGATGACGACGTTTTCGAGCGGACCGATGGGCACGGGGTCCGCGGCGCCGGGCGATCCGCCTTTGACCGCGCTGGCCGCCCAGGCGCGCGGGTCGTTTTCGCCAAAAGTGGGCCGGGCCAGCACGAGCGAGTGGCCGGTGCCGTCCGCTGCGACCGGCCACGGCGAATCATCGGAGTAGTGCACTTCGAGCACGATGGCGCCCGAACGCTTGCGCAGGCGCAAGATGCCGCCGTTGTTGTCCAGCCGGTTCGTGAAACCTCCGAGCACGCCGTTGATTCCGTAGACCGCCTGCACGTCCGTCGGCACCGGCGCGACGACGAGGTAACTGTTGGCCTGAAGGATCGTGTTGCTTGGGAAAGTGAAGTCGATGTCGCCCGAAATGCGCCAGCCGCCAATGTCCTCGAAGTAGGGGTTGGAGTTGTAGAGTTCAACGAACTCAAGGTTCCTGCCGTCAACGCGGTTCGTCGGGTGGTACTGGATTTCCGTGAACGTAACGGCCGTGCGGCGGCTGGAAGGACCGGGCGGCTCGTAAGTCCGTTGCGCGGGGCTGAGCGGCGGCGGCACCGTGCCGACGACGGTGAGCGTCGCGACCATGCTGGTCTGGCCTCCGAAGGCGTTCGTCACGACCAGGGTGTAGGGGCCCGCGTCGGAGGGCATCGCGCAGGCGACGGTGTAGGCGGTGCCGGTGGCGCCGGGAATCGGAACGTTGCCCAAGCGCCATTGATAAGCCAGCGGCAGGCTGCCGTAACCTTGCGCGGAGAAGAAAGTGCTCGAGCCCACATTGACAGTCCGGTTTGACGGATCGGAGATGATCGAAGCCGGCGTACCCGGCGGCGCCAGCAATTCGGCCGTGCCGCTGATCTCGGCGCGGAAGCCCGTCGGGTTCACGGTCGTGCTGGCGTTGTTGACGATGAAATCCAGCGCGTTGGACCCGCCGGCGAAGCCGCTGCTGATCGCGAACTGAGGCGTGAAGGTGCCGAAGTTGCCGTCGCCCGTGATGCCGGTGCTCACGCCGTTGATCAGGATGTCCACGCCGCCGTTGTCTGACGACCAGCGGCCCGTGATGACCGCCGTGGACGGGTCCAGCCCCGCCAGGTCAAAGGAGATTCGGTAGGTGTAATTGCCGAACGCGCTGCCGACGCTCTGGTCGGCTTTCGGGCCAATCCACTTCGACGTCGGGCTGGTCGCCAGCCAGGGACCGGCCACGATGGGAAACAACGTGTCGAGGACCACGATGGCATTGGGCCCCGGCGACGTGGCGTCGGCGCTTTGCGCCAGCCGGTAATGCGGGTCGACCGAGCTGTTCGGGAGCGGCGCGCCGCTCTCGTTCACACCGGTGTTGAACAATCCCGGGATCGGCGCCGCCGGCACTGGCAGGCCGGCGCCGACCTGGGAAAGCTTCACTGCCAGAACGAAAACTGTGCGGCGGGAAAGCGAGGTACGGCAAAAGGAGCGCATGAGCATCTTTCGGGCTGTTGGGCGACGCGCGAAGCATACATAAAACCCGACTGGCGAACAGCTTTTTGTCGCGTTCCATGTCACGATAGGCCTCGAGAGTCGGGAGAAACTTGGAAGCATCACCAGGACCGAAGTCGCGCCAGCAACGTAGGGCAGGAGTCTCGCCTGGCCTGCCGCGCCGAAGGACGCGGCTATTGCACGACCAAGGCCTCGCTTCGCTCGGCCGGGCAGGCGAGACGCCTGCCCTACGTTCGACCCGTTCTTGACCAGGCCCCATCCCCGCCCTAGCCTTCGAGCATGTTCAGGGCACGGCCGCATCAACATTCGCCGCGGCACGCTTTCGCGCATTTCAATCCGCGCGCGCGAGAAGGGCTGACCCTCTTCAGCCGTCGTAGCATGCTCAAGGCGGGCCTGGCCGGGCTGGCAGGTCTTTCACTCCCGCTGTTGCTCCGGTTGCGCAGCCAGGCCGCGGACGCCCCGGCGCCGCGCCGCAAGGCCGTGATCCTTCTCTGGATGACGGGCGGTCCGTCGCACATTGACACCTGGGACGTGAAGCCCGACATGCCCTCCGAGGTGCGCGGGCCGTTCAAGGACATCCGGACGCGCCTTCCCGGCGTGCACATCTGCGAGTACTTGCCGAAGCAGGCAGCAATGCTCGACAAGTTCACGATCATTCGCTCAGTCGATTGCCGTGAGAGCAATCACGAGCCGAACACGGTGATGCAGAGCGCCAATCTCGCCGCGGAGCCGCGCATCAATCCCAAAGGCCATCTCTATCCCGCCATCGGTTCCCTGGTCGCAAAACTGCGCGGCCCGAACCATCCCGCGATGCCGCCTTACGTTGTCCTCAATCTCAAGGACAAGTCGCACGTGGCCTGGGGCGGCTACCTGGGTAACCGATTCGATCCGTTCGTCGGGCAAAACGTCGATCGGCTGTTTCAACTCCCCGCCGGGCTCACGATGGACCGCGTGCGGGAGCGCCGGACGCTCTCACAGCAAATGGACCGGCTGCGCGCTGATCTCGACGCCAGCGGCCGCATGGAAGCCCTCGACCGATTTGCCCAGCAAGCCTTCGACGTCGTCGCTGGCGGCCGGGCCCAGGCGGCGTTCGACTTCTCGCGCGAGCCGGCCAAAGTCATCGAGCGCTACGGCGAACATGATTGGTGCCGGCAGGCGCTGCTGGCCCGGCGGCTCGTCGAGGCGGGCGTGAGTTTCGTCACCATCGATTTGAGCAACCATTCAGCCTCCGGAACGTGGGACACGCACGGCGACAACATCCCGCCCTACGGCGGCATCTGGAACGGGCTTCGCCCGTTGTTGCCGGTCTTCGACCATCTCATCACGACGCTTGTGAGCGATCTCGACGACCACGGAATCCTCGACGACACGCTGGTGATCGCCATGGGCGAGTTCGGACGGACGCCGAAGCTCGGCACACAAGGCAGCACGGACGGCCGCGACCATTGGCCGTATGTGATGTCGATGTGCCTGGCCGGCGGCGGATTTCGGCACGGGCAGGTCATCGGCGCCAGTTCGCGGGATGGCGGCGAGATTGCCGAGCGCCCCGTCACGCCGGGCGACATCGCGGCGACGATTTATCATCACTTCGGCGTTCCGCTGGATGCGACCTACCTCGACCACCAGGGCCGCCCGCTGTTCAT
>DASTLJ010000113.1:0-22074 GCA_035715125.1 Verrucomicrobiia bacterium
CGGAACGAAGGGAAAACCGTTTTCTTCAGTTCGCACGAACTGGGCGAGGTCGAAACGGTGTGCGATCGCGTGGCGATTCTTCATCAGGGCGAGCTCAAGGCCGAGGGCCGCGTGAGCGAATTGGTCCGCCATTATAAACAGAACAATCTCGAACAGGTTTTTCTCAAAATCATTGGCTATCATGAACTCCACGACTCTTCCAACCTCGCCGGCCGCGCCGCGTGATTTTGCATTGGCCGCGCCGACCGGCGCCAGCACCTGGACCAATGTTTGGGCCATCGCCGGCGTCGTCATCAAGGAGCTCTGCCGGCGCAAGGACTTCTACGTGCTCTTCGTGCTTACGGCGCTCATCACGTTGGTGATGGGCTCGGTGAACGTGTTCAACCAGGAGAACGTCTTTCGCTACCTCAAGGAAATTTGCCTCTTCCTCATCTGGGCGTCGTCGCTCGTCATCGCCATCACCACGACGGCGCGGCAGATCCCAGCCGAACAGGAGAACCGGACGTTGTTCCCGCTGCTGGCCAAGCCGGTCACGCGCCATCAGGTGGTGATCGGCAAATTCCTGGGCTGCTGGCTGGCTTCGGGCGCCGCGTTGGCCGTGTTCTACCTCTTCTTCGGTCTCGTGGCCGCGGCGAGGGAGCACGACTGGCCTATCGTGAATTACCTCCAGGCGGCGACCCTGCACTGGTTCGCGCTGGGCGTGTTGTGCGCGATGACGATGCTGGGCTCACTGGTCTTCGCCGCGCCTTCGTCCAACAGCACCATCATACTGGTCGTCTCCGTGTCGATCCTGCTGGTCGGCCGGCACCTCAACAAGGTCGCCCTCAAGCTGAGCGAACCGCTGCAAACGGTCGTGCAAGCGGTCTATTTCGCGGTGCCGCACCTGGAGTTGTTCGATGTGCGGGACCTGATCGTGCACGACTGGGGGCTGGTTCCCTGGCTGATCTGGGCCGCGGCGTTCGCCTATGCAGCGGTCTATTCGGCGCTATTCCTCGCGCTGGCCTGTCTTCGGTTCCGGCGCAAGGCCATCCACTGAGTTTGCCATGCGCGTCTATTCTCTTGCCGTTGGGCTGCTCGCATCGCTCGCGTTGAGCCTCGCGGTGTGCCTGGAACCGTGGTTCCAATCCTGGAAGGGCAGCCGCACGAAGTCCGACGGTCTCCTCCAGACCGCGCTGGGCGACGGTCGCAAGCTGTTCGCCAGCCATTTCTACGCCAAGGCCGACGCGTATTTCCACAATGGCTATTACCCGACCGTCTTCGACAACCGCGACGGCTATGCCAAGGCCCATATCGCGGCGGACATGCACAAAGAGGGCGAGGAGGACGAGGCGGCCGAAAACTACCTGGGCAAGCCGCGCGATTGGATTGACGCCTTCAGCCGGCATTTCTATCCGGCGCGCCACACGCATCTGGGCGACTCCGGCTGCGGACACAGTTGCTGCCAGCGCGCGAAGGACGGCCAGGGTCACGCCGACGACTGTGAACACAAGGGCCACGAGGAGGGCCACCACGGGGCGAAGCGATCCGACGAGCGGGAGATTCTCCCCTGGCTGCGCTTTTCCGAAGAACTGGATCCAGAACGAGTCGAGACCTACGTCGTTTGCGCGTACTGGTTGCGTGGCGCGTTGAAAAAGGTGGACGAAGCCGAGCAGTTCCTCCGGATGGGGCTGCGGGCCAATCCCGGGGACGCCGAGCTCTTGTTCGAACTCGGCCGCATCTACTTTGAGGATCGCGGCGATCCCGTGCGCGCGCGAAATGTTTGGGAGCTTGGGCTGAAGAACTGGCGCCAGCGCGAGTCAGGCAAGCCCGAGCCCAATGTCTTTCTGCGCGCCCAACTCCTCGGCTACCTCGCCACGCTCGAGGAAAAGCAAGGGAACTACGCCCGAGCGCTGGAGCATTTGACGGCGCTCAAGACCATTTCCCCTCACAAGGAGGCAATCCAACGGTGGATCGACGAGATCCGCTACGAGCACACGCCGTAGGCCGGATAGTTCACGGCTCGGCAGGAGCCTCGCCCTACCAGCGTCATGGATAGGCGGACTCGTCTCCCGCCCATCCGCCTCCTCCCGTCGGCGGCTACGGAATTCCGGCCTTCGCCTTGATGATCTGCCCCAGGCTCTTATTGAGCTTTTCCTGATCGCTGGCCACGTCGCTGATGCTGCCGAGGTAATCGCCGGCGCGGCTCAACAGGTCGTCTCGTTTCTCCTCCTGGCTGACGACCTTCGCGAGTTGATGGTCCGTTGTGCCGATGCCTGGCCCTGTGGCATCATTGTTGTCCTGCACGGTCAGCCAGTACTCGATGAGATGGCCCTCGGAGAGATCGGGCGAAATCCCGCCGATGTTCCAGAGGTAGGTCGGCCGGATTTGCCGTGGGTGCTGGTCTTCCAAATCGAGCTCAACGGTCTTCTCAGCGCCGTCGTTGAGCTTGTCGACCTTGTAGTGAAGCGTGATCCGGGCAATGGCGAAATCGTCGCGCGCCTCGAACTGCACTGGCAACGTCGCAATGCGGGTGACCAACTCCTCCTTCCGGTCGGGCTTCAGAATGCGGACCGTCGGAACTTTGTCGGGCAGCACATCCACGCGGTAAACGGCGCTGTCGCGGCTTTCCATGTGCTCGGTGTCGAGCATCTGGATTTGGAACCCGGTGAGGCCCTTGGCGGGGACGTTGAACTGACCGGTCCATTCACGCGGATTCGATGGACTTCCCTCCATCGGAATTTGCGACTCCGCGCCTGTGAGCTGAACGCCAGCAGTCCGGAGATCTTTCGTCGCAGTCACTTTCAGTTTGAGCACGCTGCCCGCAAGGAGCGACAGGTCGCCCAGGTTGCGCTCCTGGGAAGGCAGGCCGGTATAGGCCGGGTAATCCTGCCGGCATTCGATCGTCGCGACGGTCGGGCGCGGGATGGCTTTGACATGGAACGTCGGGCTCAAGCCATCGCCCAGTTGGAAACGGTACGTGAAGTCGTCCTGCACGTTTTCCAGCGTGCGGGCGAAGTTCATTTTATTGTCCCGGTTCTGTTCCAGGGGAAACTCCTGCCCGCGCCGGCTGCGAAATTTCACTTCCACCAGACCGTGGGCCGGGATGATGCCTTGCACGAAGGCCTCCAGCCTCACGGTGTCGCCGCGGCCGACAACGCGGTCCCCTTCAGGGACGAGGATTTGTGTCTTGCGGGGCACGGGAACGGCCGAGAGAAAAACGCGTTGGAGCAGCACCGTGCACGTCTCGCGCCCGGCGGCGAATCCCATCCCGGCGATGATCGGAACGAAGATCGCCATGGTCCCGAACCGCTTCAACCGATCCGTCGGGACGATCTTCCTGAAGTCTCCGGGCCTTGCGAGCGTCTCGGTTTCCTCAACCAGCGCGCTGACTAGCGACGTGGAGGCCCCTGGCGGAACGGCGGCCGGGCGGGTGAGTTGAAGCGATGCAATCAGCCGGCTGCGAAACTCGGGCCGGACTTTTTCGACCATCAGCGCCAGTTCGTCGTCGTCCGGCTGCCGCAGAACCGGCGCGGCAATAAAGCGCAGCAAAATGTAAGTGAGGGCGCCAAGTTGCGCGATGAGCGACGCCAGCCGCGCGGCCCAGGGCAAATCAAGCCACCAGTCCGCGAACATTGCCAGCGCCAGGAACTCCAGGCTGACGATCACCGCCATGGCCACGCCGGTCAACAGGGCCACAAGCACGTGCCGCGCGCGCAAGGCGTCAATCCGCTGTTGGATCAAGGCGCTCGCGCTGAGTTCGTGAGGCGTGGTGAGAGAGACTTCCGGCGCTTGCGTCATCGGGAAAAAGTCGCGGCTGGCACGTGCAGACCGTAGCGATCGGATGGTCGTCGCACAAGGCGGTTTTGCCCCGGGCGGGCCGTGTGGTTGTACTCGGGCGCATCCCGATTTGTTGCAGGGCACGGTTGGGCCATGGGCTGCCCCCTCACCCCGGCCCTCTCCCCCTCTGAGGGGGAGAGGGAGTCCGGTGGCGCCGTTGGTTGCGCACTGGCAACTCCCTTGGCCGTTCGACGACTTGCGCCGCCAACTGCGCGGACTGACGGCCAGCGATTCTCCCTCTCCCCATCCGATGGGGAGAGGGCCGGGGTGAGGGGTCAGGCGGTTCGTCTGGCCTGGCCCGCGCGGAAAATGGGATGCTCCCTGCTGCCATCGTGCAATCGACTTCGTGCTGGAGGATTTCCTTATTTGGGCTACTTTGGAATTCTTCAATGCCATCTAAGAACTCGAAGCCTCTTGTCGTGACATCCTCTTTCGCGCGCTGGGCCGCGGTGATCCTCTTCGCGCTGGCTGCGGTCTCCGCGCGTGGCGCAGTTTCGCCGTGGCAGGCCGCGGATGCCGAGGCGCTAACGATTCCCGAAGCCGGCCGCTGGGTCCACCCGAACAAATCCCGCGCCTACCGGCTCGACACGGCCGCGCTGCGGGAACAACTCAACCGTGCGCCACGGGAATTCACGCCGGCCGCCGCGCAAGCGCCGGCCGAAGTTTCCCTGCCGATGCCCGACGGCACCCTGGCGCGATTCACCGTTTGCGAATCACCGATCATGGCGCCGGAACTTGCGGCGAAATACCCGGAGATCAAGACCTGGTGCGGCCAGGGCATTGACGATCCCGCGGCGAGCGTCCGCCTCGACTTCACGCCGTCAGGGTTCCACGCCCAAATCCTCTCCCCTAGCGGCGCGGTCTACATCGACCCGGCCCGGCGCGGTGACTCGGTCCTGCACTTGTCCTATCACAAGCGCGATCTCGCCCGTGACAGGAACGGCTTCGCCTGCCTCACGCCGGACGACGGCGCGGTCTTGTTCCAGCCCGCGGCGGGCACCATTCGCTCCGGCGCCTCGCTGCGCACCTACCGGCTCGCCGTGTCGGCGACCGGCGAGTACACGCAGTTCCACGGCGGCACCGTCGCCCAGGGGCTGGCCGCCATCGTCACGGCCATCAACCGCGTCGACGGCATTTACGAAACTGAATTGGCCATCCGCCTCGTGCTCGTAGCGAATAACGACCTGCTGGTCTTCACCAACCCGTCGACGGATCCCTTCTCGAACGCCAATGCGAGCGCGCTCCTGACGCAAAACCAGTCCATCACCGACCAACGGATTGGCAACGCGAACTACGACGTGGGCCACGTCTTCAGCACGGGCGGCGGAGGGTTGTCGTCGGTGGCTATCGTCTGTCTCGATGGGTCAAAAGCCCGAAGCGAAACCGGCCTGCCGTCGCCGACGGGCGATGCGTTTTACGTGGACTTCGTCGCCCACGAGATCGGCCACGAGTTTGGCGCGCACCACAGCTACAACGGCATCGCCGGAAACTGCGGCGGCCAACGCACCGCCTCCACCGCCTACGAGCCGGGCAGCGGCTCGACCATCATGTGCTACGCGGGCATTTGCGCGACGGACGATTTGCAGCCGCACTCGGATCCGTTCTTTCACTTTATCAGCGTCGCGGAGATTCAGTTCTACACCACCGTGGGCTTCGGCGGGGACTGTGCCGTCGTCACCGCGACAGGGAACAGCGCACCGTCCATCGAAGCGGGGGCCAATTACGTGATTCCGTCGCGCACCCCGTTCGCACTGACGGCCTTCGGTACCGACCCAAACGGCCACCCGATCACGTACTGCTGGGAAGAGCGCGATCTGGGTCCCGCCCAGAACTTGGGCGCCGCCGATAACGGCAGCAGCCCTCGCTTTCGATCTTTCCCTCCCACAGTAGGCCCAGTCCGCACGTTTCCGAGGCTGTCCGATCTGTTGAACAATTCGCTGACCGCCGGCGAAGCCCTTCCCACTACTTCGCGAACGATGAATTTTCGCGTCACCGCGCGCGACAACCGCGTGGGCGGCGGCGGCGTCACCACGGACGACATGGCGGTCACCGTCGTCGGCACGGCCGGGCCGTTCCGGGTCACCTCGCCGAACACGCCGGTGGTCTGGTCCGGCTTCCGCACCGTCACCTGGGACGTGGCTGGCACGACGGCCTCGCCGATCAACGCGGCGAGCGTGACCATCCTCCTCTCCACGAACGGCGGCGTCACGTTTCCGGTCGCGCTGGCCACGACTACGGCCAATGATGGCTCGGAATCCGTCCTGCTGCCCAACATCTCGACGAGCCAGGCGCGCATCCGGGTCCAGGCCGCCGGGAACATTTTTTTCGACATCTCGGACTCCAATTTCACCATCGCGACCTATGTGCCGGCGCCGCAGGTCGCCTTCGACGGCACCATTGGACGGAGTGCATTCCTCCATGAGGAGGGTCGAGCCGGGCGAAACGGTGACGGTCAACCTTGCGCTGCGGAACATCGGAACCGCGGACACGAGCAATGTCGTCGCCACGCTGAGTGCCGGCGGCGGCGTCATCCCGCTCAGCGGCCCGCAAAGCTACGGCGTCCTGACGGTCGGAGGCGCGGCGGTGGCCAGGCCGTTTACGTTCCAATGCACCTCGCCTTGCGGCGGCAGCGTGGCGGCGGCGCTCCAGATTCAGAACGGCCTCTCCGTGCTGCCCGCCGTGACGAACAGTTTTGTGACCGGCGCATTTGTCCCCGTGACGAATTCTTTCGCCAACGCTTCTTCCATTTCCATCCCCTCGCGCAACGCCGCCACGCCGTATCCTTCCACGCTGAGCGTGTCCGGCCTGGCCGGCGCCATCACCAAAGTCACAGCCACGCTGAGCAATTTTTCACACACCTTCACCGACGACGTGGATGCGCTGCTGGTCGGGCCGGGCGGCCAGTCCGTGCTGCTCATGTCCGACGTGGGCGGCCCCTCTTCGTCAGCCAATCTGACGCTCACCTTCGATGATGCGGCGACGAACTTCCTGCCTGATGAATCCGCTCTCTCCACGGGCGTGTGGAAGCCGACCAATATAGGCGTGGATGAGGTTTTCTCGTCGCCCGCGCCTGCGCAACCCTACAGCTCCGCCCTTTCAGTGTTCAACGGCACCAACCCGAACGGCACATGGAGGCTCTTTGTGTGGGACGATTCCCTGCGGGATTCCGGCAGCATCGCCAACGGCTGGCGGCTGACCCTGGTCACGCAATCCGGCCCCTTCTGCTGCTCGAACCAGACTTTGCCGTCGCTGACCATCGCCGACACGGTCGTCGTGGAAGGCAACAGCGGCCGGACCGATGCGGTATTCCCGTTACAGCTCTCTCGTCCGTCACAGCAGATCGTGACCGTGGCGTTCGCCACCGCCAGCGGCTCGGCGATTGGCGGACTGGATTTTGCGCCGACCAACGGCACGGCGCAGTTCAGCGCGGGCCAGACCAACCAGACCCTCCGTGTCGCCGTGTTGGGTGACACGCTGTTTGAGGGCAACGAATCGTTTTCAATCCTGCTCAGTGCCCCCGTCAACGCCACGCTGGCCCGCACCACCGCCACAGCGGTGATCCTGGACGACGAAGTCCGCCTTTCCATCGCCACCCTGTTGAACGCCCACGCGCGGCTGCGCTTCAACAGCGTGACGGGCCTGACTTACCGTGTGGAACGCTCCGATATGCTCCCGAACACGAACGCGTGGATCGCTTTGCCTGGCGCCACATTGTTGCCGGGCACCGGCAGTCTGATCGAAGTGCTGGACACCAATGCCCTTGCGCGCGCGCAGCGATTCTACCGCGCGCGGGTGGTCGCGCCGTAGTCCGAGGGGGCAGCCGTGGCGCGTGTGCCAAGCCGCGCTGCCTTATCTATGGGACGGACGTGTTTCCGTGGGAGCAGTTTGATCGCAACGATACTTGTTCCCCGATCGGAGCCAGCGGCTTTGAGGGCCGTAGGCCTGCCCTGTTACAGCCTGGGCTGGAGCGAGAATCGCGAGCGGAGGCCCAGGTAACCTGTCCGGAGAATCCTCCTGAGGCCTGAAAGGCCGGAACAGATTCATGGCGTGGCCCGTGCCGCCCTTACAGGGCGGGAAGTAATGGAGCTTCGTACACCTGGGGCTTCACCCCAGGCTGTAACATCGTGGGCTTTCAGCCCCTTCACCCTGGGCTATGGAGTGCGGAGGCAAGCGCAGCGCGACTCCGCTTTGGCTTGCCTATCCCGTTGAAGCGGGTTAGCCAAAACGCCATCGCCGCTGCGCTCTGCCGGCGCACTCCATACCGACCGCCTTTCACTTCAGGTGCGACAGCTTCCTGGGCACTCGCCCGGCGCTCACCCTCCGGGGTTATCGAGCAACTGCTTGAGGCGAGCGCCCAGTCGAGCATCCAGTCGGCTCATCCACGAAGCGTCAACCAACCCAACGTCGATCAAGTCGCGCGTGTGCATGCGGTCCTTGTCGCGGAACGAGGTAAGCTTCATCCGCACCAGCGCCTCCAGCGTGAGCAGGCGGAAGGTGGCCGTCTGTTCCGATTCTGAAACATCCGGGGCGGGCAACGGATTGTGCGGGCGGACTTTTTCCGATGCGAAGACCACGTGCACCGCGTCGCGGGCCCGGGCGGTCGGGCCGTCCAGGAACATGTCCAGGCTGGCGGCATGGCGATACACGAACCCGGCCTGGCTCATTGCCGCAATGGCCGCCGGCAGATCGGCGCGGCGCAGGAGAATGTCCACGTCCTGAGTTGTGCGCACCGCCGCTTCATCCACGCGGGACACCCACGCGGCCACCGCATTGCCACCTGCCACGGCGTATGGCACCGATGCCCCTTCCAGCGCAGCCACTGCCCGACGGAGTCGTTCACGAACCTTTTCCACAGCTCGAATCATCCTTTCCCAGGAGACCTCCCCGTACTTTTTGCTTGTCGCGGCCACCGCCGGACCTGTTGCCGGCCGGTCGTGCAACGCGGAGACAGGACCATCGTTTGGGTGTGTTGCCGCGCGTTTCATTCATCCTGCCCGTTCGGCGTAATTGCGGCTGATCCGCTCTGTTCTCCGCGCGGCGAGAGTCGGCACCCCATCCATGTATTCTTGTAACGCACGGCACTCATGCCACTCATTTAACGCTTCAACGCTTCAATCCTTCAACTTCTATTTGAGATGAGACAGCTTCCGCAACACCCACTCGGCGCTCACCACACCCAGCATCAGCAGAAAGTAAAGCGGGCTGGCCCATAGTTCGACTTCCATCGGCGAGCGCACGCGCTCGGTCTTCGCGCTGATCAGCTCGGGAAGCTTGTGGAGATCCTCTTCGCGGAAGTAGTGGCCACCGGTGCTCGCGGCCAGCTCCTTGAGCAGCGGCTCGTTCATGGCGGTTTCGCCGAATTCGAATTTCGGCTCGGTCACGTTGAAGTCCAATAGCGTTTGCGGGTCGCTCTCGACCCAAAAGCCGTAGACGCCGGCGGAGGGCGCGACGAACTCGCCGCGATACATCGCGGGTTGTTCTGGAATCGGGCGTAGGATCACCTCGGGCCGCGGCCCGGCGCCATTCTTGAGGCCGAAGCCCGCCTTCACGGAGGGCTCCTGCACGGGGTCGAACCCGACGCCGGTGTAGAGCCGCGCGTAAACCGTCACGCGGTCGCCCGTCATGTAGTTCTGCCGGTCGGTGCTGAGCTGGGTGCGCTTGGAGACACCCAGCAGGCGCTGGATGGAAATGCGCTGGGCGATCTGGCCCCAAACGGCCGTGTAGTAGAAGTCGCCCGCATTCTTGCGCCAGCGCCACGTGTTGTCGGTGCCGATGTACATCACCTGGCCCAGGCCATATTGTTGCACGGCGATCACCGGCATCTTGCCGAAACGCGATTCCTTGGCCGGATCGGGATCGACGAGCAACACTTCGGCGGCGGGCTTGGGACGCGCGACTTTCGCGACCCAGTAAACCGGCGGGAGCTGCGCCCAGAGTTGCGCGTTCTCCGCCTCCTGGTCCGCGATGCGCAGCATCGCGTTGGCCCGGCCGGCGGCGGTGAGCTGAAGCTTCACGGGCTTTTCGGCGACGGGATCCTGGCTGGATTCGATCGTGATCGGATCAAACTCGACGGGCAGCAGCTTATCGATGGCGCTGCGGCGGTAGCTCGACGGCATGAACCGTTTGCCCGCCAGCACCAGCAGGCCGCCGCCGAAGTCGCTCACCAGCTTGTTCAAGTTGTCCTGGTGCTGGGCGTTGAGGACTTTCGGGTCCACGTCGCCGAGGATGACGAGATCGAACTTGAACAACTCGTCGCGGCGCGTGGGGAACTCGGGCAAATACGGCGTGTCGGGCAGGCGCGCGATGGCCTTGTCGCCCTCGACGAGAAAGCATTTGAACTCGACGCGCCGGTCCCGAAGCAGCATCGCCTGGAGATAACGGAACTCCCAGCGGGGCGACTGGTCGACGAGCAGCACCTTGATTTTCGCGTCGATGATCTTGAGGCGCTGCGAGCGGGAGTTGTTGTCCTTCACGGTTTCGTCGGGACGCGCGTCGATGCTGGCCATCAGCTCGTGTTCGCCCGTGCTTTGTGGGGTGAATCTCATCTGCACGACCTGCTCGCCGTCTCCGCTGAAGGTGATCGTCTTTGTCGCGACGGTCTGGTTGCCCAGTTTGAGTTGCACCTCGGCCGTCTCGCCGTTCAAGCCCTGTCCGCGCACACGCACCGTCACCGGCACTTCGTCCTTGACGAAGGTGACCTCCGGCGCAAACAGGTTCTGGAGGATAATGTCGCGCGGGCTGGTGATGCCGACGCCGTAGATGAACAGCGGCACGTTCTCCTGGCGCGCCAGCGCGGCCGCGTCGCGCGGCTGGCTGCCCGAATTGTTTACACCGTCGGAGACGAGCACCAGGCCCGCCAGCGGCTGGCCTCGCTTGCGATTGAGCGCCTCGCGGATGGCGTCGCCGAGGGCCGTCGTCGGCGCGCTGGCTTCCAGGCGGTCCACCCAGTCGAACGCATCGACGCCGGCTTCGCCGGCCGCCGCCCCGTTCGTCTCCCGGCCGGCCTTGCGGGTGGACAACTCCGCGACGCCCTGGCCAAAACTGAACGCCGAAAGGTCGAATTCCTTGTCGAGCCGCGGGAGAAGGTCGAGCCGCTCGTTCTTGAGGGCGCTCTTCACGATTTCAATCCTGGAAACTTGCTCGAACTCCCGAGCGCGCGAGCGGTCCAGCGGCTGCTTCAGGCCGCCTTTCGGATCGAGGATGTTCCGGGCGATGGCGGCCCGTTTCTGGTCATCGGCCTCGAGGCGTGGGTCTTTGATCTGCATCGACGAACTGGAATCGAAGAGCATCACCAGCACGCGTCGGACGCTGCCTTCCACGGTGAACGCCAGCACCGGCCGCATCAGCAGTGCCAACAACAATGCGACGAACAGCGCGCGCAACCCTGCCAGCGTGTGCCGCCGCCACGACGTGAGTGTGACCGGGCTCGCCCGATACATCCAGTAAATAAGCGCCGCCGCCGCCAGGACCCACAGCACGAACCAACCGGCGCTCATCCCGCCGCGGAACGCCAGCGAGGCGCCGGTGATCCGGCCCGCTTCGCTGACGCGCGGGTCGAGGAGCTTGAGCAAGAGGTCGGACATCGGGCGGCGATGCTACCGGATGCCCGCCCTTTGGGGAAGAATTCCCGCCGTCGGCGCCCTGAATCGAGTGCATCTCGAAATCTGTGCAGTCGTGTGCGCTCTAACCCCTCACCCCAGCCCTCTCCCAATCCGATGGGGAGAGGGCAGGGGTGAGGGGTGACGCGGTTCGTCTGGCCTGACCTGCGCAGAAAGATGGGATACGCCCTTAACCGGGCGCCCCTCGGCACCCGCACCGAACCAGGGCTGCGCTGCCGCGCAGCCAAAACTTCCGGGAGAATGAGTGGAGCGCTCCTGAAAAAGTCGAAACCGACGTGGCCGATTTACCAAAATGAAGTGGAACAAGCCGGTTATTTGACAACGCCCTGCCGATTACCGTCAACGCGGGACACCAATTAGGCAAGCATCATCTCACGTCGACGCACGCTTTTCAAGGTTGGAAATCGGGTTTGCCACGCTCGGGCATCAGGCCAGGCGGCCGAACGGGAGCCAATTTGGGCGGGCTCTGGTTTCCGGCCCGGTCGCCCCCGGGGTTCGACGGCCCGCTCTCCTGAAGGTTTGTGCGCAGCAAGAGAGCGTTTTCGAGCACGGATTCCACCAGTTTCTTTTGCTCCGCCTCCAGTTGGGATTCCAACAGCCGGCGGCTGGTCTGCATCAATTGATCGACCGGCTGCTCGATCTGCTTGCGGAAGCTGTTCACCATCGCCTGGCCCACTCGAGCCGAATCCAGCGACGAGTAGCGCGACTGCATGGCCTCGCCCTGCAGGCGTTTCTGCTCAAACTTCTCGACTTGCAACTCCGACTGAAGCTTCGTCAGCTCGAGCGAGGTCTTTTGAGCTTGTTCCTGGAGGTCGCGTTGGACCGCGGCCAAAGCCTCTTCCAGCCGCTTGCGTTCGCCGGCCTCGGCTTGCAACTTCGCCTCGCTCTCCTTCAATGCATTCAGGTTGGCTTGCTGCCTCGTTTCCAGTTCCTCCTGCATGCGTTTGAAGCCCTTCTTGGCCTGTTCAAACGAGGAGAGGCAGTTTCGCAAATGGCCGTTGAAATCCGCGGTGCTGCGCAACTGTTCCTCCGCCAACTGCCGGCTGGCCGCTTCCTTCTGCAAGTCGGCGCCGGCCCGCACGACCGAGTCCTCGCGCTCCCGGAGTTGTTGCTCCATGTCGGTAATGCGTTTCTGGCTGGCGTTGGCCGACTCGAGATGTTGCTTGAGTTCCTCGTGCAACTCCTGCAACTGCGACGTCAGCGCGGCGGAGCGTTGCTCGACCCGGCGACGTTCGGCCCGTTCCTTCTCCATATCGGCGGTCAGACGGGCCACGGACCCGACGCCGTCGCGCATCTGGCGTCGCAGATCGGAAAGTTCAGCCGTCCGGACCGCTTCCTCCTCGCGCAACCGGCACATTTCCTTCGTCAGCCCTTCGGTCTGTCCGGATGCCCTGGGAGGATTCGCTGCCAGACGGGCCCGTTCCGCGGTCTGCTTCTCCAACTCCGATTTGGCGCGTTGGAGTTCGGCCGCGCTTTCGCGAGCGGTCTTTTCGAGTTCAGCGATGCGCCGCCGGGTTTCCTCGGTGGCGCTTTGCTCGGTCTTCAACCTGGCGCCGAGTTCCTCATGCTGCTTCTTCAGCCCGGCCAAATCCTTCTCCAACTTCTTCTGCAGAGCGGCCAGTTCCTTCTCCAGCCTGCCCCGCAGGGCGGTCTGCTCCTGGCGGCCCGCGTCGGCTTTCTGGGCCGCGCCTTTGGCCGCTTCCAGTTGGGCGCGCAGGTCGGATTCGATCCGGCCGCGTTCCGCCGCCTTTTCGCCCATGACTTTCTCGAGTTCGGCGATGCGCCGCCTGGATTGCTCCGTCGCGGTTTGCTCGGTCTTCAACTTGACACCAAGTTCCTCATGAGCCTTGCGGACGCCGTTCAGTTCCTGCTCGATCCGGCCGCGCTGCGTGCCGAGTTCCTTCTGGGCCGCGTCCGCCTTTTGGGCAGCGGCTTTGGCCGCTTCCAATTGGGAGCGCAGTTCAGATTCGCTTCGCGTGCGTTCCGTCGACTGGTTGTCGAAGGCGGATTTGGCGCGTTGCAGTTCCGTCGCCCTTTCGCCCATCGCCTTTTCGAGTTCGGCGACGCGCCGCTTGGATTCTTGAGCCGTGGTTTGCTCGGTCTTCCACCTGGCGCCCAGGTCCTCGCGATCCTTCCGAAGAGTGTTGAATTGCTCCTGGAGCTGGCCGCGCTGGGTGGCCTGCTCCTGGCGGGCCGCCTCTGCTTTTTGGGCCGCGTTTTTCGCCGCTTCCAGTTGGGCGCGCAGATCGGATTCGATCCGCCCGCGCTCCGCGGACTGGTTCTCGAAGGCGGCTTTGGCTTGCTGAAATTCCGTGGCCGTTTGCACCATGGTTTTCTCGATCTCGGCGATGCGGCGCCTGGATTCCTCAACCACGCGCTGCTCGGACTTCCACTTGGCGCCCACCTCCTCATGCCCTTTCCGCAGGCCGTCCAGTTCCTCCTCGAGCCGGCCGCGCTGCGCGGTCTGCTCCTGGCGGGCCGCCTCGGCCTTTTGGGCCGCGCTTTTTGCCGCTTCCAATTGAGCCCGCAGGTCGGATTCGCTCCGCCCGCGTTCCGCGGCGAGGTTCTGCAATTCGAGTTTGACGCTGGCCACTCCGGCGTCGCGTTGACGCACTTGCTCTTCGAGATCCTGGATGCAGCGTTTGGATCGTGTCTCCGCCTGTTGTGCGGCGTCGCACTCGTCGCGAAGCTGGCGGCGTTCTCTTTGAAGACTGGCCAGCTCCTCTTCAAATCGACTGCAACGCGCCGATTCCTGCCTGAGAGTGGCTTCAACCTGTTCCGTCGCTGCCTTCGCCGCGGCCAGTTGGGCCTGCAGTTCGGAATCCAGGCGGGCTTGCTGCTCTGCCTGCTTGTCGCGCTCCGCCTTGAAGCGTTCCAACTCGGCGGCGCTTTCGCGCAGCCGGCCTTCGAGTTCCTGGCTGCGCTGCCGCGACTCGGCAGCCGCCTGCTGCTCCGCCGCCAGCTTGCCGCTCAGTTCATCGCGCGACCGCTGGAAGCCGGCCAGGTCCGTTTGCAACTGGTGGCACTTTGCGGCCTTTGCCGTGAGGGCGGCTGCCACTTGCTCGACCGCGGTCTTCGTCGCGTCGAGTTGTCCGCGCAGATCGGCCTCCAGACGGGCATGGGCCTCGGCCTGTTTGTCCCGGTCGGCAATGACGCGTTCCAGCTCCGCCGAATTGACGCGCAACTTCGTTTCAAGTTCCTCGCTGCGCTTGCTGGCCTCAGTCGTCGTCCATTGCTCGGCCGTTAACTTCGCGCTCAACGCGTCGCGCACTTGCTCGAGGCTGACCAGTTCCATTTCGGCGCTCATATCGCGGCCGGCGCCTTGCAGTTGCGTTTTGACCCGCTCCAATTCGGCCGCATTCTCGCGCAGGCGGACCTCCAGCTCCTCGACCCGCCGCTTGGGCTCCGAGACGGTGCGATGCTCCTCGGCCAGCTTCCGTTGAAGTTCGTCGCGCTGACATTGGAGCGCGGCCAGTTCCCCTTCAAAGCGTGAATTGCGCTCCACGGCTTCCGCGCAGGCTGCCTCCAGGGTGCGGGTCAGCGCTTTGGCGGTCTCGAGTTGTCCGCGCCATGCGGCCTCGGAACGCTTCCGATCCGCGGTCTGCTTGTCCAATTCCTCTTTGGCCCGCGCCGCTTCGGCCGCGTTGTCGCGAAGGCGGCCATCCAGTTCTTCGGCCCGCCGTTTGGACTCCGCCACGGCCTGTTGCTCGGCGGTGAGCTTGCCACTGAGATCGTCGCGTTCTCTCCGGAGGGCGGCCAATTCCTGTTCAAATCGCTTGCTCCGATCGTTTTGCTCCTCTCTCAGATTATTGCCAAGGATTTGGAGACGCTTTTCCAGGTCCTGGTTGCGCGCGGTTTCCTTTTTGAGGGCTGCTTCCGCCTGCTCGGCAGCTTTCCGCGCCGCGATGAGTTCTTCGCGTAGTGCGGACTCCAGACACTCCGTTTCCTCCGAGTGCGTGGCCGCGTCCGCCCGGAGACATTCCAGGTCGCCCACGGTCTCGCGCAACCGGTTCTCCAGCTCCTCGCCGCGCCGCTTGGATTCCGCGGAGGACTGCTGCTCGGCCGTCAACTGGCCGGCCAGCTCGTCGTGGCTCCGGCGAAGCCTGGCCAGCTCTTCCCCGGTTCGATGAGCTTTCGCGACCTCTTGTTGGAAGGCTGTTACCGCATTCGTCCTTTCGGCTTCGGCTTGTGCTCCGGCCAATTGCTCGCGCAACGGAGCGGGCGTCTTCGACGACTCCTCCCTGTTCCGACTCTGTTCGGCCGCCTGCCGCTCCAACAGGGGGTCGGCAGCAGCCAGTGGCTGGAGCTTTTGTTCGAGCTGGTTGCGTTTTCGCGGCCCTCGTTCCGAAACAGATTGGGCCAGGTTGAGTTGAGGTTCCTTGGAATGAATTCGTTCCTCCCATTCCTCACGCTCCTTTTGGCTCTTCGCCAGCGCCTCGCGGTGCATCGCGGCCTCGGCCGAGAGGGCTTGTAACTGCTTTTGTAGCTCCGCATTGGTCTGTTGCAGCGCGGCGTGAGATTGCTGAAGCCGGGACAAGTCCGCGGTCGCTGGCATCGACGGGGCGGCTGCACGTGGACTGACCGGGTGCGGCACGGTCGCTGCCGGGACTGGAGGAGTGGCGACGCACGTCAAATCTCGAAAAACGACCGTCCAGCAAGAGCGCGCACCTTCCGATTTGCGAAGCACCGTTGTCTCTGAGCTCCACGTCAGCGTGGTCACCGATACGGGAAACTCTGTGCCGTCCCTTCTGCGGGCAACCACAGGCGACGAGCCTGATGCCTTGCTTGGATCACCCCCTCGGTGTTTTTGCAGGAATGCCTCAACCCCTTGAGCGAGCCCCTCTTTGAGCAACACCTTTAGATCCACGTCGATCAACATCGCGGCTTCCCAGCCGAACATGGCAACACAGCCGTCGTCGGCCGAAATGATTTTGCCGGCCTGGTCGATTGTAAGGACTCCGCCGCCGTGGCCTCCAGCAGGCGCAATCATGCCGTCAAGGCCATTGGAGGCTGTCTCACCGGACGGGCCACCCTGGCTCGGCAACGGCGTCACAGCGCCGAACGGCCCTGGTTTCCGGGCCGCCACGGGAGCTGTTTCCAACGCGTTCGGCCTTTCCATGGCGGGAACCGGTTTCCGTTTGGCGGGTGCGGCCGGCTGACTGGGCGGACCGGGTTTTCTGGACAGGCCAAGCATTATCAATGCCCGCCGAAACAGGGAAACAGGCTGAATAAGGGGTTGAGCGGCGGGCGGCTCGTCGCCGGTGGATTGCGCGGGCGGTTGCGGGAGCGGTTGCGGGAGTGTTTCCGTCCCGGCCACGGCTGGTTTGTCCATCGAGAGTGTTTCCGGCGCGGCCTCCGGCTCCGCTTTGCCTTGTGGCTGCGATTCGGTTGGGTCTTTGCCGGCGTCGGATCCCATCAAGTCCGTCGCCACCGCTGCCACGACCGCATCGATCGAGGTCGCAGCCCGGTCAAAAATCTTCGTGGCTCCCGCCTTCGTCCCCCGCTTGGTCCAGGCGTCCATGTTGGCCGCGCTGGTGCAAACGTAAATCGGACGGTCAGCGAACCCCTTCACGCGTCGCGCTTCCTTGATCACGTCCACGCCTTTGACTTGAGGCAGCAGCAGGTCCATGAAAATCGCGTCGGGCCGACTGCTGCGCAGTTTCTCAATCGCCACACGGCCGTTCGGAGCGACATCCACGTCAAAGCCCGCTGCTCGCAGTTTCTGAAGGAGCACAAGGCGCGCCGTGTTCTGATCCTCAATCAACAACAAGCGCTTCTTCTTTGCGTCGGGTGTGGTTGAAACGGCCACTACTTCGTGGCCGCCGCCGGGAGATTGTTTTTTCTCACTCATAGCTTCCAATGCGATGCCAAACGTTGCCGGGTACGTCAGGCAACACTTGGCCAATCGTCAGAAATGCCCGAAGAGTGAAGCCTTTTTTTCGATTATTGCATCGCAGCCCGGCCAGCGCCTGAAGCGCGGCGCCCTGGATTCTCAAACCTTCCCTTTTCAGGCCTGGGGCTTGAGAAAAACGATGGCGCCGCCACGCTGTTCGCGCGCCGACAGCGTGAGCGTCGAGTATTGGATGACGATTTCGCCCAGCGCCAGTTGCGCCCGTTGGGCGGAACGAAACGCGGCCAGCACCTGCGCGCCGATGGCCAGCACATCCTCCGTGGGGAAGGATTGAGGAAGGGTGGAGGTCAAAATCTGGCCCTTGCGATTAATCGTAAAGGTGCCCGCCGGCAACTGGACGAGCGCCGGCTTGGCAGGCTTGATGAAGAAACGCGTTATGAAGGCCATTCGCTCAGGCTGATTGTTGGCGCCGCTTTCATTCGTGCCACTTGCCGATTCCAGTATCGTCACAAATCGTTTACCGCATTAGCGGCTTACGATCCGTTGGGGCGGCGCCGTTTTGCTCCCGGGGCAAGGCCTTTATCACGATCCCGTGATGATCGAGAACGGCCGCACGAACAAGCTCAAGGGTTACACGAGCGATTTGATCGGCGACATCTCGCTGGACTGGCTGAAGCAGCGCGACGCGGCCAAGCCGTTTTGCCTGATGATGCAGCCCACGGCGCCACAAGTTGATCCACTTCGACAAGCTCGGCGCGTGGGAGCTGTTCGATCTCGCCAATGACCCGCACGAGTTGAAGAACGTTTACGACGACCCCGCCTACGCGGGCACCGTCGCCGCCTTCTCAGTTCCGAGTTCCGGGTCGTTTCAACTCGGAACTCGGAACCCGGAACTCGGAACTTCATCGCTGGGAACGGCTGGGGGGAGAGGGTTCGTTTCCCCTCAAGAAAACCGCCGTCACGGCGATACCTAAAGAGGGCCGTCCCGAGGCAAATGCCAGCCCTTTGCCGGACCGCGAACGAATCACAACCGATGCACCTCTTGAAGCATTCTCTCCTGGTTTTTGGACTCATCACCGCCGCCGCCGCGCCCGCCGCAGAATGGCGCAACGGCGCGGAAGAGAACACCCTGGGCGCCGCGCTCACCCAGGCGAAACGCGAGAACAAGATCACGATGTTCTATTTCACCGGGTCCGACTGGTGCTCCTGGTGCGCGAAGCTCAACGCCGAGGTTTTTTCCCAACCCGAGTTCGAAACCTATGCGCGCACCAACCTCGTCCTGGTGAAGATTGACTTTCCCAGGCGCACAGCACAGTCGGAAGCTTTGAAGAAGGCCAATCGAGAGATCGCCAATAAATTGCACGTGGGCGGTTATCCCGCCCTGTTCTTTTTCAACACGAACGGAATGCAAATCGGGCGATCCGGCTATCAGCCGGGCGGCGTCGCCGCCTTTACCCGGAGCGTCGCCCAAATGACCGCCAGACCGGGAACGCAGCCGCAGGCCAGTCGCCCGGCGGAGCCGCCGGAATTGCTCCCCTTCGGAGGCGCCCCCACGCACCCGCCCATTCGTTACACCAACCTGGTTTTGAAAACCATTTCAGGGACGCCCAATCGCCGCTTTGCCCTGCTGAATGATCAAACCTTCGCCGCCGGAGACACTCTCCCCGTGAAGCTGCTGGATGGAAAAGTCAACGTCCGCTGTGTCGAAGTGCGGGAACAATCGGTGCTCGTCGCGGTCCACGGCGAAGCTGCCCCGCGGGAGATCAAGCTGGGACCATAACGGTGGGGCGAGCGTCCCCGCGAGCCGGCTCCCTCGCCCCCGTCGGGGGGAGAAAGTTGGGGTGAGGGGCTCCCGGTCCTCTCCCCACTCCTGCGTCGCCGGCGAGAGGGAGAATCTCGGGGGGCAGTGTCAGGGATGCGCCCGGGTTCCTGGAACCGAGCACTGAACACTTCCCCGCCGCGCCCGGCTCCTGTAGGCTGCGCCCGGATGTCACCCATCCGAAACATTGTGGTCCTCGGCGGCGGCAGCGCCGGCTTCATGGCCGCCATCACGCTCAAGCGCAAGCTGCCGCAGCTCCGCGTGAGAGTGGTCCGCAGTCCGGACATCGGCGTCATCGGCGTGGGAGAAGGCACCACCATTGCCTTCCCGAAACACTTTTTCGAATACCTCCGGCTCAAGCCCCAGCAGTTCTACACGGACGCCGAGCCGACCTGGAAGCTCGGCATCCGATTCCTCTGGGGGCCGCGCCGCGAGTTCTACTACACCTTCTCCTACGAATTTCAGCATCGCTTCCCCGAGTTGCCGCGCAACAACGGCTTCTTCTTCAACAACGACTTCGCCTACGCGGGCCGGGCGTCGGCTTACATGGCGCACGACAAGGTGTTTGGGCGCAAGGCCGACGGCGGGCCGGAGTTCCACAACAACCACGCCTACCACATCGAGAACAAGAAGTTGGTCGCCTGGCTCGAAAAGGTTTCGCGCGATTTCGGCGTCGAAGTCGTCGATGCCACGGTCACTCCGGAGCGCGGTCCCGAAGGCATTGCTGCGCTAATCACCGGCACGGGCGAACGCCTCGCGGCGGACCTCTTCATCGACGCCTCGGGGTTTCGTTCCGAGCTGCTGAGCCGGGCGCTGGCCGAGCCGTACCTCAGTTACGAGGACGCCCTGTTCTGCGACCGGGCCGTCATCGGCGGCTGGCCCCGCACCGTCGAACCGATCAAACCCTACACCGCCGCCGAGACGATGGACGCCGGCTGGTGCTGGCAGATCGAACACGAGAACTGGATTAACCGCGGCTACGTTTACGCCTCGAAATTCATCGCGGACGAGGCCGCGCTGGCGGAATTCCTTCGCAAGAATCCCAAGGTGGCCAATGAACCTCGCGTGGTGAAGTTTCGCAGCGGCCGTTACGCCCGCAACTGGGTCGGCAACGTCGTCGGCATCGGCAACGCCGTCGGCTTCGTCGAGCCGCTCGAAGCCACCGCGCTCCAGGTGATCTGCGTCGAAGCCTCGACTCTGGCCGATTCGCTCATCGACTCGTTGTGCGCGCCCACGCCCACGCTCGTGCAACTCTACAACGATTACAACGCCCGCGCCTGGGACGACATTCGCGACTTCCTGGCCATCCATTACAAATTCAACACGCGGCTCGACACGCCGTTCTGGCGGGCCTGCCGCAATGACACCGCGTTGCACGGGGCCCAGTTCCTGGTGGATTTTTACAAGGAAAACGGCCCGAGCATCGTCGCGGGCGTGCAGTTGCTTCACCCGTCTAATTCCTTCGGCATGGACGGCTACCTGGCGCTGTTGGTCGGCCAGGATGTGCCGCACGCCAAGCCTTACACGCCGACGCCGGCCGAGCAGAAAATCTGGCGCGACCGCTGCCTGACCTGGGCGCACGAAGCCCAGCGCGCGCTCGACGTGAAGCAATCCCTCGAAGCCATCCGCAAGCCGGGGATGAAGTGGGGGTGAAGACAGTTACAGTGTTGCAAAGTTGCAAGGTGACAAGGTTAAGCGGTTGAAGATCACGGTGGCGATTCGGAAATTCATGGGCCGGCGATTTGGCCGCCATCTCCCGGAGGGAGATTTGAGAGTAGCCCACCCTTTCAAGGGTGGGACAGTGGAATCGAGGCAACAAGTCCCGAAGGGACGGCTGAATCGCTGCCACCAAAATCGGAATACTATCAGGCCCATGACATTCGGTGGATTCAGCCGTCCCTACGGGACTTTTGGACTGGCGACACTGAACCCGGCAGTGAACTGCCGGGCTATTCTCAACTCTCCCTCCGGCAGAAAACATCTCGGCCTTCCGCGCTTCTGCAGCTTGGGAAGAGGGAGAAATCGAGGGCGGTGTCAGGCTGCGTCCTGCCTCCTTCGAGTGTTGTCATTCCTTCTGCTGGGGTTGTTGCTCGCGGGGTGCGGCCAGGAGCCGGCGAAGAGCCCGCCTCCTCACGTCGGCGGCTCCGGAGCGCAGTGGTTCGAGGACATCACGGAGCGCAGCGGACTAAAATTCAAACACGTCGCCGGCACCAATTACTTCATGCCCGATCAAGTCGGCTCGGGCATCGCGCTGTTCGACTTCGATAATGACGGGCGGCTGGACGTGTATCTCGTGCAAAATGGCGGGACGAATTCTCCCGCGCGCAACCAACTCTTCCACCAGGAGGCCGACGGCACGTTCCACGACGTCAGCGCGGCGTCGGGTCTCGACGTGAGCGGGCGTGGTATGGGCGCTTTCGCGGGCGACGTGAACAACGATGGGCTGGCCGATGTGTTGGTGACTGAGTACGGCGCGGTGCGGCTGTTCCAGAATCTTGGCGGCGGGAAGTTCCGCGAGGTCACGACGGACGCGGGCCTCGACAATCCCCATTGGGCCGCGCCGGCCAGCTTCCTGGACTTCGACCGCGACGGCTGGCTGGACATCGTCGTGGGCAACTACGTGGACTATGATCCGACTCACGTCTGCCACGACATTCAAGGCCGGCAGGACTTCTGCTCCCCCAAGGCGTTCGCCGACACCTCGAGCCGGCTCTGGCGCAACACGACCGGCACGGCCGGGGCGGCGCCCCGCTTCGAGGATCGCACCGAGCCGAGCGGGCTGTTCCGCGCGCCCGGCGATGCGCTGGGCATCGTCTGCGCCGATTTCGACGGCGATGGCTGGCCGGACATTTTCTGCGCGGACGACGGGCGGCCGAACCGGCTATTCATCAACCAGCGCAACGGCACGTTCACGGAGGAAGCCGCGCCGCGCGGACTGGCCTTCAACGCGATGGGCGGGACCGCGGCCA
>DASTLJ010000114.1:0-16555 GCA_035715125.1 Verrucomicrobiia bacterium
CTTGATGGCCGCGGCTTTGACTGCGTCGTCAGCGCCAGCGAAGCTCTTCTCGACGGGCGAAGGATCGACGCCGGCGCTGCCGGACTTGCCGCAGCCAAGGAGCGACAGAGTCAGGATGGCCAGGAGAGTGAGGGCGAAAAAACGAGATTTCATAGAAGGCATTTCGTTGTTCAGTCGCAGGGCCGGACGCTAAGAAATCCCTCGGGCGGTGTCAAACGGCCAGCCCGGATATTTCGCTGAGCCGTTGACTGCGGGCGACGCATCTTGACGCTGCCCCCATTCGCCGCCTGAGGACTCCCTCTCCGTTCTCCGAGGGAGGAAACTGGAGCATGATATTCGCTGGTTTCAGCCGTCCCTTCGGGACTTGAGGAATGGCGAATCTGAACCCGGCAGTGAACTGCCGGGCTATTCTCAAATCTCCCTCCGGGAGAGAACTCCCCTGCCCTTCCCGCTTCCGCATCGCGGGAAAGGGAGAAATCGGGGTCGTATGCAGATAAGCCCACCGTGGGCCCGCTCCGTTTTTGCCCTTGCATCCACTTCGTGGGTTTCTAACTTCGGCGCCGTTCCGGTAACTCATGAAACACCGCGTCTTCTCCCACAGCGTTCATACGATCCTTGGCCTCTGCGCGTTGGTCCTCGGGAGCGCTGCGGGCATCTCGCAGTCGACCACGAACGCCGTGGTCGCGAAACCGGCGGGGGGCGCGGAGGTGGCTGGCACGAACGGAACCGCCGAAATGAGCCTCACGCGCGAGGCCATCGAGCAACTCCGCCGCGACATCGAAGCCGCCGCCTCCCGCAACACCGCGGCCATCACTGCCGGACTGGCCAGGTTCACGCCGACGATCGAAGAATTGCAGCGCCAGCAAGCCGCGGTCATCCAAAACTCGAACCGGACCATTCTCATCGTCGTCGCGAGTTTTGCAGGCGTTGGCCTGGTGGCGCTGATGTCCATCATCGCCGTGCTCATGCGCGCCCTCACCCGGTTTTCCGAATTTGCCCACAGCACAACCCGAGGTGTGGTGTACGCGGCGGGCCCGCCGGTGCCCGCCCTCGGGCCGGGCGATATGGTCAGCGTCAACGCGAACGCCGTCGAACAAGCCAGCGGGCGGTTCCAGCACGCCATCGAACACCTCCAAAAGCGCATCTTCGAACTTGAGCACGCCGCGCAGCCAGGCGCCATCGAATCGGGAAAAGCCGTCATTCCGCCAAAACCCGTCGAGACCCTGGGCCCGGTGTCGGCGATCAATATCAGTCCCCTTCCAGCGCAGGAGGCCTCCGTCGTGCGCAAGGTGGGCGAAGCGGCCGATGCCGCATCGCGCACCGGCCTGCTGCTGGGCAAAGGCCAGGCGCTGTTGAACCTCGATCAGGCCGAGCAGGCCCTGGAGTGCTTCGATCAGATCCTGGCGCTGGATCCGAACCACACCGAAGCGCTGCTCCGCCGCGGGTTGGCCCTGGAGAGAATGGAAAATTGGGAGAAGGCCCTGGAGTGTTACGATAGGGCCATCGCGCTCGATGGCGCGCTCACGGTGGCTTACCTCTACAAAGGCGGCATCTGTAACAAGCTGCAGCGCCACCGCGAAGCGCTCGAGAGCTACGAGCACGCGCTCCGCGCCGAGCGACGCAGCCGCGCCTCCTGAACGGGCGCCCGCAGCCTGCCTGTGGCCGCGAAAAGTTGCCACCACGACCAGAGGCAGCCGGTGGCTGTCCGCCCCGCTCCTGAATGCAATGCGCGACAGGCCTGTTGCACAGGTCCGAAGGCGTTAGAGGACCATGGTGTGGCTTTTGCCCTGAACCTGCTGCGTATTGCCGGCTTTGCGGGTCCGATCCTCCGGTGTGCGCCGGAAAAGCTGCGTATCGCTTTCGACGGCCCGGGGACCTTCCGCCTGCTCTTGCGCTTCGGCCAGCGCCCGCGTCAGGAGCTCGGTTTCGCTATCGCTCAGACGGATTGGCTCGTTTTTCGTCGAGTTCATAAGAGATCATCGGCTCGGCGGGTTCTGATCTTGAATAGGCCCTGCCCGCGCCCGCCATCGCCCGAATCCGTGCGGATGGAAAAAGGCTGGCATTCTCCACCCCTTTCGGCATGATGCGCTCTGTGGCGGACACAGAGTTTGAACAACTTGTTCGGGCGCATTATGCGCCGCTGTACCGCTTCGCACTGAGCCTGGCGCGCGACGAAGTGGCGGCGGCTGATTTGGTTCAGCAAACGTTTTATCTCTGGGCCACCAAGGGAGAGCAGCTTCGTGAGGCCCGCGCGGCCCGGTCGTGGTTGCTGACCACGCTGCACCGGGAGTTCCTCAGCGATTGCCGGCACGCGCAGCGTTTCGCTCACGTCGAGGTGACCGTGGCCGAAACGGACGAGGAATTGCCTCACGTCGCGCCGGAAGTGGTCGAACAGATGGATGGCCGCGCGGTGCTTCAAGCCCTGAGGCAGGTCGATGAAGTGTTTCGGGCGCCGCTGGCGCTATTTTATCTCGAAGGAATGACCTACAAAGAAATTGCCGACACGCTGGAGGTGCCCACCGGCACCGTGATGTCACGGCTGGCGCGCGGCAAGGAACAACTCCGCCACCTTCTCTGTGTCGAGGAGGACGAGCGCAGGCAACGGGTCATGGCAGTGCGGCCAAGCGTGGCCGCCAGGGAAAGGGTCCATGGATAAGTACAAAGCCAGATTCGTCCTCCAGTCAATCCGACCCGATGGCGCCGACGCCGAAGAGCCCGAGTTCGCCGAAGCACTGGATGCGGCGCGAAGCGATCCTGAAGTGGGTTCTCAGTTTGCCGCCGAACAGGCGCTGGACCGAGTCATCGCCTCGAAACTCGCGTGCGTTCCTGTCCCCGACGGGTTGTGCGATTCGATTCTGGCTCGCGCTGACGTTTCCCGGTCCGTTGGAAGGCGCAGGTTCGTTCAACGGCTGGCGCTGGCGGCGTCGGTCGCGCTGCTGGCCACCGTTGCGGCGGTCTGGTGGTCCAACGCGCGCCGTGCTGTCAGCTTCGCCAGTTACCGGCAGGAAATGGTGGGCCGGCTCGACGGCCGAATCCAACTCAGCTTTACCAGCCAGCAGGCCGACGAACTCCAGCAATGGCTGGCGCAGACCCGGGGCGTCACCGGCCTGGAGATTCCCGCCGGCCTCCAACAACTCCCGGCCATCGGCTGCCGCACGTGGACATGGAACAACAGGCCCGCCGGCTTGATCTGCTTTCTGGTGGACGGCCACCAAGCCGTTCACCTGCTCGTGATCTCGCGCGCCGCTGTACCCAACCCGCCCCGCCCCGAGGAGACGCACTTCGTCCATGTCGGAAACTGGGAAACCGTCAGTTGGGCCCAGGGCGAAAACGTTTACGTGCTCGCCGGCGATCTTGATCGAGCGACGCTCGAAAAGCTTCTCTGAGTCGGGCTCACTCTCCATGTTGTTGCTGCCGCCGTGTGGCTCGGTGCGATGCTCTACAGCCTGGTTGTTCTCCACCCGCGGGCGCGTGCTTATTTTCAGACTACGCGGCAGTTTGAGCAGTTTCTGACCTTTGTTGCGGCCGGGGCTCGTTGGAAGGTGCTTGGAGGTTGCGGCCTCATTGCAGCGACAGGCGTCATCCTGTTGCCATTCGCTGGCAGGCACTCGGCAGGTTGGACGGTTTGCATCATCTCCAAATCCATCCTGTTTTTGCTTGCGGTTGGCATCTTTGGCTTTGCCTCCTGGGTGCTCTGGCCCTCCCGCGTCCTGGCGGCAGAGCATGAGATTGCGGATTATCAGCGGAAATTTCGATACATCGCGATTGCCCTGATTCTCCTGGTCACACTATCCATCATCCTTGGTGTTATCGGATCCCACGCTGTCGGCTAACCCTCAGTGCAGCCTGGTTCCTCGACATTACCCGTGCGTGGAGGGTGCGGAGAAACGGTCTGGCGCATCAAAGAATGTTTCTAGACAGCGCTGGGCGGCTCACTTCCTGTTCATCCTCTTCAACTCCTCCATCAGATTGCGGAACTGCTGGTTCTCCGGTTCGATTTTCACCGCGTTCTGTGCTATCGGCATGGCGTCCTGGTACCGCCCCTGCTCAACGAGCAGGTTGACGTAGCGGAAAACGGCTTCCGGACTGCTCGGAGCCATTTCATTGGCGATACGGAAGGCTTGTTCGGCTTCCGCAACGTAGCCGCGTTCGAGTAGAAGGCCGGCCTGGCTGGAAACCAGCTTGGAGTAGGATAAACGGACGTCACGAGAATCCGTGGCCTCCGGATCGGAGAGCAATTGCCGGGCGATCGTGCGCCAGTAATCGACGGACTGCGAAGCCCGTTCGCTGGTCAGCGCATTTTGCTCATCCTGCACGCGCAGTTCCATGATCGGGCCGAGCGGTGTCGCGCTGGCGAACATGGACTTGAAGGGAAACGATTCTTCCATGGCAAACGCCAGGTCGGGATTCTTTTCCATGAGCATGTGAAGCATCTTTTCGTTGATGGCCATGACTGAGACCTGGCCGGTCACTTGAAACTTCCCATCCTCCATCCGGATGTTTTCACTGGGCCGCACTTGTCTTGGCTCGTCGGGAAATTGCTGGTCGTGCTCGAACCGTTTCCGCGCGTCGGCGACGTACTCGTCGAAAGCGCGCTTGGAATCTTCCTGGGTCAACGTCGCGAACTGATCGCCATAGAGCGTCTGCATGAACTCCAGATACCTGCCGTCGGCAAAGGCGTTCTGTGTGACGATGATGTGCTGCTCAGCGCCGCTGGTTTCGTTCAGCAGTTCGGGAATCCATCGGCCGGGGTCCGTGCCGCCCACATAAACCATCCCCGGACGAAGCGAGTCGAGGATGGCGTTGCCATAATCGAGGAGCTTTTGCGCGGGCCAAAGATGGGCCTGCTCGGCCACGCCGTAGGCGTCGAGCACGGCGGGCCAGAAGGGGTTGAGTTCTTCCCAATGGGTCGAGCCTTCATACTGGCCGGATCGTCTACCCAGGGCCTTCCCCAGCCGTTCGATTTCCTGCCAATTCCCCGACTCGATGGCATCGAAGAATGCTTCAACTTCAGGAGGAATCTCCTTTTGCGTGCGACGCGCAATCGCCCGAACCACTTCACGGCGGGCTCGACCAAACTCGCGGACCTTGCCAGCGACGATCTCCTCCGCTGTGGGCGCAGGCGCCGCGATGGATCGGGAGCGGCGCAGCCGCTCACTCCACAGCTTCCCGTCTGCCGAATTAGCGGGAGTGACTTGCCCTGGCGTAATCGTGGAAGTGGGGTCCGTGCCCGGTTTGTCGCGCTCCCGGCGCGGGAGAAGCGCGAGCAGAACGAGAAGCACGCAGCCAGCGACAATGAACCGAGCCCAGCGGGACTGGCTAATAGCGCTGTGAGGCGCCGAACCTTGCGGATGGATTTTGTTCATGCGGCATGCTTCGTCGTCTCAGCATTAACGACACCGAGAAAGGACGATTTGTATATGAATTTCGATCGGAGGGAAGGAATTCCGAAAAGGTTCCTCGCTGTTTTCTGCGGAATAGCGCGTAGCGACCCGCGGCGCTCCGGGCTGAAAGCCTGGGATTTGACAGCCTGGGGTGAAGCGCGCAGCGCGCAGCCCCAGGTCCGCTACGCAGAGGGCTTCCCAGCCCTGAAAGGGCGTTACCCCCAAGCCGAGCCGAGTGACGGCCTTTCAGGCCTTGGAGAAGGTGTGGGTGACCTTGACCTGGGCCTCCGCTCGCAGACTCGCTTCAGCCCAGGCTGTCACAGGACAGGCCTTCAGCCCTCAAAGCCTGATAAATGCCGTTAAAGAAGAGGAAGGGCGCCCGCCGATGGCAGTGCCGCAGGAAGTCTAGGGTTTCTCCGAGGGAGAGGACGGTGTTTCGTTTTTCCTCCCACTCGCCCGCTGTCGCTTCTTGAGTCTCTCGATTAACGCCGTGCTGCGCGCCTCCTCTTGCGCACGCTCCTCGATTGAGGCCGATGACAAGCTTCCAACTCCCGTTTTTGAGAAAAGCGGCTCGGGCTTGTAGCGGTGATTGTTCGCCAGCACTTCCTCCAGGATGTCCTGGTCGGTCAGGTGCTCCGGCAGGTCCAATCGCAGTTTCATCGGGCATACAATAAGCCTGCCGGGAGTATTTCCGCAAGTCGGCAGACGGGCAAGCCGGGGATTAAGGCGCGCCTCAGATTGCTTTCGCCGCCCCGGCCTCCGCCGGCTTCCGATGGTGCGTCGCGATGGCCAGGGCTCACTCCCACTCAATCGTCCCCGGCGGCTTGCTGGTGATGTCGAAAACGCAGCGGTTGACGCCTTTCACCTCGTTGATGATGCGCGTCGCCAGCTTCTCCAGCAAATCGTAGGGCAGCTTCACCCAGTCGGCGGTCATGCCGTCCTGCGATTCCACGGCACGCACGGCGATTGTGTAGTCGTAGGTACGCTCGTCGCCCATCACGCCCACGCTGCGGCACGGGAGCAGCACAGCAAAGCTCTGCCAAATCTTGTAGTAGAGCCCGCTGGATTTCATTTCCTCGAGGACGATGGCGTCGGCCTGGCGAACCATGCGCAGCTTCTCCTCGGTCAGTTCGCCCAGCACGCGCACGGCCAGGCCGGGGCCGGGGAAGGGCTGGCGCCAGACGATTTCCTGGGGCAGACCCAATTCAAGACCGAGCTGGCGCACCTCGTCCTTGAAGAGACATTTGAGCGGCTCGACCAGCTCGAATTTCATGTTCCTGGGCAGGCCGCCCACGTTGTGGTGACTTTTGATGAGCGCCGCCGGATTTCCATCGATGGGCACGGACTCGATCACGTCGGGGTAAAGCGTGCCTTGCGCCAAAAACCTGGCCTGGCCCGCGCGCTTCGTCGCGGACTGGAAAACGTCGATGAACGTTTTGCCGATGACCTTGCGCTTGCGCTCGGGATCCGTGACGCCACGGAGCTTCTTCAGGAAGAGCGCCGAAGCGTCCTCGTATTGGAGCTTGACCTGAAAGTTGCGGCCGAAGACTTCCTGCACGACCTCGGCTTCGCGGGCGCGGAGCAGCCCGTTGTTGACGAAGATGCACGTGAGCTGGTCGCCAATGGCTTTGTGGAGAAGCGCGGCGGCGACGCTCGAATCCACGCCGCCCGACAGGCCGAGCAGCACGCGCTCGGAGCCGACCTGGGAGCGGATTTCCTCGACGGCTCGGTCAATGTAGCCGCGCATCGTCCATTGTTTGCCGCAGCCGCAGACACCATGGACAAAGTTGCTGATGACTTCCTTGCCGCGCGGAGTGTGGGCGACTTCGGGATGAAACTGCACGCCGAAGAATTTCTTCGCGCGATGCTCGATGGCCGCGTAGGGGGAGTTCTCCGTCGTGGCCACCGTTTGGAAGCCCTCCGGCAGTTGCGTGAGCTTGTCGCCGTGGGAATTCCACACCTGAATCTCCGGGGGCAAGCCCTGGAACAGGGCGCAGGCCGGGTCTTGGATCGTGAGCGTGCCTTTGCCGAACTCCCGCTTCAGGCCTTTCTCGACTTTGCCGCCGAGCAGATGGGCCAGCAATTGCTCGCCATAGCAGAGACCCAGCACCGGCACGCCCAGCGTGAAGAGGCCCGGGTCCGGCAGCGGGGCCTTTTCGGCGTAGACCGACGCCGGGCCGCCGGACAAGATGATGCCGCTCGGCTTCAGCGCGGCGACTTTCGCGGCCGGCGTGTCGAATGGAATGATGGTGGAGTAAACGCTGCACTCGCGCACGCGCCGGGCGATGACCTGCGTGTATTGCGCGCCGAAATCCAGAATGACGATTTGCTCGTTCATCGAAAGGGAGGTGTTTTACGGCGCGGGGGCAGATTGGCGAGAGAAAAGTGCTTTTGGCCGGGGGTATGCTTCGACTACGATGCAGCCGTCTGTGCGTCGGATGGCGCATCGATACATCTATGAAAGACCTGAATGGACGGACGGCAGTCCTGACCGGCGCGTCGGGCGGACTGGGTGTCTACATGGCCGGCGCGCTGGCCGAAGCGGGAATGAACCTGGTGCTGGTCGCCTACCCGGGTGTGGAGTTGGAGCCACTGCGCCAGGAGATTGCAAAGAAGGGGCGGAAGGTCGTCGCGTTGGCGCTCGATTTGCGTGAAGATGCACAGCGGCTTCAGGCGCTGGAGCGGGCGCGGCAGGAGTTCGGCGCCATCGACGTGCTGGTAAACAATGCGGGGGTGGAGCTTTCTTCGTTCTTCCACGAGCTGCCCGAGCAATGGCTGAAGGACATCCTGGCCGTCAACCTGGAAGCGCCGATGCGTCTGTCATGGCTCGTATTGCCGGAGATGCTCAAGCGCGGCGCCGGTCACATAGTGAACATCTCCTCACTGGCCGGCAAAGCAGGCCCGGGCTACCAGGAGCCCTACGCCGCCACGAAAGCCGGACTGGTCGCCTTCACGCAATCGTTCCGGGCCACGTACCGGGGAACCGGCGTGAGCGCGTCGGTGATTTGCCCGGGGTTCATCGAAGCCGGCATCTACGCGCGCCTGAAGGAGGACACCGGCTGCGCCGCGCCCTGGACGCTCGGGACTTCGCCGCCGGAGCCCGTGGCCCGCGCCGTTGTGCGGGCCATTCAGAAGGATTTGCCGGAAGTGATCATCAATCCGCTGCCGGTGCGGCCGTTGTTCGCGTTCATCGCGCTCTTCCCGCGCGCGGGCGAATGGCTGGTGCGCCAGCTTGGCGTGCACCGATTCTTCAAGGGCGCCGTCGAGGCGCAGAAGCGGAAGCAAAACAATCTCGCGGCCTAGAAGTGATAGGCGATGGAAGCGTTCACGGCCTGGTTGAACCAGTGATACTTTCCATTGGCTTGCGTGAAGACGCTGTTGTTCACTTCGCGATCGGGGCCGGTGATGATCTGGCCGGAGAGCGCCCAGCTCCATGTCCTGCCTTTGCGGCCAAAGCCGAGGCTACCCACGTGCAGGTCGGTATCGGGCACGACCGGGTTGAAATATTTTTCCGAGGTCGAGTTCTGACTGAAGAAGTAGCCGGCGCTCACCCACCAGCCGTTCTTCAGGTAACGGGTTGCGCCGAGGTGAGCCAGCCAACTGGATTCCCAGTGCAACGGGAAAACGAAGTCTGTGCCGAACAGTTTGCTGCTGCCCTCGAAGGTGACTGAGTTGAGGTTGTCCCAGTCGGTCCAGTCGAAATCGACTTCGAAGTTCCAATTCGTCGTCGGCCGGAACGAGACCCCGCCGCGGACGTACTGGGGAAACTGCAACTCGGCGCTAGTGGGGACCCGGCCTGTGAGGGCAGGAATGGTGTCCTGGGTACGCAGGTGGCCTTCGTGTTCGATGTTGGACGAGTAACGGTAGCTGGCGCCGAAAGACCACTTCGGGTGTGGTTGCCAGAGCAGGCCCGCGGTGAAACTGGCGCTGAATCCGTCGCCCCGAAAAATCACCTCGCCGGGAACCGGCGCCGGGATGCCCTGGCGCAATTTGACCCGGGAGTAATCGATGCTCGGCCCGGCGGCGATCGACAGCGTGTCGGTGAGTTTGTAAGCGACGACGGGGTTCACGGCGACCGTCATCAGGTCGCCCTCCAGCGCCGACTTGCTGAAGCTTGCATCGTCCGGCCATTCAATGCTCAGCCCGAACGGCGCGTAGATCCCCAGGCCGTAGGACCAGCGGCTGTCGGGGAGGCTGCGCGTGTAGTAAAGCTGCGGCACCGGCTGGATTTCGGACTCGGACTCCGCATGGATCCCGCCGGGGCCGTTGTAGGATGAATTGACCGAGATGACGTGGAGGCCGAACTGCATGTTCTGCCCCGAAAGCTGTGTGATGCCGGCCGGGTTGTAGTAGATCGCCGAGGGATTGTCGGCGGTGGCAGTGAACGCGTTGCCCCGCGCGGTCGAGGCCGCGTCCTGGTTCGGGATGCGAAAACCCAACGCCCAAGTCGCGGTCGGCTGGAGGGCAAGCAGCGCAGCCGCCAATAGCAGCCACGCGGACAAGCCCGAGAACAACAGGCGGGCGCAAGGAGTGATTGTCGGACGATCCATTTCCGTTTTCATTTTGCTGTTCCGAGTTGTCGCCCGCCTTGCCGCAATCCGTGCGGACAGTTCGGCCCCGCCCGCAACCTAGCAGATCTCGAACCAGCCGCGACAGCCCGAAGAATCCGCGCCCAGCAGTCGCCGAGCCGCCTCCCGGCCCAGCGTTCACCCGGCAAATTCTTCCGGCTTCACGGCAGGAAATGCCACTTTGCCCGCCGCCTTTGCCCGTGAGGGTCCCGCAGGTGTCCTGGCTCGCGGCAGTTGGGCAGGTCAAGGTCTATGATCGAGTGCTGGATCCCATTGCCAAGGCCGGGCTCAGGGCTACTCATGCTGTTGAATGAAGCGCGAGCGAACTCCCCGGCGTCGTCGTTCCCCCTCCGTACTCCTACTCCTGCTCCTACTCTCCAAACTCCTGATGGGACTGAGCATACGAGTAAGCGGAGGAGTAGGAGTAAGAGTAAGATTAAGAGCAAGAACGTGCTTCGCCTGTTTGGTTCCACGGCAATGGGGCTGCGCGCTGGGGCGCCCGCGAGCCGCTCCATTATCCGCAGAAGCACGGATACCGGGATGGCGCTTAATCCCTCAAGCTGTTGACTTAGGCACGGTTCGTGGTAATCGGAGACTTTGCGATGGATACCCTGGACGGCCCGAAGGCCGTGGCGAACTACGGAACAGCCAGCTTCCTCAGCAGTCAAGGCTTTGAGGTTGAAGCTCCGGTCACGCACCTGACCCGCAATCTGGCCGTCCTGGTCCTGCACAACACCTCCCTGCTGCTGCGCACCTCCGAGGTGCTGCCCGAGTTCAAGCTCCGGCTCGACGACCACATGGTTTATTCCGGCCGCGCCGTGGTGCTCAACATCGTCCTGACCGGCACCCAACTGGTCGTCGAGGCGACGCTGGAAGAGGGCTGGATTGAAGGCGAACTGGCCGCGGCCGATCCCGCGACGCTCCAGGGGGCGTTCACCCGATTCCTCGAACACTGGCAAAAGATCTACCGCGTTCAGCCCGAGTTCAAGGTGCTCATCGCCGACATGCAGACGTTTTTGACCGACCTGAGGTTATGGCTTGAGCAAATTGAACTGGGCATCCGCTCGTCGCCTTCCGCCGACCGCGTGCAACTGGAGCAGGACATTGCCCGCGGCCTCAGCTCGCACACGACCAGCGCGCTGACCGGCTTCTTCGAGCGCTTCGAGGAGATCGCCCGGCGCTTGGAGCCGGAATTACGCCCGATCCACCGGGCCTTTTCCCGCCGCCACCTCCATCCGCTGTTGCTGTGCGCGCCGTTCCTTTATCGCACGTTCCAGAAACCGCTCGGGTTCGCCGGGGATTACGAGATGGTGAACATGATCCTGCGCGACCCTTTCGAGGGCGGTTCGCTCTTCGCGAAGCTGATGAACTTTTGGTTCCTCCAACAGCCCCCTGCCCTGGCGCACCGCAACCGCATCGAGCATCTCCAGCAGCGCATCATTGACGTCACTGTCCGCGCCGCCAGTGCCGGCCGCACGGCGCGCATGCTCTCGCTGGGCTGCGGCTCAGCGCACGAGGTGCATCGATTCATCGAAACGCAGCCGCTTGCCGACCGCGCTCACTTCACGCTGCTGGACTTCAGCGAGGAGACCCTCGATTACACACGCGCCCGCCTCGAGGAAACCAAGCGGCTGAACCATCGGACGACTTCGCTCCAGACCACCAGGAAGTCGGTCAATAGCATCCTCAAGGAAGCCGCCCGGAGCGTCCAGCGGACGCCGGAGTACCAGTTCGACTTTGTTTACTGCGCAGGCTTGTTCGACTATCTTTCGGATCAAATGTGTCACCGCCTCTCGAATATCCTCTACGACTGGGTGCAGCCCGGCGGCCTGTTCCTCACGACGAATGTCGACCCCTCCAACCCCCGCCGGCTCGTCATGGACTTCGTGATGGAATGGAACCTGATCTACCGCGACGGCCGGCAATTGGCCGCGCTGCGCCCGGACCGCGCCGACCCCGAAACCGCTTCCGTGAAATCCGATCTCACCGGCGTCAACGTCTACTTCGAAGCTCGCAAACCCGAACGTGCCTGACCCCGCCGCCAACGCCGCTCCCGCGGTCGATCCGGGCGAAATGCTCCGCGCCTTCCGCGCCTATGCGCACCAGCAGCGCATCGCCAACACGCGCGTCGGCTGCATGCTCGTCATTACCCTCATGCCGGCGGGCAGCCTGCTCGACTACTTTGTCTACAAAGATCAGCTTTGGCCGTTCTTTTACCTGCGCCTGGCCGCGTCGGCGGCCGCGGGCATCATCCTCGCGTTTCTTTACAGCGAACTGGGCAAGCGCAGCGCCCGGTGGCTCGGGGTCGTCGTGCCGCTCATTCCCGTGGTCTCCATCGCCGGCATGATCGCGACAATGGAAGGCTTCGCCTCCCCTTACTACGCCGGCCTCAACCTCGTCCTTCTGGCCGTCGGCGCCGTGCTGCACTGGACGGTGCTCGAGAGCTGCGTCGCCGTGCTGCTGGTGCTGCTCATCTACGTCGGCGCGGGATTGTGGCATTCGTTCCATGGCTGGGCGCCCGCTCCCGGAGTTGGAGTGCTCGTGAACAACTTCTATTTCATCGCGCTGATGGACGTGATCGTGGTGGTCGGCACCTGGTTCGCCGAAAAACAGCGCTTCCGCGAATTCGCCCTGCGCTTCGAACTGGACGCCAACCGTAAAAAGCTCGAGGAGTCCAACGAGAAACTCGTCCAGCTCGATGAGGCCAAGAGCCGCTTCTTCGCCAACATCAGCCACGAATTGCGCACGCCCCTGACGCTGCTTCTGGCGCCGCTGGAAAACATCCTCGCCCGCTTCGGCCGTTCGTTCGACGAGGAGACCCGGCAACTCCTGGTGACGATGCAGTCCAACGGCATGCGCCTGCTCAAGCTCATCAACGACCTGCTGGACCTCGTGCGCCTCGACTCCGGCGTCATGCAGGTCCGGCGCGAACCCGTCGCCATCGAGGATTTTCTGCGCGGCCTGGCCAGCGCCGCCCGTCAGATGGCGCAGGACAAACATATCAAACTCGAAGCCATCGTCGAGCCCGGCGTGGGCCACGTAATGGTGGACCGGGACAAGCTGGAAAAAATCATCCTCAACCTCCAGTTCAACGCCCTCAAGTTCACCCCGGCCGGCGGGCGCGTCGAAATCCGGGGCCGGGTCGACGACAAGGAACTCGTGCTTCAGGTCGTCGACACCGGCATGGGCATCTCGGAGAAAAACCTCGCGAATGTCTTTGGCCGCTTCTGGCAGGCCGACGACTCGTCGCGCCGCAAGTTTCAGGGCGTCGGCATCGGCCTGTCGCTGGTGAAGGAGCTCGTCGAAGTGCAAGGCGGCAAGGTGAGTGTCGAGAGCAAGGAAGGTGCGGGCACGACGTTCACCATCCGCCTGCCCTATCTTCAGCCTGACCCCGACGCGCAGGTCGCGGAGACACCGGCCGGGGCAGGGTTGGTTCCGTCCGCCGCGTCCGGGACCGCCAACGGCGCCGCGCCAGCCAACGTGGGCAATGAAGAATGGATCACGAGCCTCTACCGCCGGGCCGAGCTGTTTCCCTCGATGACCGCCGTGCAGGAAGCCGTGCGCCCCGTGGAAAACACCGCGCGCAACAGCCAATTGCCCAAGGCCGTGATTGCCGATGACGAGCCGGACATGCTGCGCTTCCTCAAGTCGCAGCTTGGCTCGCATTACCAGATCTTCGAGGCGGTGGACGGCCAGCAGGCCATCGAGAAGGCCGCGCAGTTCCTGCCCGATATCGTTCTGCTGGACATGATGATGCCCGAAAAGGACGGACTCCAGGCTTGCCGCGAACTGCGCGAGCGTTCGACCACGCAGAACATTCCCATCGTCCTGCTCACCGCCCGCGCCGACGAGGAAACCAAACTGGCCGCGCTCAAGGCCGGCGCGAGCGATTTCCTGCCCAAGCCTTTCTCGACGACCGAACTCCACGTCCGCGTCAAGAACCTCGTCGAGTCCTACCATTACCAGCGCAAGCTCGCCAAACAGAACCGCACGCTCGAATCGACGATCGAGCAGTTGAAGGAAACCGAGACGCAACTGGTGCAAAACGAGAAGCTCGCCTCGCTGGGCCGCCTCAGCGCCGGCATCATTCACGAAATCAACAACCCCCTCAACTTCGCCACGACCGGCCTCTACACGCTGCGCAACAAGGCCAAGCACCTGGCGCCCGAACAGCGGGCCGACTACGCCGAGATCCTGCACGACGTGGAAGACGGCCTGGACCGCGTCAAGATCATCGTCTCCGACCTGCGCAGTTTCACCCATCCGGATATGGAGGCGTTCGATGAGGTGCCCGTCGCCGAGGTCGTCACTTCCGCGCTGCGATTCGTGAGCCACGAGTCGCGCGATCGCATCGTCATCCAGACGAGTCTCGCGGATGGCCAGACCATCCGGGGCAACAAGAACAAGCTCATCCAGGTGCTGGTGAACCTGCTGCAGAATTCCTTCGACGCCCTCGCCAGGAAGTCCTTCTCCAACGGCGAGCGGCCGACCATCACCATCACGGGCCGCGTCGAGGGCGGGCGCAGCGTGCTCAGCGTCCGCGACAACGGCTCGGGCATCGATCCGCAGATCATCGACAAGATATTCGACCCGTTCTTCACCACCAAGGACGTGGGAGAAGGCATGGGATTGGGTCTGAGTATTTCGTTCCGCATTGTTCAGGACTGCGACGGGCACATTGCCGTCCGAAGCGAGCACGGAAAGAACTGCGAGTTCACGCTCGAATTCCCGGTCCAAACTCCCGAACCCGCCGCAGCCCAACCCTGATCCAGCCCGGAAAGGAATCCATGCAAGCCCCCCAATACGACTACAAGAAATTCGCCATCCTCTACGTCGACGACGAGGAGAAGTCGCTGAAGTACTTCGCGCGCGCCTTCGAGGAGCAGTTCCGCATTCTGACGGCGTCCAACGCGCAAGAGGGCCTCAAAGCGCTGGAACAGCACCCCGACGACATCGCGCTGCTCATGACCGACCAGCGGATGCCCGGCGAGAAGGGCGTCTGGCTCCTCGAACGGGCCCGCCAACTCCGCCCGCGCATGATCCGCATCCTGGTCACCGCGTACTCGGACATGGACGCCGCGATTGCCGCCGTGAACACCGGCGCCATCTACCGATACGTCACCAAGCCCTGGGATCCGCCGCAGATCGAGGCGACCCTCAAGCGGGGCCTCGAATTTTTCATGGTCCAGCGCGAGCGCGACCAGCTCTTGCGCGAGAAAACGTGCGTGCTTCGCAACGCCATGATCGCCGACCGCATCGTCAGCCTGGGCCTCATGGCCGCGGGCTTGAGCCATCACATCCGCAACTCGCTCGTCGCGGTGAAAACGTTCCTGGACCTGGCCCCGAGCAAGCTGCGCGAGGAGAACCTCGACGTGGATGCGCTGCGCAATCCGGATTTCTGGAAGGACTACTATCACCACGTCCAGTCCCAGCTCTGTCGAATCAACAGCCTGCTGAGGGATCTCTGGACGGCGTCCGAACCGCCCTCCGCGCAATTCCCCGATCAGGTGAACATTCACGAACTCGTCGGCGACATCGTCACCCAACTCAGCCCTAAAATCGCCGCGAAGAAAATCGAGGTCACCAACCAGATCCCGTCGGGGCTGCCCGCGCTCAAGGTGGACCGCCCGAAGTTCCAGCGCCTCTTCGAGCTGCTCATCCAGGACGAACTGGTCAGCCTGCCGGTCGGCGCCACGATCACGTTCACCGCCTCGACCCGGCCGGGCGCGCGCCCGGAAGAGTCCGAAATTCAGGTCGAAATGAAGGACAACGGCCCTGGGCTCCCCGCCGAAGCCTTGCGGCTGATCTTCGATCCGTTCGTCATCCGCGCCGACACGCCGGCCGAATACGGCATCAACCTCATGGCCTGCTATTTCATCGTCCACCACCACGGCGGGCGAATCGAAGCGCGCACCGAGCAGGGCCGCGGCACGACGTTCACCCTGTTCCTCACCACCAATCCCGAGATTCCGACCCAGGAGAACGGCCAGCAATTCCTCGAGAAGGTCTTCCGCAACGAGCAGCTCTGGGAAAAGCTCATCACTGCGGATTGAGCCGGCGTCGGGACCGGGTGGCAGCCCGTTCAATAACTGTAGCGGCGTTCTGTGAGCGCCGCAGGCCTACCAACGGCCTTGGATTTTCTCGGCGGTCACAGCCCGCCGCCTGGAGGTTGGACATTTTCCGTCTCCTATTGCCCACTCAGGGGAGGGTATTAGGCCACCATCTCCCTCCGGGAGATGGAAAGCGCCGGCCTGAATTGTCCAAACTCCAGTCGGCCGTCACAGACCGCCGCTTCGGTGCCGCCCGTTTTCTGAACGAGCTTCAAGAGAGGATGCAGTTCTTCAACGGTCTGTTACGGTGCCAGCACCACGCGGTAGAAACGCTGTGCCGGAAGCGCCGCGCCGCTGTCGAGCTTGGCCGCCGTCGTAGATGTCGCGGTGACCTGGCCTGGAAGAGTAGCCCAGTCCGCCGCAACGTTGTCCTTGTATTGCACCTGATAAGTGCGGCCCGGCACGGCTTGCCAATAAACCGTCACGGCCGTGCCCGACAACGGCGTGACCGTCAGCGCCCGGAGCACCGACCCCGCGTTGGTCGGGTCCGTGC
>DASTLJ010000115.1:0-2023 GCA_035715125.1 Verrucomicrobiia bacterium
CAGATACTGGCCGAGGGTGAGGATGTCGCATTGGGCGCGGCGCAGGTCTTCCAGCGCGGTCATCAATTCCGTCTCCGTCTCGCCGAGGCCGAGCATGAGCCCCGACTTGGTGTAAATGCGATCGCCGCATTTCTCCTTCACCTTGCGCAACACCTCGAGCGAACGGTCGTAAGTGGCGCGGGAGCGAACCGACGGCGTCAGGCGGCGGACGGTTTCGAGATTGTGATTAAAGAGGTCCGGGTTGGCCGCCAGCACCGTGGCGATGGCCGCATCCTGGCCGAGGAAATCGGGCACGAGGATCTCGATGACGGTCCCGGGATTGAGCGCGCGGACCGCCTCGATGGTCTCGCGAAAATGTTGGGCGCCGCCATCGGCCAGATCATCGCGCGCCACGGCGGTAATGACGACGTGCTTGAGATTCATGCGGCGGGTGGCCTGAGCGACGCGCTGCGGTTCATCGGCTTGAAGGGCGAAGGGTCGGGCGGTGGTGACCGCGCAAAAGCCGCAGGCGCGCGTGCAACGATCCCCGGCGATCATGAACGTGGCCGTGCCTTTGCTCCAGCACTCCCAATGGTTCGGGCAACGGGCGCTTTCACACACCGTGTGCAGCCGAAGATCGCTCAGGAGACGGCGAGTCTGGCCGAACGTGTCGGCCGTGGGCAGCGGCAAACGCAACCAATTCGGCAGGCGCGGACGCGGCTTGGGGGAGGTTTCAACGCGGTTCATGCATGTCCGTGAGTTTGCTCGTCATCGGTTCCGGGGTTCGAATCCTTGTTCTTCCCACCACTGGGCCAGTTCCTCCGCGCCGAAGTCGGCCAGGACGGCGCCACCCGCCTCGATGACGGGCGCCAGGGTCTGGCCGGAGAGCGCGATCATCTGCTTGAACGCCGCGGGATCCGCGATCACGTCCCGCGTTTCGTAAGGGATGCCGCGCTCCTTGAGCCAGGCCATCGCTTCGTCGCACCAACCGCAGGCTGGCTTGATGTAGAGGCGGACCTTTTCGGGTTTCATTCCGTCATGAACGTGTCGCTGTGTTCGTAGCACGGCGCGCAGCAGCAGAGCAGGGTGAGCGGCTCATTACCAGTGTTCCAGAGCTTGTGTTTCTTGCCCGGCGCAATGGCAATGGCATCGCCCGCCTGGACTTCGGCCACTTCGCCTTCCAGACGCATCTGCCCGCGACCCGAGGTGATGAAATAAATCTCCTCGGTCCGGGCATGATAATGCTCCTGGGTGCTCGCCCCGACCGGCAAACGCGCCTCGGCCAGGCTCTGGTTGCGGATGGACGAGTTGCGATAGGCGAGCAACTCGCGAATCTCCGAGCCGTCCTTGGTGATGAACGGCGGCGCGGCCCGCAAACTGACAATTTCCATATTGGTCCAACATGCTGGAGAAATCCTCCGGCAGGGGAAAGAGAAAACTGTTTGACCCGGGCGCCGGCCAACCTATGGTCCCGCCATGGACCATTCACCAGGTTTCCTGAAAATCGTCAACGAGGCACGCCCTCGGATCAAGGAAATCACGCTGGAAGAAGCACGCGCCCGCCTGGCGGCCAACCCCGGAGCCGTCCTGCTCGACGTGCGGGAGGATCAGGAGTGGGCCGCCGGTCATGCGGTCGAGGCGCAGCACCTCGGCAAAGGCGTGCTCGAGCGCGACCTGGAAAAGCGCTTTCCAGACACGGGCGCGGAGATCATCATGTATTGCGGAGGCGGATATCGTTCGGCCCTGACGTGTGATGTCGCGCAGCGCATGGGTTATAAAAAGGTAGCTTCGCTCATCGGTGGCTATAAGGCGATGCTCCAGGCCGGTTGGCCGATGTCGCACTGAGCGCCCGCAAATTTGACGGCGGATGACGATTCCCTGGACGCCCGAAATGAGAAGTCGGCTCTGCCTCTTTGGGCTTTTCCTGCTGTCGCTCGCCGGGTTTGCCCAGGAGAAACCCGGCGAAGCCGTCAACCTTGATCGGGTTGAAATCAAGGGTGACGCCTTCCCGGGCGGCAAAGTGGTTGCCGTGATCCAGGCGCGC
>DASTLJ010000116.1:0-9738 GCA_035715125.1 Verrucomicrobiia bacterium
GCTTGGAGTTCGTCGCGCCGGCGCCGGGCGAGGGCGGCGAGTTCGTCACGTTGCGCGTCGAGGGCGGCGGTTTTTTGGCGGAATAGTTCCTGTTGCTCGCGCAACGCGCGTTCCTCTTCGACCACGCTTTGGAGCTGGCGATTGATGAGGGATTCGCGTTCAGCGAGGCGCCGCTCGGTCTCGTGATGGTCGGCGCGGCGCTGGGCAAAGGAGGTTTCCGTCTCCCGGCGGAGGCTCAGGGCGTCTTCACTGGCCTTGGCGCGGCCTTCGCGGGCGATGGCGTCGGCTTCGCGGCGGGCGCCGTCGACGAGGGCCTTCTGCTCAATGCAACGGGCGGCGCGGAGGTTGCGCTCCTTCCATCGAAGCAGCCAATAGCCGGCGAGGGCGCCGCCCAGGAAGGCGGCCACGCTCAGCAGCGCGGGGTGATCCAGCAAATTCATTTCAAGACCGCGCGCGGCTTGCTGTCGGATGCCAGCGCGTGGGTGTCAGGATGCAATCTAAAAAAACGTCATGCGGCTCCAGCGAAAACTCAGGCGCCACCTGGCAATCGAAGGCGACGCCGCACTTGAAGCCCGGAATCGCCGCCAGAAGGCGGTCGAAATAACCTCGACCGCGCCCGAGGCGGCCGCCGTCAAGGGCGAATCCTATGCCGGGAACCAGGGAAAAGTCCAGTTCGTTTAGCGGAAATCGGGAGCACTCGGCCCGCGGCTCGGGAATGCCGAAACGGCCGGGGGTCAAATCGCGGGCCAGCTCAGTGACGCGGGCGGCTTCGTACGAATCATTGTTGGGACAGTGGCGGGGAAAGGCGACGATCTTGCCGGCGGCGAGCGCGTCGCGGGCAAGCGGGAGGATTTCCGGCTCGTCAGGGGTGGGGACGAACAGGAAAACAGCACGGGCCCGTTGCCACTCCGGTCGGGATTCGACCCGACCACAAATCAGGGAGGAGGCTGCCGCCCGTTCGGCGGGTGTGAGCTGGCGGATTTGCTCGCGGAAGTGCCTCCGCCAGTCGGATTTGGATGCGCCGGGGCCAGGGGTCATTTCGACTGCTTTCGCAATTCAGCGAACTGCGCGCGCCACTGGTCGAGGCGTTCCTTGATTCGCTTCTCCGCGCCTTGCTCGGTCGGCTCGTAGTAGCGCTTCTCGGCCCCGAGGTAATCTTGCGCCACAAAATGGCCGGGATGGGCATGGGCGTATTCGTAACCCTCGCCGTGGCCGAGGCGTTGGGCCCCTTGGTAGCTGGCGTCCCGCAGGTGCTCCGGAACAGCAAGCGTGCGGCCGGAGCGGACATCTTCCAGTGCGGCGTCGATGGCGCTGTAGGCGCTGTTGCTCTTATTGGCCGTGGCAAGGTAGATGGCCGCTTCGGCGATCGGAATCCGGGCCTCGGGCCAGCCGATGAACTCGGCGGCCTGATGCGCGGCGTTGGCCAGCACGAGCGCCATCGGGTCGGCCAGGCCCACGTCCTCCGCGGCGCTGATGACGAGCCGCCGGCTGATGAACCGGGGGTCTTCGCCCGCGTGAATCATCTTGGCCAGCCAATAGAGCGCGGCATCCGGGTCGCTGCCGCGAATGGACTTGATGAAGGCGCTGATGGTGTCGTAGTGCCCGTCGCCGTCGCGGTCATAGACGACGGCTTTTTTCTGGATGCTCTGCTCGGCGGCCACCAGGTCGAGATGGATGACTCCATCGGAGGCCGTTGAAGTGGTGAGCGCGGCGATCTCGAGGGCGTTCAGGGCTTTGCGCGCGTCGCCGTCCGACACGCGCGCCAGGTGGCGCAGGGCTTCGTCTTCGGCGCGGATGCGCAAATGGCCGAGGCCGCGCTCGGGATCGGCCAGTGCGCGCTGGAGCAGCCCGAGAATTTCCTCCTCTGTGAGCGGACGCAACTCATAGATTTGCGAGCGGGAGACGAGCGGCGAATTGACGAAGAAGAACGGATTGTGCGTGGTGGCCCCGATGAGTCGGACGGCGCCCGCTTCGACATCGGGAAGCAGCACGTCCTGCTGGGCCTTGTTGAAGCGATGGATTTCATCGATGAAAAGGATTGTCGGCTGGCCCGTGTTGGCCAGGCGATTGGCCGCGCCGGCGAGCACGCGGCGCATGTCGGCGACGTTGGACTCGACCCCGCTGAGCCGCTCGAAGCGGTTCTTCGTGCGCGCGGCGATGATTTGCGCGAGGGAGGTTTTGCCCGTGCCGGGCGGTCCGTAAAAAATGAGCGACTGGATGCGGTCGGCCTCTATGGCGCGACGGAGGAGTTGGCCCGGGGCCAGGATGTGCGATTGCCCGGCGAATTCGTCGATCGTCCGCGGCCTCATTCGCGCAGCCAGTGGAGTGGGAGAAGGCTGGGCCGGCTCCGGCCTTTGCTCCGCTTCGGCATGCGAAGGCTCGACCGCGGCGAACAGGTCGTCCCGTGACATGGCGTAAACTTACCAGCTTGGCGTCCTGGAACCAGAGGCAAAAGCGAGGCCGGGGGGCAGGAGGTTGGAGCCTTGGCCCTAATGCCTTTCGTGAATTCGCCAACGCGCTTCGCCAGCGGGCCGCAGGCATCATCCCGGAGGGATGATTGAAAATAGCCCGGCGTTTTAACGCCGGGAGAGTCCATCGTCAGTTGTATCAGTCCCGAAGGGACGGCTGAAGGGAAGTAATTGTGGCACGAACTCAGCCGTGCCTTCGGGACGCGACACCGTCTTTCTCTGGACCCAGCGTTGAAACGCTGGGCTATTCTCAGGATGTCCCTTCGGGACGCGGCCTTTGGCGCCACACGTGAATTGCCGAAAGGCATTAAGGCCAGGGACGGATCCATGCGAATCGCAAATCGTCAACAGCCGATGGCGAATCGCCAATCCAACCTGCCAATAAAAAACCCCACCGTAATGCCGTGTGAGAACTATTCCATGAACAACCTTGATAAGGTGGAACCGAATCGGCGGCGTTCGACTTCCAGTCAAGGCCTGTCGTGTGCCGGCGAAGTTAGGGCTCCGTGTTCGTTTTAACTACGGTTCAAGGACTCAGTTTCTAAAGCACGAACATGGCAGGGTAAAATTCGACGAAAGCTTCCAAAGAACTTCAACGTTGCGGATGGGCTCTTAAGGCCCGTCGCGCCGCTGTCCACTCCCTAACCTATCGGCAAGGCGTTTCCTTTTTCAAGCCCAAAATGCTTTTTGCACTCCGCGCGCCTTGCGCTGGCACTGCCTCGGCCGGGCGCTGACGCTGGCGTTGGATCGCCATGAAGATCGCCTCGGTGGTGGCGGGTGACGCGAGGGCAATCTCGCCGGGGGCCGCGCCGAAGGCGGCGATGGCATCGCGAATGGCCCCGCGCACGGACAGGGCGAGCATCAGCGGCGGTTCGCCGACGGCCTTGCTGCCGTGGATGACATTGGGCTGCGTTGCGCCCGCCAGGAAATTCACGCGGAAGTCCCGCGGCGCGTCGCCGAACGACGGGATCTTGTAAGTGTCCGGCGAGTGCGTCAGCAACCGGCCTTCGGCATCCCACTTCAATTCTTCGCACGTCAGCCAGCCCATGCCCTGCACAAAGCCGCCTTCAATCTGCCCGCGGTTCACGCCCGCGTTGATGGTGTCGCCACAGTCCTGAAGAATGTCCACGCGCAACACCTGCATCATGCCGGTGAAGCCGTCCACCTCGACTTCGCTGACGGCGGCGCCGTTGGCGAAGTAGTGGAACGGCCGGCCGCTGCCCGCGGTGCGGTCCCATGCGATGCCCGGCGTGCGGTAGTAACCGGTCGCAGCGAGGCTCACGCGTTCGGCGCAGGCCCGCTGTACGACCTGGGCGAATGTCACGCGAGCCTGCGGGTTTGGCACTGCGAACACAGCGTCCTCCGCGAAGCAAAGATTTTCGGCTCGCGGCTCGTTTCCGAGGGCGGGCGCGAGCAGTTTGGCCGCGATGGGCCGCAGGCGATCCAGCAACGTCGCACATGCGCACTGCACGGCCGCGCCGTTCAGGTCCGTGCCAGCCGACGCGGCGGTGGCCGATGTGTTGGGCACGCTGGCGGTGCTCGTGGGCATCACGCGGATGCGCTCCGGCGCCAGGCCGAGTTCGCGCGCCGCGATGGCGAGGATGTTGGTGTGAATGCCCTGCCCCATCTCGATGCCGCCGTGGTTCACCTGCACGGAGCCGTCCTGGTAAATGAGCACGAGCGCCCCGGCCTGGTTGAGGTGCGTCACGGTGAACGAAATGCCGAACTTCACCGGTGTGATTGCCAGCCCGCGTTTGCGGTGCGGATTTGCGGCGTTCCATTGCGCCAGCGCGGCGCGGCGCGTTTCGAAGTCACTGGTGCGTTTCAGTTCGTCCCACAGGGTGCGCAACCGGGCGTCGCCGATCTCCTGCCCGTAAGGGGTCGTGTTTGTTTCGCCGGCGCCGCGGTAAAGGTTCCGCTCGCGCACGACCTCGGGCGGCAGGCCGAGCCGGCGAGCGACGCGGTCAAGGATTTCTTCGATGACCAGCATGCCCTGCGGCCCGCCGAAGCCGCGGAACGCGGTGTTCGACGCGAGATTCGTCCTGGCCACCTGCCCGCGGAATTCGACGTGCGGGATGAAGTAGGCGTTGTCGAGATGCAACAGCGCGCGATCCGTGACGGCTTGCGAAAGGTCGAGCGACCAACCGGCGTTGGAAAACAGCTCAGCCTTCACGGCCAACAGCTGACCCTGCGCATCGAAGCCCGCCTGGAACTTCGCGAGGAACGGATGGCGCTTGCCCGTGAGCGTCATGTCCTGGTCGCGATTAAAGCGCACGCGCACGGCACGGCCGGTCTTGTGCGCGGCCAGCGCGGCCAGCGCGGCGGGAGCGGCGGCCTGCGTTTCCTTGCCGCCGAAGCCGCCGCCCACGCGCGGCACTTCGACAATCACGCGGGCAGCCGGCACATCGAGCACGTCGGCGACGACGCCTTGCACTTCGGAGGGATGCTGCGTGGAGGAGACCACGCGCATCGTGCCGCCCTCGCCTGGCTTCGCCCAGGCGGCCTGCGTTTCGAGATAGAAGTGGTCCTGGCCACCGGAGGCCAATTCGCCTTCGAGCCGATGAGGCGCACTGGCCAGAGCGTTGGCGGCGTCTCCGCGCCGGATGAAATTCGGTTCGTTGTGGAAACTCTGCGCCGCAATCGCCTGTTCGATGGTGAAGATGGCGGGGAGCGGCTCGTATTCAATCACGACGTGCTCGGCCGCCCGCCGGCACGCCTCCATCGAATCGCCGACGACCAGCGCGACGATTTGTCCGTGGAACTGCACCTTTTGATCGGCAAGCAGGGGCTCGTCTTTTCTCACGACACCGGTGTCGTTCACGCCCGGAACGTCTTCGGCGAGCAGGACGGCGTGAACGCCCGGCAACTTCCGCGCAGCGGTCGCGTCGCGCCGCATCAGGCGCGCGTGGGCGTGGGGCGAGCAGACTGGCCAGACTTCGAGCATGCCTTGGCCCGAGGTGAGGTCGTCGGCGTAGTTCGCTTCGCCCGTGACGTGGAGGTGGGCGGACTCGTGAGGCGGCGGGTGGCTGGTGGGAGGCTCGCCGGCAACAGCGGTGATCTGATCACCTCGTTTCCCCTCACCCCGGCCCTCGCCCGAAGGGAGAGGGAGAATTGCTCTCCGATGAACGGCGTGGCGAGAGCCAACGACATCCAAACCATCAGCGCCACCGGTCTCCCTCTCCCTTGGGGAGAGGGGCGGGGTGATGGGAAAGCCGACATGCCCACCGCTTGAGTCTGCAGAATCCGCCCTACTGTCGTAAAAAAACTTCTCGAACAAGCTCGCCACCAGCGCGCGCCGGAACTCCGCGCTGCCGCGCACGTCGGAGATTGGCTGGAATTCCTCCGCGAGGCACTTCAACACGCGGGTCAAGGTGCGTTCGTTCCACTCCTTGTACATCAGCAGTCGCTCCGCGCGCACGGCGCGAATGGGTGTCGCCGCCACGCCGCCGAAGGCCAGCCGCGCGTGCCCTACACGGCCTTGCTCATCCAGTTCGACGACGAACGCGCCGGCGACCGTCGCGATGTCCATTTCGCGACGTTTGGAGACTTTGTAGAAGGCGCTGAACTGGCGAAGGCCAGGGCAGGCCGTCCCGTGGGGAAGCAGCACCGCGACGATGATCTCGCCGGGTTTGAGGCAGGTTTGCCGGTAGCCGGTGAAGAGTTTGTCGATCGGGATCTGCCGGTGGCCGCGTCCCCTGAGCACAAGCCTTGCGCCCAGGGCCATCAGCAGTGGCGCGGCGTCGCCGATGGGCGAAGCGGTCGCGAGATTGCCGCCGAGCGTGGCGCGATTGCGAACCTGCCGCGAGCCAAACAACCGGAGCATCGAGCGCAACGCGGGATATTCGCCGCCCAGCTTGTCCTCGAGGACCGTGAGCGGCACGGCCGCGCCGATGCGCCAGGAGTCGCCCTCCTCGTGAAGGGTCGTGAGATCGGGAATCCCATCGAGCGCGATGAGCGCCGAAAACTTCTGGAAACGCTTCGTGAGGTCGAGGCCAAGTTCCGTGCCGCCGGCGATGAGGCGGGCGCCGGGATGACGCTTGAGGAGCTTGAACAGCGCGTCAAGGGACGTTGGGCGGAAAAAGGATTCGCCGGCCGCATGATATTCAACGGGCTTGGCGGTCGGCGCGACCTCGCAAGGGGCGCGGCGGGCCGCGCCGTCATTCGCGGCCTGGGCGAGCGCCTGCCCGGCGGCATCGCGAATGGGCCGGTAGCCCGTGCAACGGCACAGATTGCCGCATAGCTGGTCGTCGAGTTGCCACGATTCGGTAAGGTCGGCGCGATGGAACGCCTCGAACAACGCCATCACAATGCCGGGCGTGCAGTAGCCGCATTGCGAGCCGTGCTGCTCGACCAGGCAGCGCTGGACCGGGTGCAACCCGTGCTCCGCGACGCCTTCGACGGTGATGACTTCGCTCCCGGCCAGGCAGGGGACCGGCATGAGGCAACTGTTCACCGCGCGCCATTGCGGGGCACCGCCGGCCGCGCGTTCCAGCACTGCTACGGAGCAGGCGCCGCAATCACCCTCGGCGCAGCCCTCCTTCGAGCCGGTCAGCCCGCGAGCGCGCAGGAATTCCAGCAGGGTGGTGTTGGGCGAAGTCCCTTCCACCCGCACCGGGCGCCCATTGAGGACGAATTGAAAGGCATCGGCCATGGGTCGAGCGTCGGCCGAAGAGTAGCCGGCGGCTCGGACCGCGCACAGCTTGAAGTTCAAAGGCCAGCGCCGTGAAATACCCGGCCATGCAACCCGCGTTGGAGGATGGGGCAAGGGAGCCGGGGTGACTTGCGGAATATTGGGCGAGCCGGGCGAGTGCTCGATCCGATCGGGATCGAGAGGACGCTGTCAGCGGCTTGAACCTGGGCTCACCTTCAGCCGTGGGATCAAGAGCTGTTCAGGGCGATGTGGCAGCCTGGGGCCGGGCGCACGTCCCAATCGTCCTGGGCCATGAGGTCATAACGAAGCGCCTCCAATAAGCGCTGGGGAATCTTCATAGTCACGGGGCTGTATCCTGCCGAAGTATCATTCGATGCTCCCGCGACGGTACAGATTCGCCCACGTAATCCTCGACTTGGTGCGCATCTGAGCGGTTGCAGTTTGCTGGCGGTTTTCTTTCCTCGAACTGTCCCGAAAGCAAACAATCCAGTCACGACTTGGTGCAAGGAAGGGTGTCTTCAAGCTTAAGTTTATACATAACATACTTATGAACAGTATGTTGTGAAAACTGGCACGCCCGGTGCTAGCCCCCTTGTTTGGGACCGGCTTGGGTTGGCCGAGCCGGCGGCCCGCAAACGAATTGAAGACCGAACTGAGTATGGCCCGACGCACAAGAATCTTGTTGGTCGACGACGACGCCCCGGCGCGCGATGCGCTGGAGCGCGCCTTGGTCGAGGCCAACTACGGTGTGGTTTCCGCACGCAACGGTTGGGACGCACTGTGCCAGCTCCAACTGCATTCCATCGACATCGCCTTACTGGGCCTGGGCCACGACGCCGGCAATGACTGGTACACCGTTGAATGCTTGACCCAATACCAGCCGCGTTTGCGCCTCATTGTCGCGGGCGCCGGGTCCGAAGGATTTGCCCATCCGCTGGCGTCGACCGCTGAAGCACTTCTCGAAAAGCCCATCGACCTTTCTTTGCTCTTCGAAACATTGAAAAGCCTCCCTGCGTGCCCTTCCACCCCGGATCGCACCTCCTTCGGGCAAACCAGCACCCGCCGTTGCAACGATTAGCCGATTACTTTTATGAAGTTCCACTGTTGTTCATCCCAAGCCATCAAAACGTCACCGTTTTCGCAGGCATCGGCGGATGTTGCTACCGTTCTCGGGGGTGGCCTTGCGTTTCTCGGCCGGTTTTGCTCCGGCCGGGAATACCTTGTGCGGGCTGCCGTTGCGAGTGCGCTCGTGGCGTTGGGAGGGATCGATTCCGGGTTCGGCGCACAACCCGCCCAGCTCAGGATCATGAGAGTTACGCCGTCCGGCGCAAACGTCGTCGTGAGCTGGCAAGGTGGCAGCTCGCCATACCAATTGCTCAGCCGGACAAACCTGAATGGCGAATGGCGGAAAGTCGGCTCGCCCACTTCCGGATATCAAGTCACCAATCCGGCGATGCCAAGCCCGATGTGCTTCTATCGGGTCACGACCGACCTGACCGCCCCGTTGATTCCCGGCGGTCTGGTGGTCTCCACCAACACTGATGAAACCCAACTCGTCTTGAGATGGAACGCTGTCACCGACAATACAGGCGGCGCGGGTGTCAAGGGGTATAATATTTATCGCAATAACCTCTTCGTGAAACGCGTCCTGCCCACGGCCACGACGACCATCGACACCGGGTTGACTCCCGATACGGCCTACAGCTATACGGTTTCCGCCGAGGACTTCGTCGCCAATGAATCGGCCAGGAGCACTACTGTGTCTGGCAGAACACCGCGCCGGGGTGACAATACGGCGCCAACCATTCCGTCCGGCCTGACGGCCACGGCTGCCAATTGCAATCTGATCAACCTATCCTGGGTCGCTTCGACCGACACCGGCGGCTCGGGACTCAAAGGCTACAACGTGTATCGCGGTGGAGCTTTCATCGCTCTAGTGCTCGTGCCGGCCACGACCTACACCGACTCCGGCCGCACTGCTTCGACGACCTATAGCTACACAGTGAGCGCTCTGGACAACGCGAACAACCAGTCGGCGCAGAGCGCCTCCTGGAGCGCCACAACGCCCGCGTGCCCGGACCTCGCCACGCCCAGCATCCCCGCGGCTCTCACGGCCACGGCGGCGAGTTGCAACCAAATCAATCTGTCGTGGTCGGCCTCGACCGACACCGGCGGGTCCGGGCTGAGAGGCTACAACGTCTATCGAGGCGGGACCTATGTCACCCAGGTGCTGGCGCCGAGCACTTATTACTACGACACTGGCCGTGCCGCTTCGACCAGCTACGGCTACACCGTCCAGGCCGTCGACAATGCGAATAACTTTTCCGTCCAAAGCATCGCCAGAACCGCGACGACTCCGGCGTGCCCCTGCAGTTACTCGATTGCCCCGACGACCGTTTCCGTTGACGTTCTTGGCACCCTTGGCACAGTGAACGTCAATGCGGGTGCGGGTTGCGCCTGGATCGCAACCAGCGGCGCCGCCTGGATCACGATCACCAGTGGCTTAAGCGGCAGCGGCAACGGCGCCGTCGGCTACTCGGTCACAGCCAACACCAGCACCAGTCCGCGCAACGGAACGCTGACCATCGCTGGTCAGTCGTTCTCTGTCACGCAGGCGGG
>DASTLJ010000117.1:0-4840 GCA_035715125.1 Verrucomicrobiia bacterium
TGTTCGATCCTTCGCGGTTTGAGCGACAGCCAATGCCCTGATGAACCCGAACTTCGAGGGCATCATTCTTGGCACGGGCCACAACGGGTTGATCCTGCAAGCTTACGTTTCGCGCTGCGGACTCAAGACGCTTTCGCTGGACCGCGCGCCAATTCCCGGCGGCGGACTGATGACACTCGAGAACCCGCGGCTGCCCGGTTTCCGGCATAATCCGCATTCGTTCTTCCATCGCGCCTTGACCGCGATGCCGTGGTATCACGACCTCGAATTGGAGCGCCACGGCGTCCGCTATCTCGAACCGGCGCTCAATGTCGCCATGATCCTGCGCGACGGCCGCGCGCTCGAATGGTGGACCGACCTGGACCGCACGGTCGCCTCCTGCGCCGAGTTTTCACGGCGCGATGCGGACGAATTGCGGCGGCTGGCCGAGGAGTTCGAACCGATCCTGGAAAGGATTCTTCGGCCCGAAGCGCAATCCCCGCCGCTGGAGCCGGGGCTGCGCCGCAAGTTGCTGGAACGCTCTGCGCCCGGCCGACGGCTGCTGGAAATCTCCGCGTTATCACCGCTCGAATTCGTCACGCGCCACTTCGAGAACGACACGGTGCGCGCCGGCCTGCTCTTCTTCAATGGCCTGCGCGAAGTGGATCTCCGCCTGAAGGGCTTCGGCCACTCGATTCCCGCCCTGCTCGCGTCGCGCGCCAAAGCGCAGATGGCCGTGGGCGGATCGGGCAGCCTCGCGCGCGGCCTCGTGGCGGACATCACCCGGCATGGGGGTGAAATCTGGTGCGGCATCGAGTTGCGCCGCATCCTCGTGCGGAACGGCCGCGCATCGGGCGTTGAATTGACAACAGGCGAACAGATTCATTCGAGTGGGTTCATTGCGTCCGGTCTGAATCCGCAGCAAACGTTCCTCGAATTGATGCCGTCAGAAGCGGTGCCTGCGTCGGTGCGCGAAAAGGCGGCGCAGTTCCAATACAACCTGCTCGCGCCGCTGTTCGGTCTGCACCTCGCGCTTGACGAACCGCCACGTTACGCCGCGGCTGCCCGGCGTCCGGAACTCAACGAGGCTTTCATGGTCCTGATTGGGCTGGAACGGTTTGGTCAATTTCACGAGATCGTCACCGCCCACGAACGAGGCGAAATCCCGCCACCCGTCGCCTGGGGTGCGTGCCCGACTTTGTTCGATTCATCACAGGCGCCTCCCGGAAGACACGCGGCGTTTCTTTGGGAGAAGTTGCCGTACGCCCTGCGCGGCAATCCTTCAAATTGGGCGGGTGAAAAGGAGGCTCACGGCGTCCGACTGCTGAGACTGTGGCGCGAGCTGGCGCCAAATCTCGGCAACGGCATCATCCTGGATCAGTTTGTCCTCAGCCCGGCCGACACAGAAACGACGTTGCCGAACATGAGGGGCGGAGACCTGTTGGTCGGCTCGTTTGCAAACAACCAGGTTGGCTGCCATCGTCCTTTTGCCGGCGCCGGCTCTTATCGCACACCCGTTCCCGGCCTTTATTTGTGCGGCGGCTCAACCCATCCGGGCGGCAACATCACCGGCCTGTGCGGCTACAACGCAGCGCGGGTCATCGCGGCCGATCTCGGGAAAGCAATCTGGTGGAACCCACCAGATGCGGAGCGGGCGCTGGCGGCGCTTTGATTGAAATCCCTTGATCCGCCTTGCGCTGATTCAAAGGCTGGCGAGGCGGGTTTCGGCGTCGCCGAAGTGATCGAGCCTCGGCCCCATGCGGTCCACGATTGACAGGTACAAGCTGCATAGCTTGCGGTTGTCGTCGCCCTTGTCCGTGTAGTCGAGGACGCGGCCGGTTTCGAGCGTGCCGCCCAGGCCTCCGGCCAGAAGCACGGGCACCTTGGTGGAGTCGTGCTTGCTGCCGGACCACATGCTGGAGATGAACAGGAGACAGGAATTGTCGAGCACCGTGCCATCGCCTTCGGGCATCGCGTCGAGACGGCCGGCGAGATAGGCCAGTTGGCAGCAGTAGTAGCGGGAAACCCGCTCGTAGGCATCCGATTGGTCGTCGTGAGACGCCGGGTGGTGCGCTGTCCGAACGTCCAGGAACGGATAGAAAAGACCGGAAAGATCCCGGCAAAGAAGGAGAGTGGCGACGCGCGTCTTGTCCGTTTGAAAACCGAGAGCGATGATGTCGCACATCAAACGCCGGCATGGAAGCCGCCAGCAAACCGCGCTACGTCTCGTGGGGACTGGCCGTGGTGACGGATTTCGAAAATGACGGCGTCGCGGACATTCTGTGGAACGGGCGCAACTTCCTTTGGCTGCTGCGCGGCGCGGGCGGCGGCAGTTTCGCCTACATGAACAAAGCCTGGGGCATCGAAGACAAGTCCGCTGCGTCCGTGGACGACGGCCTGTGCTTCGGCGACATCGACGGCGACGGCGACCTCGACATCATTGGCTACACTGGCTCGCTCGACTCGCACCGGCTGGAGAAGGTTTATCGCAACGATATGCCGGCGCAGAACTGGTTTCGCGTTCGTCTGACGGGCGCGGCCGGAAACCGCAGCGCAGTCGGCGCAAAGATTCGCCTCACCGAGCGCGGACAACCGGAGAAGCTTTTGTGGTTTGAGCAGGTGACCATTCTCGACAGTCAGAGCGCGCATGGCTACTACTCGCTCGAACCCACGGAGCGCCACTTTGGCCTGGGCCGGCGCAACGCCGTGGATGTGCGCGTGGAGTTTTATCCGTCCGGCAAGCGCGTGGAACGCAAGGCGACGGCCAACTCGCGCCTTCTAATTTCCGAGGCCGAGTGAATGGAGATGACGATGCGACGCCTGTGCTGCGCCACAATTTATCTTCTGCTCGCGGGAAAAGTTTCGGCCGCACCGGTTGCCACTTTGCAGGAAATCAACCCGCCCGCCGCCGCGATGAACCGCGTGGTGGCAATCGTCGGCGGCACACTGATTGATGGGCGAGGCGGGTCACCCATCACCGGCGCCGTTGTCATCGTTCGCGGCGCGAAAATCCACGCCGCGGACGCGCGGAAATCCACGCGCATTCCACCGGACGCAGAAGTCTTCGACGCCACCGGCAAGACGCTGCTGCCTGGACTTATCGATTCGCATTTCCACATCGAGCGCGACTACGAACTGCCACCGTTGGTCCTGTCGCGCGGCGTCACGTCCGTGCGCGATCCGGGACAGTGGATCGAAGTGTATGAGCCGGTCCGCCGCTCGGCGCAGCCGCAGCCGCGTTGCTTCGTCGCCGGTCCGCACCTGGACTGCCCGCCGCACGCGCATCCGCAGGATGCCTTCGCGGTCACGAACGCGGACGAGACCCGGCGCGCGGTCCACCGCTTCGTGGAGGAAGGCGCCTCGGTCATCAAAGTGTATTACCGCCTGCCGATCGAGTTGATTGCCGTCGCGTGCAAGACGGCCCATCAACGCGGCGTGCCCGTCACCGCGCATCTGGAACTGGTCGATGCCGACGCCGCGATCCGCGTCGGGCTGGACGGCGTCGAGCACGTTACGTCCTTTGGAACTGCGCTGGCGGAACCGGACGAGGCCGGGCGCTTCCGCAAAGTCGTCGCCGCGGACAACGAGGCCCGCCGCAAAGCGCGCTACGAACTGTGGGGCCGATTGGACCTCCGCGCTTCCACTCGCGTTCAACCCTTGATTGATTTGATTGTGAAGCGGAGGGTCTTTATGTCGCCGACGCTGGCGGTGTTCGAGAAACGGCGGAGCGACCGCGGCATCACCGAAGTGGAGGCGCGCGGTTTCGAGAACATGCTGGAGTTTGTGCGGCAGTGCCATCGTGGCGGCGTGCGGATCGTAGTCGGCTCTCACTCCACGGTTCCCGAAGCCGAACGCGGCTGGGCGTATCAACGTGAGCTTGAACTGCTCGCCGAGTGCGGCCTGACGCCGATGGAAGTCATCGCCGCGGCCACTCGAAACAACGCCGATTTCTTCCGCGCCTCCGATCGGTTGGGAACCATCGAACCAGGCAAGCTGGCTGACCTGATTGTGATCGACGGGGACCCTATGAAGGACATGCAGGCCCTGCGCCGCGTCGAGCGTGTAATGTTGAATGGTCGATGGATCACTCCGGCGCGGAGTGAGTAATGAGCAACGAACGAAGAATCGGGCAACACCTCAAAAAAATTCTGCCGAGCACTGTCCTGAACGCGCAGCCTCGTTCGTCGTAAGGGTGAAAGTTAGACAAAACCGAACCAAACAAATACAAAGGAATACGATGAAAACGAAGATGACCTCTGTTTGCGCAATGTTGCTGGCGGCCACGACCTTGGCCGCAAATGCGGGCCAGCCGCCCACGCCCAAACCAGGCTCGGCCGAATTCGAGCGGATGAAAACGCTCGTGGGCACATGGAATGGCACGGTCGACATGGGCCAGGGGCCGGTGGAGATGGTCGCGCAGTATCGGCTGCTGGCGGGCGGCAGTGTGCTGGAGGAAAAGGTCTTTGCCGGAACGCCGAACGAGATGACCACGATGTTCTACGACAAGGAAGGCAAGCTGGCCCTGACGCATTACTGTGTGATGGGCAATCGGCCGGCCATGGTCCTCAAGTCCGCCGACAGCAAGTCGATCCGCTTCGACTTCGACAAGACCTGCGGCATCGACGCAAAAAAGGAGTCGCACATGCACGCGTTGACGCTCACATTTGACGACGCGGACACGATCACCGCCAGTTGCAAATCGATCATGGACGGCAAGGAAATGCCGGAGAAGCCCACCACGCTCAAGCGGGTGAAGTCGTGAGGCCACGGCCGGGCCATCGTGAAGCGATGGCCCGGCCCGCCTTTGGCGGAAAGCCGCGGTACGGTTACTTTCCGTGAATACTGATTCGTCGAGATACTG
>DASTLJ010000118.1:0-7926 GCA_035715125.1 Verrucomicrobiia bacterium
CCCACGGCGAGGAAATTCTCACGCCGCCCCAAGGCGGCCACTACGTGCCGGGCGGCCGGATCAAGGTGCTGGAAGACACCGACGGCGATGGCCGTTACGACAAGTCGACCGTGTTCCTCGACAACGTGAATTTTCCCACCGGCATTCTGCCGTGGCGTAACGGCGTCCTCGTCGCCGCAGCGCCGGAGATTTTCTACGCCGAAGACACCGACGGCGACGGCAAGGCGGACAAGCGCAAGACGCTCTTCACCGGATTCGTCGAGGGCAATCAGCAGCATCGGGTGAACGGCTTCGACTACGGACTGGACAATTGGATCTACGGCGCAAACGGCGACAGCGGCGGCCTCATTCGCAGTGAGCTCAAGCCCTCCTTCCCGATGGTGAATATGCGCGGTCACGACTTCCGCTTCCGTCCCGACACCGGGGACTTCGAGACCGTCGCGGGCGGCACGCAGTTCGGCCGGCACCGCGACGATTGGGGAAATTGGTTCGGCAACAACAACTCCGCATGGGTTTGGCACTACCACCTCCCCGAGCAATACGTGGAGCGCAATCCGCATCTGGCCGTGAAATCGACGAAGCAGATGCTGGCCAACTACCCCGAGTCCGGCCGGCTCTTCCCCGCCAGCCGCACCCGCCAGCGTTTCAACGATTTTCACCAATTCAATCACGTCACCTCCGCCAACAGCCCGATGCCCTATCGCGACGACTTGTTCGGCCCGGAGTTCGCGACGAGCGTCTTCATCAGCGACCCGGTCCACAACGTCGTTCACCGCGAAGTGCTCCAGCCTGACGGTATCAGTTTCACGAGCCATCGCGCGGCCGGCGAGACGAACAGCGAGTTTGCCGCCTCGGCCGATCCCTGGTTCCGCCCCACGATGCTCAAGACCGGCCCGGACGGCGCGCTCTACATCGCGGACATGTATCGGCTGGTCATCGAGCACCCGGAATGGATTCCCAAATGGGTGCAGGCCCGGCTGGACCTGCGCGCCGGCTCGGACCAAGGCCGCATTTATCGCGTCGCTCCGAAGGGTGCCCTGCGCCGCAAGATTCCGAACCTCGCCCGACTCGACACCGCCGGCCTCGTCGCCGCGCTCGACAGTCCCAACGGCTGGCAGCGCGACACCGCGCAGCGATTGCTCGTGGAGCGGCAGGATAAGGTGGCCGTTGAAGCGTTGAAACGTTTAAGCGTTGAAGCGACGAATCCGAAGGTGCGATTGCAGGCGCTCTGCACGTTGGACGGACTTGATCAGCTCGCGCCTGAATTGCTGAAATCCGCGTTTCGTGATCCGCACCCGGCCGTCCGCGAGCAGGCCGTGCGGCTGGCCGAGAAGTTTGCAGACACGTTCGATTTCGAGATGCGGGGGGCCAGCGGGTCGCCGCAGTTCTCAAGCCTCATCAATGATCCCGACCTGCGCGTGCGTTGCCAGCTCGCCTTCACGCTCGGCGCTCCGGGCTGGAAGAGCGACCGCCCCGGTTTCCTGCTATCCCGACTGGCGATGCACGATTTCGAGCAGCCCGGCATGCAGACAGCCATCCTGTCTTCCGCGCCTCGCTATGTGGACCAGATGCTTGCCGAGGTTTTCAGCCGCGATTCCGGGGGCGCCGCGCCGGCCGCGCTCATCGAGCAACTGCTCAGCCTGGCGGCCGCCCTGAACCAGCCTAAGGCCATTGCCAGCGCCCTTGAGGCCATCGCCCACTCGCCCGCCAGCCGCAACGTGGCGTGGAGATTCAACGCGCTTGCCGGTTTGCTGGACGGTCTGGAGCGGCGGAACAAGACACTGCACCAGTTCGCGTCTGAATGCGGCCCGGAGGTCCAGGCGCTCGCTGAGGATTTGGAAAAACTGCTGCCGATTGCGCGAAAGGCCGCGGCGGACGAAGGCACTCGGGAATCCGAACGCCTCGCCGCCATTCGCCTGCTGGCGCGGAGTCCTGAGCGGCGAGAGGAAGACTTCCAGCGCCTCGGCGGCCTGCTTGCGGCCCGATATTCCTCCGCCATTCAGCGTGCCGCACTCGCCGAACTGGCGCGCCAGAAGGAAAGACCGGCGGCCGACGCGTTGCTCGCCGGCTGGAACGGACACAGCCCGGCGCTGCGGACCGACGCGCTCAACGTGTTGCTCGGCCGTCCCGACTGGTGCCGTGCGCTCCTGGCCGCGATTCAGAAGGGCGAAGTTCCCGCCGGCCAGATCGGCGCGGCGTTTCAGGAGAAGCTGTTGAACCACCCGGATCGCACGGTCAGGCAACGGGCCGCCGACTTGTTCACTAGTACGTCAACGGATCGCCGCGCTTTGCTCAAGCAATACTCCGGCGTTGAGAAGCTGACGGGCGACGTGGCCAAGGGAATGACGCTCTTCCGCCAGCAATGCGCGACGTGCCACAAACTGCGCGGCGAAGGGAGCGACGTCGGGCCCGATCTCGCCACGCTCGCGGGCAAGGACGTGCAGACTCTGCTCGTGGCGATTCTCGACCCGAATCAGACAGTCGAAGTTCGATACGTGAATTACACCGCTGTGACGAAGAGCGAGCGCGAGGTCAGCGGCATTCTCACCGCGGAGACCGCCAATAGCATTACGCTGCGGGCCCCGGGCGGGCATGAAGAGACGCTGCTGCGCTCCGACCTCAACCAGCTCACCAGTTCGGGCCTTTCTCTTATGCCGGACGGCCTGGAGAAAGCGCTGACCCCGCAAGATATGGCGGACCTCCTGGCGGCACTGCTCGGAAAGTAGAACAGGCTTCCAGCCTGTCATTGGAGTACGGCCATAATTGATCCCTCCGTTGCACGAACAGAATATTCGGCCGCGATCTCCCTCCGGGAGAGAGCAGCCGAATACTCTGGCCAGACAGCGAAACGAAGGGGCGAAATGCGCTCAGCCTGGCAGCACCATCACGTCCTGCGGGCGAACGTGCACGGTCAGCGCTTCGCCGGCCTTGCGGATCTCCAGCGGGTTTTGCTCGAACGCCTTGATGAGCCGGCCGGGGGCAATTTCCAGCCCGTATTGCTCGATCTCACCCAGGTAGCTGACGTGCGCGATGGTCGTGCGCAGTTCGTTGGCGCCGCCCGCGCCGATGAGGACGGCTTCGGGCCGAAACCCGACGTGAACTTTTTCGCCGGTTAAGTAACGGGCACTGCCCGGCGCATGGAGGACTCCGGCGTCAGTCTTGACTTCAATCTGGCCATCGCCGCCGTTGACGACCACGCCGAAAAGCCAGTTCGTCTCTCCAATGAAGTCGGCCACGAACCGGTTGGCCGGCTCGCGGTAGACGGTGCGCGGATCGCCCACCTGCTCGATAACGCCGTCGCGGAGCACCGCCATCCGCGTGGCCAGGGAGAGGGCCTCCTTCTGATCGTGCGTCACGTAAATGGTCGTAATGCGGGTGCGGTCGTGGATGCGGCGGATTTCCTCGCGCATTTCGAGGCGGAGTTTGGCGTCGAGGTTCGAGAGCGGCTCGTCGAGGAGCAGCACGTCGGGCTTGATGACGAGGGCGCGGGCCAGCGCGACGCGCTGTTGTTGGCCGCCGGAAAGCTGGTTCGGCGAGCGATCAGCGAATCGTTCCATCTGAACGATGGCCAGCGCCTCGGACACACGGGCCTTCTTTTCGGCCCCGCTCACCGCGCGCACATCCAGGCCGTAGGCGACGTTGTCCGCCACGCTCATGTGGGGCCAGAGCGCGTAGTTCTGAAACACCATCCCGGTGTTCCGCTTGTGCGGTGGCACGCCGGACATCGGTTTGTCGCCGAAGAGCAGTTCGCCGGCGTCGGGCTGGTAGAAGCCGGCAATGGTGCGGAGCAGAGTGGTCTTGCCGCAGCCGGACGGGCCGAGCAGGAAGAACAGTTCGCGCGATTCGACTTCGAGCGAAACGTTTTTCAACGCGGCAGTGTCGCCGAATTTCTTGGTCAGGCTCCGAATGACGACGCGCATGATCAGGGATCGAGTGGCGAGTGATTTTGGACTGCGGTGGCAAGCGCAGCGCGACACCGCTTTGGCTCGTGTGGCCCAGGGTTGGGCTGCAGCCAAAGCGCCGTCGTCGCTGCACTCTGCCGGCGCACTCTATAACTTTGGGCCAGCCGGCGGTATTTCGCCCTCGCCCAATTCTGCCACTCGATCTTCTTGCGATTGCGGACGGCGGGATCCTTCCACTCGCCTTTTGCGAGCGCGAGGGCTTCGGCCTCGGTGAGCGGCACGCGGCCCAGTTCGGCCAGATCGGCGGGTGGCAGCTTGCGGTCGATGATGGCGCGCCAGGCCGCCTTCAACTCGCTGTGGGTGTCCACGAGCAGCGCGCCGACCAGCGCGGCGACGACCTCGCGGCGGTCCTGACCAAGCCGCGCGTCATAAACGAAGCTTTGCTTGAGGTCGAACGGGCTGAACTCGATATGGCTGACACCAGCAAACCGCTTGTAAAAATCGGGTCGGATGGTGGAGCGCTCGAGCGAATGTTCCCGTGGCCCCTCGGGATGTCCGCGCGGAAGGAACCAGAGTTTTTGCCCATGCTCGGAAAGAACGAAATCAATGAATCGTTGCGCGGTCAGAAGGTGCGGAGCGCCCTTGAGAATGCAAATGCCGTCGGCGCTGATCGCCGTGAAGTCGGCAGGCAGCGTGAACACCATATTCGACCGACCGGCCACACCAATCTGGCTTGCGCCGTAAAAGTCGATGGCGAACGCGTAGGCCGTTTCGCCCAGGGTCACGTCTTTCGCCGTCGTGCTGGAGCGCCCATCAAAGCCGCGGGCGTTGCCGCCTATCTGCGCGAGCGTGGCCCAGGCCTTGTCCCATCCATAAGCCTGCAGGAACGCTTCGAACATCACGTTCATCGTGCCGCTGTTGCGCGGATCGCCCACGCCCACCCAGCCGCGGAGTTTCGGGTCGGCCAGTTCGCCCCAGCGCGTCACCGCTGGAAGACCAACCCTGCGCTGAACGAGAGTGTTTTGCAGAATGCCAAAACTGGACAGAGCGGCGCCGAACCAATGGAAATTCGCGTCGTGGATCTCCATCCCGCCGAGCGTGAGCGGAAGGCCGTCGAAGATGTTTGCGGACGGGCGATAGGCGGCGGTCAGCGTTTTGTCCGCCAGCAAATAGAAGGGCTCCTGTCCGCCGCCGAACAGGATATCGAGCCCGATGCCGCCGGGTTTGTTGGCGAATTCGGACTGAATGAAGCGCAGCGCGTCCGAGGTGCCGCCGACATTGCGCCACTCGACCTCTGCCGGTTCGCCGAATTTTTGGTGGTGCCACTCGGCGAACCCGCGCGCGAACTCGTGCCGGATAGCATCGACGTGCGGGGTGATGATGACGACCTTCGCGGCCGCACGGACCGACAGCGATCCGGCGAACAACACCGCGAGGGCGAGGCATGTGTTTAGCGTAGCTGAGACCGTGAGGTCGCGGACTGGATGCTCAGACGGGAACCAAGTCGATCCCAACGCCCGATGCCCAATTCCGCCGCCCCGCGACCTCACGGTCGCAGCTACGCCAGGCGGATGCAGCGCGAGTGCGCCTGCCGTTTGCCTGTCTGCCGTCCGGATCATGCGCAGGCAGAGTAGAAACGAGCCGTAGGCAGGACAATGCGGAAATGAGGGCAATCTCCAGATGCCTCCGCATCTGGCGCGGCCAAGGGAGGGCGGATTCAAGTCCCGGCCGACACAGGAGCGCGGACAGCCCTGTCCGCTCGAATCAGAAATCAAGGCAAGGCGCACGCAGACAAGCCTGTCCGCGCTCCTTTCTTGAATCCGCCATGCGGTCAGGCTTGCGTTTTAGCCACGAAAGCTTAACTTTTTCTTGAAGCTAAAGCTAAGGGATGCAAAGGCAATTCCAGCTTCTGGTCGATGGTACCGCGGCGCGGCAGGAGGTCCTGTGCCCTACAAGGGCCGGCCGGGTCCGCGGACGGAAAGGGAAACATGCTCAGCCTTAACCGATGCCGATCGTGGCTCCACGCGCGGCCGGACGTGATGATTGATTTGATCCGCGTCTACCTCGGCGTGGCGCTCTTTTTCAAGGGTGTTTACTTCATGGAACACCGGGAATACCTGCTCAAGATGATGGAGGACGCGGGAGGCTTATGGTTTGCGCCGGCGGCGCTGGCCCACTACATCGTGCCTGCGCATTTGGTTGGCGGGCTCATGCTCGCTCTCGGGCTGCTCACTCGAGTGGCGGCGCTGGCGCAAATCCCGGTTCTGCTCGGGGCGGTGTTTTACGTGCACATGCCGCGTCTGTCGGGTTTGACCGAGCAAACGGTCGGTCGGCAGAACCTGGAGCTGTCGGCGCTGGTGCTGTTCCTGACGGTGCTGGTGCTCCTGCATGGCGCGGGGCGCTTCTCGCTGGATTACGTGATCGGCAAGCGGAGTCAACATGCCGATCCATTGACCAAGCCGGCGTAGCAGGCAATCTGACTTTCAGCCCATCGGCCGAAGCGCGGCATGGGCGCATCCCGACACTGCTACGAACGTCTCTGACCGCTCTCGGTCGGCCGCTGGGAAGTAGGGCAGGCGTCTCGCCTGCCCCGCGTCGGCGCAGCCGACGCACCGCTCGCGCTGGCGCGCTCGCCGGGCCGGCGAGACGCCTGCCCTACTTTGGACGCGCCGCGCCCTCGGAGCTTGTCGCATCGCAGTTCCAAGATGCATCCGGGCGGCGTTCACGCCTTGGGCACAGTTTGACCTTCGTTCCACGCCCTGCCACGATGGCGCCGCAATGATTCTCACACCGGCGGAACGGGACAGTCTCCTCAACGTCCAGCACCGCCATCCGCACGAACTGCTCGGCATGCATCCGCTGGGCGACGGCAGCGGGGTGGTGGTGCGCGCGTTCCTGCCCAACGCGGCGAGCGTGGAAGTCGTGCCTACGGTGGAACGGAAAAAAGCGGCGTTCCAACTGGAGCGGATTCATCCTTCGGGGCTCTTCGAGGGCGCCACGACCGCGGCGAACAGGGTCTACGCCTACGAGCTGGTGATCACGGATTACCAGGGCCAAAGGCGGCGCTTGCGTGATGGCTATTCGTTCCTGCCGACACTCGGCGAGATGGACCTGCACCTGTTTGGCGAGGGGAACGACCGGCGCATTTACGACAAGCTGGGGGCGCAACTGCGCGAGATCGACGGCGTGGCGGGGACGAGCTTCGCTGTCTGGGCGCCCAACGCCCGCCGCGTGAGCGTGGTCGGGGAATTCAACGCGTGGGACGGACGGTATCACCCGATGCGATTGCTGGGTGCCTCGGGCGTATGGGAGCTGTTCGTGCCAGGCGTGGGCGAAGGGGCGCTCTACAAGTACGAAATTCAGAAGGCGCAGGGGGATCTGACGTTGAAGACGGATCCATTCGGCTTCTTCTTCGAGCCGGCGCCGAAGACGGCGTCCATCGTGTGGAACAACCGCAAGTTCCAATGGAGTGACTCGCAATGGATGGAGCAACGGGCCGGGCGCAATGCGTTGCGCTCGCCGATGAGCATCTACGAGGTGCACCCGGGATCGTGGCGGAAGAAAAACAGTTACGAGTCGCTCGGTTACCGCGAGATGGCCGGGCCGCTGGTGGAGTACGTGCGGCGGATGGGCTTCACGCACGTGGAGTTTCTGCCGGTGGCTGAGCACGCGTTTTATCCCTCCTGGGGGTACCAGGTGACGGGGTTTTTTGGCACGACGGGCCGTTACGGAACGCCGGAGGATTTTCAGTTCCTCGTCAACGCTCTGCACGAGGGCGGCATCGGGGTGCTGGTGGACTGGGTGCCCGCGCATTTCCCGAGAGACGATTGGGCGCTGGCGCGATTCGATGGCACCTGCCTTTACGAGCACGAAGACCCGCGCAAGGGCGCGCACCAGGATTGGGGCACGCTCATCTTCAATTTTGGCCGCAATGAAGTCTCCGCCTTCCTGCTGACCAACGCGCTGTTCTGGCTCGACAAGTACCACATCGATGGCTTGCGCGTCGACGCGGTGGCTTCGATGC
>DASTLJ010000119.1:0-7571 GCA_035715125.1 Verrucomicrobiia bacterium
GCGGGCACGGCGCCGGTCGCTAGACGGTCCGCACGGGTCGACGCCCGGTAAGCATAAGTCGAATGGGGGCTTGCCGGAGTGGAAAGAGATTGCGTGTGGAGCCAGAATAACAGGCCCGCCGCAAGTGCCAGGCCGACGCCAAGACACAACAATGGCTTTCTCATACTGAGGGCGTACAGGTAGTGATCGGTTCGGAAACTCTCTCACACCCGCGGGCTTCCGTCCACCGGCCAGACTGAGGCGGATATTGACGCCGCCAATCGTGGCGGCGCAGGCCAATCCGAGTGGCGATGGGGATGCACCGCTGTTACCAAAAGCTTGTTCTACTCGCGAAGTGTGGAGGGAAGTTAGCCGGACATGGAACAGCGACAGCCCCCCGACACCCGCCGGAGGAGGAAATGGCCGGGATTGCACTGGGGGCAGAGTTTAAGGCAGCCAGAGGCCAAAAAGCCGGATGATCTTCTCTCCAATCGCCCGCCGCCGCTCATACGTCACCGTGCCCCGTCTGCGGACAAGCTCCGTTTTTCTGGCCAGGTAGAGCACATCGCACCGGGCCAGGGTCTGCCACTCCAAGGCATCATTCCAATTCACCGCGGCTTGGGTAGGCCGACGCCCTGGCCATCCTGCGGTCTTCCTCCGACGCGACGCGTCCGAGCTTGCGATAGGCCGTTGCCAAAACGCCTGGAGGATACGGCTGAAGACTACATTGGCGGTCCCGCTCGACCTCCTTGGCCACCAAGTGCAGGCCATAGCGGATGATTTCGCTCTCGTTGTTCCACCGCCCGATCTTCATCAACTCTTTGATCAGGCGTTTGTGCGACGTTGTCACGGATGCGCTCATGGAGTCAGTTTCAACTATTACCAACTATTGGTCAACCCCATTCCCGGCCCGCGAAGGGGTCAGGTCCGCACCGCGCCGATTCCGTGTTGACCGTCCGTCCTGCCGGCGTAGTCTGTCGGGCATCGTCACAAACCGAATCAACACTATGAAAAGCCAGCCCACCCCACCGGCCGGCGAGACGCAGTCCCGCCGCGTATTCCTCAAAACCACCGCCACCGCCGCCGCCGCGGTCGCCGCCACGGGCATTGTGAAGACGCCCGTCTACGGCCAGAGCCAGGCGCCCTCCCCCGGGCGCGTCCTCGGCGCCAACGACCGCATCGCCGTCGCCTACGTCGGCGTCGGCAACCAGGGTTTCGGGGCGCACGTCACTTTCCAGAAACAGCATGCCCAGGAGAACAACATCGTCCAGGCGGCCGTTTGTGACGTGTGGGAGAAACGTCTCGAGAGGGCGAAGAACTTCATCGGCCTCACCGATGCCGACTGCTTCAAGGACCACCGAAAGCTTCTCGAACGAAAAGACATCGACGCAGTGGTGGTCTCGACGGTGGACAACTGGCACGCGCAGGTGGCCATCGACGCGATGGAAGCCGGCAAACACGTCTACGGCGAGAAGCCTCTGGCGCGCTACCTGAACGAGGGCTTCGCAGTCGCTGACACCATCAAGCGCACCGGCAGGACCTTCCAACTCGGTTCGCAATTTTGCGCGGACCCGATGTTCCACAAATCGGCGCAGTGGATTCGCGAAGGCAAGCTCGGCCCGCTGGTCTGGGCGCAAGGATCCTATTGCCGGAACAACAAAAGCAACAGCGAGTGGACCTACCCGGTGGACAAGGACCTCACGGAAAGCAATTGCGATTGGTACCGCTGGCTGGGCAAGGCGCCGAAAATCCCCTTCAACCCGGAACACTATTTCTCCTGGCACAAGTTTTACGCCTACAACTCTGGCATCCTCGGAAATCTTCTGCCGCACCGGTTCCTGCCGCTGATGCTGGCGACGGGCAACCCAGAATTTCCGCGCCGGGTCGCTTGCACGGGCACGCGCAAGGTGTCCACGGACCGCGAGATCACCGACACGACCCACCTGCTGGCGGAGTTTCCGAGCGGGTTGACCTTCTGCGTAGCCGGCAGCACCGTGAACGAGCAGGGTTTGCCGGACATGATCCGTGGACGCAAAGCCTCGCTCAACTTCTCCCCCACCGCCAACAAAGTCGAACTGAAGCCCGAGGCCATCTTTAGCGAAGAGATTGACGGGGAGACGTTCTCCGACCCGCTGCCCATCGCCAGCGTGCCGCGACTGGAGAAGAACTGGTTCGACTGCATCCGCTCCGCCAAGACGCCCCTGGCGAATATCGACCTGGCGCTCAAGGCCCATGTCGTGCTGAGTCTCGCCGAAATGAGCGAGCGCACCGGCTTCATGCTCTTCTTTGACGAGTCGACGCGGCAGGTCAAAACGGGGGACGGCAAAGTGGTCCCGGCGATCAGTTACGAGAGCAACGTGCCGATTTCCAGTTGATGGGCGGCAGTGGTGGTAGGAGCTGGATTCGAACCAGCGAAGGTGTAAACCAGCAGATTTACAGTCTGCCCCCGTTGGCCACTTGGGTATCCTACCAACCAGTCTGTGTTTGCCGCCGGCGAGGGGGCGCGATTAAGCCAAACGCTGTGCGGGTTGTCAACCGGTTGACGCCGGCCGCGACTTCTTGAGTCCGTCCTGTCGCCCATTCATCCACTTCAACGCATCCTTTCGCACCGGGATCTTTTTGAATCGCTGCGTGAGCTGCGTCAGCGAATCCTCGACCGCAAGCCGTTCCAGGCTCGAGGCGCCGACAAAGCCGACGCAGTCGGTTCGCGCGTTCACGTAGGCTGCGTCATCCGGTGTGGCAATCGGCCCGCCGTGCGAGAGAAAGAGGATGTCCTTCCGCACCGCCTTGGCGCCGTCGATGATCGACTGGCAGCGGCGGACCGTCTCGTCCATGGACACGACGGCCCGGGTCACGCCGATGCTGCCGCCGATGGTCGTGCCGACGTGCGCGATGATGGCGTCCGCGCCTGCTTCGGCCATCGCGCGCGCCTCCTCCGGCCTGGCGACGTAAACGATGGAGAAGAGGTCCATCTTCCGGGCCAACCGCACCATTTCAAACTCGTGCTGCACGCTCATGCCGGTTTCCTCGAGCACCTGGCGGAACTGGCCGTCCACGATGCAGTGGGTGGGGAAATTGTTCACGCCGCTGAAGCCCATGGCCTTGACCTGGAGCAGCCAGTGCCACATGCGCCGGCGGGGATCGCTGGCGTGAACGCCACAGATGACGGGGATTTCCTCGACTACCGGCAGAACTTCATGCTCGCCAATTTCCATCGCGATCGCGTTGGCGTCACCGTAGGCCATGAGGCCGCAGGTCGAGCCGCGTCCAGCCATGCGAAACCGTCCGGAGTTGTAAATGATGATCAGGTCCGCGCCGCCCTTCTCGATGAACTTGGCGCTGATGCCGGTGCCGGCGCCCGCGGCGATGATGGGCCGCCCTTTCTTGAGTTGGGCGCGCAAACGCTCGACGACTTCCTCGCGCGTGTAGGGATTTCCTTTTCCGGTCCAGGGGTTGGGCATGGCGTGGGTTGGTTACAAAGGTTGCAGCGTTACAAGAGTTACAACGGGCGAAGCGCCGTTCCGGTTCGGGTCACGATGGTGGGCGGAGGCCGGAAGGAAATCAACCGTGGAATTATTTTTGCTTAAAAACCCGCCCTGCCGCGTCTAGTCCATTGCATGGTTTTCAGGACAGCTCTAATGGGTTTCGTGGCACTGGTCGCCGTCGCCGTTGATGCGGGCGCGGCTTCCGGGGCTTCCGCGAAGCCGCTCTCTTATGAAAAGCAGGTCCTGCCGCTGCTTGAGAAGTATTGTTACTCGTGCCACGGCGGCGGGAAGAAAAAGGGCGACCTCGCGCTCGACGCTTACAAGGACCCTGCCTCGGCCGTCAGCGATCCGAAGACGTGGGAAAAGGTGATGCAGAACCTTGGCTCGCACGTCATGCCTCCTGATAACAAGCCGCAGCCCAGCGCCACCGAACGCGACCTGATCGTCCGCTGGGTCGAGACGCACGTCTTCCACTGCGACTGCGACCATCCCGACCCCGGCCGCGTTACCCTGCGCCGACTCAACCGCGCCGAGTATAACAACACAATCCATGATCTCGTCGGCGTCGATTTCCAGCCGGCGGACGATTTCCCGGCCGACGACTCGGGCTACGGCTTCGACAACATCGGCGACGTGCTGTCCGTGCCGCCGGTCCTCATCGAGAAATACCTCGCGGCGGCGGAGAAGATCCTCGACGCGGCCATCATCACCGCCGAGGAACAAAAGCCCCAAACCCGGCGCTTCGACGCGGCGGGGCTCGATGGCTCGGCGCCCGGCGAGGACGTGGACGTCGGGGCGCGCAGATTGGGTCGCGAAGGGGACATTTTTGTGCGCCACAAGTTTCCCCGGGACGGCGAATATGTCCTGCGCGTCAGCGCCTATGGCGAGCAGGCCGGCCCGGAGCCGCCGAAGATGACGCTGCGGCTCGGGCAGGAGGATTTGAAGACGTTCGAGGTGCCGGTCACCGCGGGCAATTCCAAAGTCTACGAGGTGCGCGCGAAGGTGAGCGCCGGCACGAACCGGTTCGCGGCCGCTTACATCAACAACTTCGTCGATCGCCCGAAGAAGCTCGACCGCAACCTCGTCGTCGAGTGGCTTGAAATCTCCGGACCCATCGATGCCGCGCCCGCGCCGCTGCCGGAATCGCACCGGCGCATCTTCTTCCGCGACCCGGCGCCGAGCGCGCATCCTGCCAGCACCGCCAACGTAGGGCAGGCGTCTCGCCTGCCCGGCCGAGCGAAGCGAGGCCTTGGAGATGGGAAAGCCGCGCCTTTCGGCGCGGCAGGGCAGGCGGGACGCCTGCCCTACGTTCCCGACGCGACCTCGACCGCGGTACTCCTTTCAAGCTTCGGCCCGGCGGCGACCGGCCAGACCGAATACGCCCGTGAAATCATTCGGCGTTTCGCCACGCGCGCCTTCCGGCGGCCGGCCACCGTTGCGGAAGTCAACCGGCTGGCGCGGTTCGTGGAACTGGCGGAGAATCAAGGCGACAGCTTCGAGCGCGGCGTGCAACTGGCGTTGCAGGCGGTGCTGGTCTCGCCGCACTTCCTGTTCCGCGGTGAGCTTCAGCCCGACCCGGACAACCCGAAGTCGGTCCACCCGATTAACGACTATGCGCTGGCGTCGCGGCTTTCCTATTTCCTCTGGAGCACGATGCCGGACGACGAGTTGTTCGCACTCGCCGCGAAGGGCGCGCTGCGCAGCAACCTCGACGCACAGGTCGCGCGAATGTTGAAGCACCCCAGGTCGCGGGCGCTTGTCGACAATTTCGCCGGCCAGTGGCTCCAGCTTCGCAACCTCAAGATCGTCACACCCGACGCGAAGACTTTTCCCGGCTTCGACGAGCCGCTCCGGCTGGCGATGTTGCGGGAGACGGAGCTATTTCTCGAACACATGATTCGCGAGGATCGCAGCGTGCTCGACCTGCTGGACGCCAATTACACGTTCGTCGACGAGCGGTTGGCGCGGCACTACGGCATCGCGGGCGTGAAGGGCCCCGAGTTCCAGCGGGTGAGCCTTCGGGGCATGCCGCGCTCGGGCGTGCTCACACATGGGAGCATCCTCACCCTCACCTCGAACCCGACCCGCACCTCGCCGGTGAAGCGGGGCAAATATATCTTGGAGAACATCCTCGGCGCCCCGCCGCCGCCCCCGCCGCCGGACGTGCCCGAACTCAAGGAGACAAAACTCGAAGGCACGCTGCGCCAGCGCATGGAGCAACACCGGGCGAATCCGACGTGCGCTTCCTGCCACGCCCGGATGGACCCCATCGGCTTCGGCTTCGAAAATTTCGATGGCGTGGGCGCATTCCGGCAGAAGGAAGGGGACTTCCCCATCGACGCCTCCGGCGCGCTCGTCAGCGGCGACTCATTCAACGGCGCCTCGGAACTGTCTCGGATCTTGCACAAGAAAAAGCGCGAGGAGTTCGCGCGCTGCCTCTCGGAAAAAATGCTCACCTACGCCCTGGGCCGCGGCCTGGAGTTCTACGACAAATGTGCGCTCGACCAGATCACGAAGGGCCTGGCCCGGAAGAATTACAAGTTCTCGGCGCTGGTGGCCGGGATCGTGAAGAGCGTCCCGTTCCAGCAACGCCGCGGCGAACTCGACAAGGCCGCGCAGACGGTGTCCGCGCCGTAGCGCTTGGACTGCGGCGGGAAGCGAAGCGCCACGCCGCTTTCGGTTGCGGACTGGCAGGGGAAAAGCGGTGTCGCGCTGCGCTTGCCACCGCAGTCCAAATCTTTGTCGCCCGTGCGCGAAGTTGCAACTCGGAACTCAGAACCCGGAACTTCGTTCTTTTGTGATGTCCCCTCTCCACTATAGCCGCAAATGCCGGATTCAGGTTGCCACTTCAGCCTTCGCGACAGTTGCCGCGGTGCATGACGTGGTAGATCGCCCCCGGATACTGGACCCTTGATTTCAGTTCATCACGGATTTCCGAGGAACGCCAACGGCGTTCTGTCGTCCAGCCCAGGGTTGGCGCGTGGCGCCAACCCTGGGTTCGAATGGAGAGCGAGTCCATCCCCAACGGGGTTGCGTCCAAACGCCGTCCTCGGGCCGCAACCCCGTTGGGATTGAGAAGACTCTGGCGATTCTACCCAGGGTAGGCGCGTGGCGCCAACCCTGGGCTTTGAGCCGGAACGCCGTTGGCGCTCAGAGGCTGGCGGCCCAGCGTTTGATTTTCGAGCCAAGCCGATAGCGAAGGAGGAACTCGGGCCTAGGTCGATGAAAAAGGCTGCGATCCACATCGCTAAGGATTCGGGTTGTCCTTCGCTTACGCCGCCGCGCGCAGCACGAGTTGCGGATGCCGCGCGGCCACGCGCAGCAGCACCCGCGCGGCGCCGCTCGGCGTGCGCGTGCCCTGTTCCCAATGGTGCAAAGTGCGCAGGCTGATGCCCAGCAGCCGGGCGAATTGGCTTTGCGAGAGGCCGAGCTTCTGCCGTGCGGCCACAATGCCTTTATTCCAAGCGGCCTTTTGCTTTCGCTGAAATGCCCTCGCATCGATCCGCCGTCGCGTGAAGCCGCCCTTGCCGTTGGGTTTCACTTCCCACACGCGGGCGGGCACAGCTTCGCCCCGCTCCATTCGCTCCTTGGCCCGCACCATTTCCCTGATACTCCGCGATTTCATGGCATAATCTTTCTTTTCAGTTTCTTGAAGCTCCTCATCATCCAATAGACCCTTCCGCCGCTTCTCAAAGTCCCGGTCTTCGATGAAGATCATCCGGGACACAGGCTACTCCAATGGAGTACGATGTCAAGCTGCCAGAAAGGGGTCAGCCCAGTTGTTCACCTCAAGAAAGTTTTCTATGGCAATCCTCCCGTGGGCTGGCAACAATCCCGCTCTATGAACACGCAGCAAGCCAATGCCGCCGAATTGTCGCGACGCGACTTTATCCGCGGCGGATCCGTCGCCACTCTCCTGGGTATGGGCATGTTCGGCGCCGTCGAACTCAAGGCCGACAGCACTGGGAGCGGCGAAGCGAAGAAACTGACTGGCCCGAAGGTCAAGCTCGGCGTCATCGGCCTCGGCCCGAGGGGGCGCGAAATCATCGGCACGCTCCAGCTCCAGGCCGAAGCGGAGATCGCCGCCATTTGCGATCACTATCCCGC
>DASTLJ010000120.1:0-6112 GCA_035715125.1 Verrucomicrobiia bacterium
AGTCGTCACGCCGAACGGTAATCTTGAACTGGCACTCGCGGCGACCGCAGTCATTGGAGGCCACGCACGTCACGACGTGCATGCCGGGCGGCAGACAGGCGGTGGGAGGCGGATTGCAACCGAGCAGCACGCCGTTGCCGACGATGGGCAGCGGGTAGTTCACCACCACGCAATTCGAGCACGTCACGACGGTGATGTCCGGCGGACACTGGATGGAAGGCGGAGTGGCCTGTTCCACGACTCGGACGATGAATTGGCAACTTCTCTTATTCTCACAACGGTCTTCCGCCGTGCAAGTGACCACCGTGTCGCCGCACGGGAAAAAGCTTCCCGAAGCCGGAATGCAGGTAACGGCCACGGCGCCACTGTTATCGGAGGCCGTCGGCGCGGGATAATTCACCACCGTGCCGCAGGGTCCCACGGGCGAGGGACAGGCGAACTCGACGATGTTGCTCGGGCAATGAATGTCCGGCGGCTCGTTGTCGATGTTCACGATGACCTGGAACGCGCACTGGGCGATGACCACGCCACCGGCCGAGACCGTGCAGTTGATGGGGTACACGCCCGGCCCGACCAGCGTGGCGGGAGGTGGAACGCAATTTATCGCCACGGGCGTCGGGTTCGGGCAAGGATTGGTGATGATCACGATGGAGTAGGGGCCGAGGGGGACGCGGTTGGTCTCCGAACAGACCCACTTCACCTGGTTACTGGGACAGAGGACTGTGTAACAGTCGTTGTTTTGCTGGGCCAGCGCGGCCCCCCCGCCGGCCAGCGCCAGCCACAGGAAACCCGCCAGCAGCTTTCCGGCGCTGGTAATGGCGCAAACGAAGTTTTGGATTTTGGAGGAACGGCAACAGAGGCGTTGCCCATGGGACAGTTTGTGTGCGTTCATGTTTTTGCTTGTTTTTGTGAACTGCGACTATCTTCCGCCGAACCACCGGCCTGCACCCGCATTGGCGGCCGACGGAGCTTTTTCAGTGGAGCGAATGCGAGAGGGAGCAGAGGCAGGGCCAGTCTCAAAGTTGCAAAAACCTGGCTTGTGCCAGCGAAAGTCAAGGCGGGGAATCCACGGCCCGCGAGTTCGGTGAATCACTCAGGCCGAGGCGACAGGCGAAATGAACGGCCATTTCTCAGCAGGAGCACAAGGCCACGACGGTCTGTAGCCGCCGACGCGAGGAGGCGGATAGCGCGGAGGCGCGGTCCATCCGCCTCCTCACGTCGGCGGCTACGAACGTAAGTGAGAAATCCGGGCTGGCTTCAGCCGTGAGATCGCGGGACGGGGACGCCGGAGGCTGGACGACGGCATCGATTTCGTTTCCGCTTGGACAAAAGCTCGGTGCCCGCCGCTGCTCTGTGGTTCAACTTTGATGACGAGTCTTTTGAACCACAGAGGAGCGGCGTCCTCAGAGACTCTTGCATCGGAATCCAGCCCGCGATCTCCCGGTCGCGGCTACTGCCCGATTTGTTTCGAGTAATCGGCGGCGGAAAGCAGGGCGCCCGCCTCGGCCGGCGCCGAGAGCTTGAGCTTGAAGAACCAGCCGGCGCCGTACGGGTCGCTGTTCACCAGCGCCGGATTGTCGGCCAGGGCCTTGTTGACCTCGAGGACTTCGCCCGAGACCGGCGAATAGATGTCGCTGGCGGTCTTGACCGATTCGACGACGGCGCAGGCTTCGGCCGCCTTCACCTTGCGGCCGACGGCCGGGAGTTCGACGAATACCACGTCGGTCAACTCGTGCTGGGCATGATCGGTGATGCCCACCGTGGCGATATCGCCGGCCAGACGAAGCCATTCGTGGGACTTGGCGTATTTCAAATCGGCCGGGACTTTCGAGCTCATAGCGATTCGGGTCAGCGCGGGGATTTCAGCCCAACGCGGCGATGGCGCAAAGGAAAAACTCGCGCGGCCAGGATCCGGGGTTCCCCGAGTGGGCACCGGGGTTTTGCGGAGGGTCCGTCAAGGGGCTGATTTTGCTGCAAGAAGCGTTGTTTTTGGCTTTTGCCGTGGTATTCTTTGTGTTGATTCAAGCAATGATTGCGACAACCCGAATTGCACTTCTTGTAGTTTTGCTGGCCCCGTGGCTCCACCCGGCGGTGGCCCAAATGTCCACCAACGGCAGCAACACCATCGTCCGCTTCCATTTCTACCACGGCACGACGACCCTGGGCGACGTGGACGTGGAACTGTTCGACACGGACAAACCGGTGACCGTGTCGAATTTCCTGCACTACGTGCGCAGCGGCGCTTACGACAACCTGATGCTCCACCGGTGCGATCCGGGCTTCGTCATCCAGGGCGGCGCCGTCCGAACGCTCAATCCGCTCAGCACGGCCTTTCTCAACTTCTATGGTTTAACCGAGACGCCCAAGTTTGGCCCCATCACCAACGAGTTCGGCGCGGGGCCGCAGTGGAGCAACACCTTCGGGACGCTGGCCATGGCGCGAGCGGTCGACGACTTTGATGCGGCCGATCTCGGCACCAACTCCGCCCAGTCGGATTGGTTTTTCAATCTGGGCGACAATTCCGCGAGACTCGACACGAACTACGGAGGCTTCACCGTCTTTGGCCGGGTGGTGGCCGGCGCCAACGTGCTGGATTTCTTCAATCGCACTTCGGCGACACTCGGCGTCGTGGCCATCCCGCCTGTATTCGGTGAATTGCCTGTGGCGTATACGAATCTGCACTACCCGCGCTTCAGCGAGGTCTACCACGTGCGCATCACTGACTTCGGCGTGACGAACACGACTCGACCGACGATCACCGTGACCTATCCCGCGGCCAATGCCCGGCTGACCAACGCCAGCCTCATGATGACGGGCACCGCCGCAGATGATCAGCAACTGAGTTCGCTTTGGTACAGGCACTCCTATATCGTTTGGGACCACGCCATTTTTCCTGGGGATGAATTTGTGACCGGTCCGGAAATCAACGTGCCGGGCAGCAACGTGTGGGCGCTGCCGATTCATCTCCTGCCCGGGACGAATGATATCAGAATTCAGAGCGTGGACAACTCAGGCCTCCGCTCTGCCGCGACGGTGGTTCGGCAAGTGTTTTACAGCCTGCCCTATCCGATCAGCCTGACGAACGTCGGCAACGGCAGGATCAGCGGCGCCACGAACCAGCAACGCATCGAGATCGGGAAGTTCGTCAACCTCACCGCCGTGCCGGCGCCCAATCACATGATCTATGGCTGGAGCGGGCGGTACCGCTGGGACCAAGCCAAGTTGTTTCCAGTGCCGATGCAATCGAACTTGCTGCTGACCGCCACGTTCGTCACGAACCCCTTCCCGCCGCTCAAGGCGTCGTATTCAGGCCTGTTTATCCCCGCGCAAACCTTTACGAATTCGGCCGTCCTCATCCAGACCCATTACATTTCGGGTGGCATTTCATTCAGCGTCACCGACCGCGGCGGCGTGTCGGGCAAGCTGCGGATGGCGACGAAGACCTATCCGTTCAGCGGGGCGTTCCACCCGAGCGGTGTCTTCCGAAAGACGATCAACCGGAGCCTCCATGATCCGCTGGAGATCGAGCTGATCCTCGATGTCACCAATCGCTCCGATGTGTGCACCGGGAGCATCAGTGACGGCGACTCGCTCCCGCCCAGCCAGTTTTTCTTTCTCTCCGAAGTTAACGCGTACCGCGTCCGTCCGGGCACGACGGCAGTGCCTTCAGGATATGCAGGCAAACATACGTTCATGATCCCGGGCACCAACAACGCGGCGCTTCCATTCGGGGACACCTGGGGCACCGCAACCATCAACTACGCCGGCACGATCAGCGCCAAGGGGACGCTGGCGGACAACACGCCGTTCAGCTTTTCCGGGCCAGTCCATACCAATGGCCTGCTCCCCTTCTACACCGCCCACAACGGCGGACGCAGCTCCGTGTTCGGCTGGGTGCAGTTCGATGACGCCGGAACCAATGACGATTCTCATGGGCAGATGTACTGGTTCAAGAAACCGCCCAACCCCGGCAAGCCGTATCCCAACGGCTTCAATTACTTTCCGATCCTGACCGGCTCGCGCTACACGTCCGCGACTTCGACCTACCAGGTGCTCGGCTTCAGTAATGCCGTCGTTATCCTGTCTGGCGGCAACCTCTCACTGCCTTCAACCAACGACGTCTTCCTCCGCACCAACAACACCGTGCTCAATCTCGACACCAACAAGCTCACCTTCACCATCGTGAAGCCGAGTGGGCAATTCATCGGCACCGTGACACCGATCAACAACGCCAGGTCCATCCCGTTCAAAGGCGCGTTGCTCAAAAGGCAAGACCGTGGCGCCGGTTTCTTCGTGAGCACGAACGTCACCGGGCAGGTTTACTTTGGGGAGTAAGGCCGTCGCCAAGGCTGGGCCCGTTTACCAACCTTTTTTGGAGTGCGCCGACTTGTCGGCGCTTTTGGGCGGGTGACTTGTCACCAGGCGAGGGCGCGTTCAGCGCCCGATGCCCCGCGAGAGGGTGCGTACAATCGAGTTTGACGGCGACGAGTCGCCTTGCCGAAAGCGGTGACAAGTCACCGCACTCCAGAAGCCTACTTCGGCACCAACTTCACCACCCCATTGGTTGGGTTGTAGCTGTACTGCATCCCCGTGGGCGGCGGCGGAATGGCGTTGAGGTAATCCGGTCGGACCAGTTCGTTGAGGTCCTTTGGATAGCGCCCCTCGTTGGCGTAGAAAAGCTGGATGGTTTTGTCGAGCCCGGCGCTGGAAACGGTCTTGGCCGCATTCTGCTTTGCCCTGGCCGCGGCCCCGAGATAATCGACCGGCGCCGTCAACGGGTTGCCGCCGGGGGCGGTCGAGGATTTCGGCGGGCTGGCCTCCTCCTTCTTGCACCCGGCGAAAAGCAAACCGGCCACCAGCGAAAGGATCGGGAGAGCCTTCATCATCTGATGGCCGGCGAATCGTCGAGACGACCTGAAAGACGCCGCTGAAACGGCGCCTCACGCGGGTGCGTTGCGCCAATTATGGTTTCGCGGGAGCGGCGTTGGTCGCGCCACCGCCTGCAGCTGGTTCTTTCTTCTCACATCCCACGAGCGCCAGCGAAACCGCCAGCACAAACAGCGCGAATAGTTTCATAGTTTCGGTTTTGTCAGTTGTTTACTCCTGCCTCATCCCGCCTGGGCAGGTGGCATTGCGAGGGCGAATACACCATACGCAAGTGTATTGCCAAGCACTAATTTGCGCAGGGCGCAGCTTGCTTTATTGCAGCACACGGTTTGAGGACGTGCCCACCCCGGCCCTCTCTCCTCAACAGGGAGAGAACTCTCCGAATTTCTTGCGCGCAGAGCGCCCCTGAATAGGCGCGCCGCCAACGTAGGGCAGGCGTCTCGCCCGCCCTGGCCGCGTAGCGGCCAAACGGGGACGCGCCTTCGGCGCTGGGCGGGCGAGACGCCTGCCCTACTTTGCGGGTTCCTCGGCACTTGATTCACCGCGTCACGGTGGGGCCGGCCTCCGCGTCGGTCGCCCGGTCCCGCAGCTTGCGCAGCGCCCGGAGCGCCGCCTGGCTCTCGGCCTCCTTCTTGCTCTTGCCCCGTCCCCGGCCCAGTTCGATGCCGCCGTGGAAGACGGCGCACTCGAATTCCCGGTCGTGATCCGGGCCGCTGGCGTAAGTCATTTCGTACTGCGGGGCGTCGGGCGAGGTCGCTTGAAGGAACTCCTGAAGTTCGCCCTTGGGATTGTCGAGATTCGGAATTTCGGCAAGCGTGCCGAACACCCCGCCCAGGCTGCGCAGGATGAATTCGCGCGCGGCGTCGTAGCCGCCATCCACGAACACCGCCCCGAGCAACGCCTCATACGCGTCGGCCAGGGCCGATTGCCGTTGCCGGCCGCCGCTGGCTTCCTCGCCGCGGCTGACGATGAGGTTTTCCCCAAGCCCGAGACGCCGCGCCTCGGCAGCGAGCGTGCGCCGGTTGACGAGTTGTGCGCGCGCCTTGGTGAGCGGACCCTCACCAAGTCCTGGAAACCGGTCGTACAGCTCGCGCGTCAACACCAGCCCGAGCACGGCGTCGCCGAGGAATTCGAGCCGCTGGTTGTGTTGGGTGCTGCCGGGCGATTCGTGCGCGACCGACGGGTGGGTCAACGCCAGGCGTAACAGCGCTTCGTCGCGAAACGT
>DASTLJ010000121.1:0-20109 GCA_035715125.1 Verrucomicrobiia bacterium
TCGCGGGAGCCGCTCGGACCTGAGGGCGAATTCTGGCACGAATTCTTGCTCCAGGCCGACAAGGTGCGCGCCGTCGTGCCGCCTGAGTTAGTCGTGGGATTCTCGCTCGACGCCCGTGACCCGCGCAGTTTCGAAGCGACCGCGAAACTCATCGCCCCTGGCGTCGAGTCGCCGTGGGGCGCGGCAACGAACCTCCACCTCACTGTCCGGGTCCTGCCGCCTGCCCGCTCGAACGACGCCATGCACGCGGAACTCCTCCTTTCAGCCGGGCAACCCCGCACTCCCTGGGGCGCCGCCACAAATCTGCTGCTCGATGCCCGCCTCGAGCCGTCCCTCACCGGGCCGGTCCCGACCAACGGGACGGCCAGGCTCGAGTTGCGCGCCGTCCGGTCGCCGTGGGGCGATTGCGCCCGCCTCACGCTCGACGCCAGCATCGCGCCGGTCATCACAAACCTGGCAGCCCGACAGACGCACGTGACCCTCGAAGCCGACGAATTGCGAACCCAATGGGGCATGGCCCGCATGGCCCGCGTTACGGCGCGCGCCAGTCATCCAGCGACGAACCTCCTGCCCGCAGCCGTCCAGGCCGACGCGGTCCTGGAGCAGGCACGCACCCGTTGGGCGACCTCCGCGTGGACGCGCGCCGAAACGTCATTGGAACTGCCGGGCGCCGGCCATTGGCTGCTGGGGCGCACCAACCTGGCCTGGCCCGAGCGGTTGGGCAACATTCCCATCGACCTTGCGCTCGTCTCCAGCAACGTCATTGGCGCGCGGATGCAAGTCGCCCACGCCTGGCTGACGAACCGCTGGCAACCGCCTCAACTTGTCTTCGATGGCTACCTCCAGACTGCGGCGGGCAGCCTCGCAGCCAATGCAACGCTGGACACCGGCTCGCGGCGTGCCGGATTCAATGCCACTCTCCGTGGCGACCCTCACGCGCTGGCGGCGCTGTTGCCGACCAACACGCAGCCGTGGCTGGCGGACTATCAATCGGCTGCGCCCATTGAAATTCAGGCCGCCGGCGGCGCGACGCTCACCGGATTCGACCCTCGCCATCCCAACTGGCGCACCGACACGCTGTCGACGCTCTCGATCGCCGGCCGCATCGCCACCGGCGCTGGCGCGTATCACGACGTTCGGTTCTCCGATGCGCGCGCCTTGTGCCGGTTCAGCAATTCGGTCTGGAACCTGCCCGAATTCCGCATCGGGCGGCCCGAGGGCACGGTTGAGGGCGATGCCGAGATCGACGGCCGCACTGGCGAGTTCCGGGTGAAGCTGGCCAGCATGATTGATCCGCAGGTCTTGCGGCCGGCCTTTTCCCTGCGCGACCAGCGGGAAATCTTCGAGCCGTTTCAGTTCACGATTCCGCCCCTGGTGCGAGGCGAGGTGCGCGGCAATTTCCATGACTGGTCGAAGTTGAACGCCACCGCCGCGACCGCGGTGACCAACGTGACTTATCAGAAACAATTCGTCCGCCTGGCCAAAGTTCGAGCCAGTTTCACCAACGGGTTCCTCTCCCTCTATCAGCCGCTCATTTTGCGCGATGGCGAGCGGGGCGAGGCGGAGGGCATCGGCATCGACGTGGCCAGGGAGCGGCTTTACCTCACCAACGCTTTCGGCAATCTGGCGCCCATGGCGGTCGCGCACGCCATCGGCCCGCAGATCGTCCGCACGCTCAAGCCCTTCGTTTTCGACGCGCCGCCCCAGGTGCGCGTCCACGGCGAGATTCCCACCGGGCCCAGCGATGGCAGCGAAGACCTGCGCTTCGAGATCGACGGCGGCGCGTTCCACTGGTGGAAGCTGCACACGGATCGTGCCCGTGCTTCGATTCACTGGAAGGGCCAATATCTGATTCTGACGAATCTCCAGGCCCATTGGCACGGGTCCGATCCGAAGGGGTGGCTGTGGATCGACTTTCGCCAGCCCAAAGGCGGCTCGCTCAAGCTGTACGTCGCCCTCGCCGGAGCCGATCTCCACCGGGCGGTGCAGGACTTTCAGGACCGCCGAGCCAACCGGTTGGAGGGAGTCTTCGGCGGCGAACTCTCGATCACGGACGGCAGCGTCAATGACTCGAAAACCTGGGACGGCTTCGGGCATGTCGAATTGAAGGAAGGGCTGCTGTGGGACATCCCGGTCATTGGCATCGTCTCGCCGATGCTCAACACGATTGTGCCCGGCCTGGGCAACGTGCGCGCCAAGGACGCCAAGGCGACCTTCACCATCACCAACGGCGTCATCTACTCGAAGGACCTCGAAATCCACGCCACGGCCATGCACCTGAAGTATCGGGGCACGATCGACTTCGAGGGAAACATCGACGCGCGGATGGAGGCGCAGTTGCTCAAAGGCGTGCCCTTCTTTGGGGAGATCCTGAGAGTGGTGCTCTGGCCGGTGGGCAAGCTCTTCGAGTACCGCGTCACCCGCACGCTCAACGATCCCAAACTCGACGAGGTTTACGTTATTCCGAAATTGCTTCTGTTCCCGCTTCAGCCGATCAAGACCTTGAAGGACGTCTTTGGTGAGGAGGAAAAGAAGCCGCGGGAGAAACCGCCGAAGAAAAGCCCGTAGCTGGAAAACGGGGCGCGCCAATCGCCCGCATTCCTGGCCGCTTGGCAAGGCGGCAACCAAACGGTCCCCGGACGGTCCCCGTCCGCACCGCGTTCTACGGGGTCAACCCAAACGGACTTTCAACGGCCCGCTGAGGGTCGAACCCCAGGTTCCGCAAAATTGAAAATTGAAAATTGAGAATTTTCAATTTGCATTTGGCTGCAGACCGCGACGGGCCGCGCTCCGCGGTTGGTCGAGAGTGAAATCGAGGTGCTACAAAACAGGACAGCCTGGAGCCTCTGTCCGACTTTTGGACACTCTTGTCGGACTAGCAGTCGTTGATTGCCAGCCAAAGGGCGAATGGCAATCTCCGTGCTGTGCAGGACGGGCTATGTCGCTCAAAAAGCTGTTCTGTTCAGGATTTGGCGTGGTCGCGGTTGGGGGAGTATTTCTGTTTGCCACGCTGTTGGGAGGGAGAGATCTCTCCCAAGTGCTTTCCCGCCATGACACCTTTTTCCTGGCTCCCGGAACTCCCGGAGGCATCGCCTCGGATGGCACAAACTTCCTCGTTGCCCAGCGAGGCGACAATGGGCGAATCACGGCGATGCTTGTGTCGAACGGCACTTATGCGCTCTTGCAGACGACGGACCTCGGGCGGACTGGCGGCGTCCCGCGCGTGGCTTTCGATGGCGCCAGGTATCTGATGATTTGGCCGGACGTGGGCGCGCCGCCGGCGGACGTGTTCGGGCAGTTTATCAGTCTTGCCGGCACGGCCATCGGGAGCCCGTTTCTGATTGAGCCTGATGCGGGCGTGGTGGAAGCCGGCGGGCTGGCGTTCGACGGCACGAATTATCTGGCGGTGTGGGAGGCGAATGGCGGAGACACGAACAGTGTGTCGACGGTGCACGGGCGGCTGATTAGTACCACCGGGAATCTGCTGGGGCCGCGCATTCAACTCAGCGAAGCGAGCACGGCGCAGAAATACCCCGCGGTCGCGTCCAGCCGCGATGACTTCCTCGTGATCTGGACAGGGAAATCGGAAACGACGAATGCCTGGAGTGTGCTCGGGCGGGGAATCGGGCGTGACGGCACGCCGGCGCAAAGCGTGGCGATCAGCGAAGCGCCGGCCCAACAACCGTGGCCGCCCGCGGTGGCCTCGGATGGAACGAACTGGCTGGCGCTGTGGAGCCGCGAGACAGGGCCGTTCCCCGTGTTCGCCGTTTTCCTGTCGAACATGTGGATGCCGATGCTCTTCGGCCGCATCGTGGCCGCGGACCTCACGGCGCCGGCGCCGGAGTTCGAGATTCGACGGGGCGGCCTCGGCACGTTCAAGCCGGCCGCGATCTTTAACGGGACGAACTACCTGATCTCCTGGACGGAGCAGCATTATGGGGAAAACCTGGGACCGCCGACGTACACCTACAGCGCTGCGTATTGGAATCACGTCGGCCAGTTGGACAGCAAAGGTCAGCCGGTCACGACTGAACTGCGCAACTTTTACAATTATGGTTATACGAATCCGACGGGTTTGACCCTTGGTTACGCCGCCGGCTCTGCGATCAGCGTGTGGCGACTCGAATCGGCGCCAGTGACCTTTGGGCAATCATTCGTGCGCGTCGTGCAGGAGGAGTCGGTCTTGAGCAACTTCAAGTTGCTCCCTACAGGAGAATCGCAATTCGACATCACGGGAGAAAACGTGGCCTGGAGGTTCGGTGCCCAGAGCTCAACGAATCTGACCAACTGGGATTTTGTTCCCTATACCAGTGAATTCAGTGTGGCAAATCAGGGCACCTTCGCCATACCCCCGCCACCTGGCGGGAGCGGCTCTCAGCGCTTTTTCCGAACTATCCACAGCAGGTCTGTCTGCGTCGAAAACTTGCGGCTCATCGCCCGCGCCAAGGCCCATTGGGCGCTGGAGAATAAGAAAACGAACACGGACTACCCGGGGTCCTGGGACTTGTTTGGGGGCGGCTATTTGCGCGAGCAGCCCGTGTGTCCACGCGGCGGAGTTTATGAATTACAGCAGGTTCAGAACCATCCGACCTGCTCATTCGGAACTCCTTCTGGCCACACGTATTGAGTGACTCGCGGACACACCGGCGACCTCCGAGTTGATTGGCGTCGGCCGCTATCTGCCCGAGATGCCGGTGTGCCCCATGGGCGGCGTCTCTGCCTGCGGCGACATACAATACCATTCAACGTGCTCTTTCGGAACATTCCTCGGTCATACGCAATGAACTACATGACGTAGCCAAAACCGACCTCGTCCCCGATTTCAGATCGCTCCTTGTCCCGAAGGGACCAATGACAATAGCCCAGCGTTTCAACGCTGGGTCCGACCGCCCAACGGATTCGTCCCGAAGGGACGGCTGAGGGCAACTGTCGCGGAGCCATTGCGGATAGAATCTTCAGCCGTCCCTTCGGGACTTGCGGGCTCCGGGCATCCTACCCCGCGTTGAAACGCGGGGCTATTATCGATTGTCCCTCCGGGACACGGCCAAACGGCAGGCGGTTTTGCGGTGGCGGGGCAGCCTGTTGCGTACCCTCGCAGATCTAATTGTCCTCCAAGGTTGAGCGTCCGTTTCCCCCTGAACAAACCTCCCTTCCAGTCAGTCGAAAGTCACCCAATCCTCTTGCCGGCTGCGCCGCGGGGGAGTACAGAAATGTTGATGAATTTGGCCTCGTTGCCACGACGCCAGCCGCCCGGATGGCGGCGGGCGGCGCTGTTGCCCGCCCTCCTCTTATTCTGGGGCTGCGGGCGCGAGGAGATCCGCGTTTACACCGCCCCGAAGGACCCGCCGGCGCCGTCGACGGCAATCAACGTCCGCCCGAGGCCGATGGCGCGGCCGCAAGTGGAGTGGACACTGCCCGCCACCTGGAGCGAACAGGAGCCGGGCCAGATGAACTTCGCCAGCTTCGCCGTGGCGGGGAACACCGGACAGGAAGCTCACGTAGCCATCACCCTGTTGCCGCTCATGGCGGGACGCGAGTCGATGGTCCTGAACTTGGTGCGCCAGCAGGCGGGCCACGAGCCGTTAAGCGAGGAGGAAGCGCAGCAACAATTGCAAAGCGTCGAAATCGGGGGCGAGCAAGGCCGCCGCTTCGAGTTCAACGGACCGGACCAATCACGACCAGAACGCACCGTCCTGGCGATGGCGCACCTCTCTGACGCCAGTTGGTTCTTCAAGCTCTCGGGCGACGCCGCGCTGGTCGAGGCGCAGAAACCGGTCTTCCTCGAATTCCTGAAATCGATCCGAATCAAAGCGAGTCCGGCCTCCGAATCCATTCAAGCTTCGCAGCGCCAATCCACGAAGTTCAATTGGCAGGTGCCAGCGCGATGGAAAGCGCTGCCGGCCGGCGATATGCAGGTGGCTCGGTTCGCCGTGCCCGAGCGCGGCCGCGCGAAGGCGGAGGTGTTCGTCAGCGTGTTCGACGGTGACACCGGGGGCACGCTGGCCAATGTCAATCGATGGCGACGCGATCTTGGCATGCGCGAAGTGGACGACGCCGGGCTGCCGCAGGTGGTTTCGCCTCTCGACCCCGCCGACCCGCGGACCAAGCTTATCGACTTCACGAACAATAACCGCCGGCTCATCGCGGCGATTGTTCCGCGGGACGGCCGTTACTGGTTCTACAAACTGCACGGCGACCTCGACGCCGTCTCGCCGGAGCGGGACGCGTTTGTGGCCTTTGTGAAATCGACACCGTGAAACGTTAGACATGATCGCCCGTCTCATCAAAATCATCACCTCGCTCCGGCTCACGGTCACCCTGCTGGCCTTCGGCATCGTGCTGGTCTTCGTCGGCACGGTGGCGCAGGCGGACGAGGGGCTGTACCAGGCGCAGGCCCGCTATTTCAAACATTGGTTCGTGTGGGGGATCACTTTTTTCGGCCACAGGATTTCCCTCCCGCTGCCGGGCGGCTATCTCATTGGCACGCTGTTGCTCGTCAATCTCACTGCGGCGCACATCCAGCGCTTCCAGTGGACGTGGAAAAAGGCCGGCATCCACCTTACGCACGTGGGCATCGTCCTGCTGCTGGTCGGCCAGCTCGCCACCGACCTGCTCTCGCGCGAGACGCAACTGCGCTTCGCCGAGGGCGAAACCAAATCGTGGTCGGAAAGTGCGATGGATTACGAACTGGCCTTCCTCACGGACCTGGACGCGACCAACGAACAGGTCGTTGCCATCCCGGCGCAACTGCTGGCGCGCGGGGGCGAGATCAAGTTTGAGAAGCTGCCCTTCGCCGTGCGCGTGAAACTTTACTGGCCCAATTCCGAGCCAAACTTCCGAGCCCCGACGCAGGAGAACGAGCCGCCGCTCACCACCAATGGCATCGCCCGCAACTTCGACTTCCGCCAGATTCCGCTGACGCACAAGATGGATGACAAGAACGTCCCCACAGCCGTCGTCGAACTCTCCGGTAATGGCGTGCCGACGGGTACGTGGGTCGTGTCCGGATGGGCGGGCGACGAAACGATGGTCTTCGGCTTGCGCAGATATTACGCCGAAAGAATGACCGAACAGATGGCCTCCACCATCGTCAGCCGTTTGACGGAACCGCAGTTAATCCAGGCGGGCGGCAAGACAGTGACCTTCACGCTGCGCCCGGCACGCACCTACAAACCGTATTCGCTGACGTTGCTCAAGGCGACACATGCGGTGTACCCGGGGACGAAAACTCCCAAGGACTACCGCAGCCGTGTGCGCATCAACAACCCGGCCAGGGGCGAGGACCGCGAAGTGGAGATCTACATGAACAACCCGTTGCGCTATGCCGGCCTGACGTTTTTCCAGCACCAGATGGCCGCGGGCGAACTGGCCCAGGAATTAGGCCAGATCCCCTCGTCCACGTTGCAAGTGGTCCGCAATCCCGGCTGGATCACTCCGTACGCCGGCTGCATCATCGTGGCTGCGGGACTGATTACTCAGTTCATGATTCACCTCGTCGGCTTCGTCTCAAAGAGGGCAAAAGCATGAAAGATCTCAAGTCCTCCAGCACCTCCAACCCGTCCCGCGGCGGCTGGCGCGTGTGGGTTGCGTGGTTCATTCTCGTGCTGTTCGCCGGCGAAATCCTCGCCGCGCTTTTAGTTCCCCCGAAGGACAAGAGCTTCGCCGTGTCGCAGTTCGCCAAGCTGCCGCTGCTCTACGACGGCCGTCTGCAGCCCATGGATTCCCTGGCGCGGAATTCGTTGATCCAGATTCGAGAAACCATGGCAGTGCCGCTCGAAGGCAACGGCGCCGATGGCGCCTGGGGGACCTGGGAGAACCTGCGCGACAAGGGCGGCGACCTCAGCGAACGGCGCTGGTATCAATTCTCCAAGCACCCCCAAAAGCTCAAGCCCGCCGACTGGCTGCTCGAAGTCTTCTGCAACCCCCGCCAGGCGGATGACCGCTACATCTTCGCCATCAACCATCCCGACCTGCGCAGCCTGCTCAAGCTGGATGCCGGCCTGGAAAGGAGCGCTCTCCACTACTACCGATTCAACGACGTGAAGGACCGCCTCGACGCCGTGCGGGGCGAATTCGAGCGGGCCAACAAACTTGAGGGCTCGCAGCGCAGCGCCTATGACCGCGCCTTGCTCAAATTCAACAACGCCTTTGGACTCTACTTCCGCCTCAAGAACACGCTCCAGCCGGAGGACTCGGCCGACTTTGCGAAGGAAATCGACGACTACCTGGCCGCCGTGACGCAGGTCCGCGCCGTCGCGGCGCAACGTCGGGCCAACGGCGAGCAACTCGACGATAAGGAAGATGCCGAACTCATCGCGCCGGTGGAGAAACTGGCCCGGCGTTACGATGCGATGGCGCGCTTGGAGATGCCGCTGGTCGTGCCGCCGGAGGCGCACAATGGCCCTGCGCACGAGTGGCGGCGCATGGGCCGGATGATGATGGATTCCCACACCGACGGCGTGCCGGAGTCGGCGCGGCTTCTGGCGGGGCTGACCTCCGCGTACCGCGCGGGCGATGTCGGAAAGTTTAACGGGATCCTCGGCAGCTACCGGGCACTGTTGGAGAAGCAGGGACTGACTGCCGAACTTTCGAAGGGCCGACAGGAGTCATTCTTCAATCAACTGCTGGCGTTCAAAAGAAGCATGTACGTTTACATCATGGCGTTCCTGCTGGTGCTTCTTTACTGGACAAACCTCAACAACGTGTGGCGCGTCACCGCCGCGCGGCTCGTCGGGCTGGGATTTCTCGTCCACACGGCGGGACTGCTGTTCCGCATGTGGCTGGAAGGCCGCCCACCGGTCACCAACCTCTACTCCTCGGCCATCTTCATCGGCTGGGGCGCGGTCGTGCTGGGGATGGTGCTGGAGAGATTCTACAAGGATGGCATCGGCCTGGTGGTCGCGTCGGTCGTCGGGTTCCTCACCCTCATCGTCGCGCATAATCTCTCTGGGGGCGGCGACACGATGATCATGATGCAGGCTGTGCTCGACACCAATTACTGGCTGGCCACGCACGTGGTCATCGTCACGCTGGGTTATGCCAGCACCTTCGTCGCCGGCTTTCTGGCGCTCGTGTACGTCCTTCGCGGCCTTTTTACGAAAACACTCGCCGAGAAGACCGCCAAAGGGCTGACGCGGATGGCTTACGCCATCGTCTGCTTCGCCACGTTGTTCAGCTTCGTCGGCACCGTGCTCGGCGGCATCTGGGCCGATCAATCGTGGGGCCGGTTCTGGGGCTGGGACCCGAAGGAAAACGGGGCGCTCATCATCGTGCTGTGGAACGCGCTCATCCTGCACCTGCGCTGGGGAGGCATCATCCGCGAACGCGGCCTGATGAACTGCGTCATCGTCGGCAATATCGTGACGAGTTGGTCGTGGTTCGGCGTGAACCTGCTCGGCATCGGGCTGCACAGCTACGGCTTCATGGACCAGGCGTTCACCGCGCTGCTGCTGTTCATTTCCAGTCAGCTCATCCTCATCGGCGCCGGCCTCACCCCGGCGAGATTCTGGCCCAGCGCGCCCGCGGCCTATGCGAAGACAGGATTCAGGCCGCGAGCCGTCGCTGTGGGCGTACCGCTGTTGATGATCGTCCTCTGGCTCACTGCAGGAATCTGGTGGAAATTCGAGCTTGCTGGCGCCTCGCGTCTCGTCACGTTGTGTCTGGGATTGTCGGGACTCTACCTGGTGGCGATGCTCTGTGTGGCTTTCGTGGACCAGCTCGCAAACCGCTACAAGGCGGTCCCTGCCGGCCCGCCGACTTTGCCGCCAACGCCACCGAACACGACCCCAGGCGGCAGCGCGAAACCCTAGCCGGCCTGACCGTCCGCGCGCTTGCCAACATGCGTCCGCGCTCGCACCCCAATTCCTTTTGACGCCCCCCGGCGCTTCCCGTAGCGTTCCCAGCCTGTTTTGAGACAGTCCGCATGATTGGATACATCATCAAAAAGATCGTCGGCTCGAAGAACGACCGCGAGGTCCGGAAGCTTCGGCCCATGGTCGCGCAGATTAACGAGATCGAGGCGGCGTTGCAATCGAAGCCCGAAGAGTATCTCCGCGAAAAAACCGCGGAGTGGAAGAGCCGTTGCGCCGCCATCCAGGACAAGGACGAATTGCGCACGGTGCTGGATGAAATCCTGCCGGAGGCCTTCGCGGTCGTGAAGAACGCCTGCCGGCGGCTCTGGGGCACCGAGATCACGGTGCGGGGCCACCCGCTGAAGTGGGAGATGATTCCGTTCGACGTGCAGCTTATCGGCGGCTGGGCGCTGCACCAGGGGCGCATCGCTGAAATGGCCACCGGCGAAGGCAAGACGCTCGTCGCCACCATGCCGGTTTATCTCAACGCGCTTGCGGGCCGCGGCGTTCACGTCGTGACCGTGAACGACTATCTGGCCGCCCGCGACAGCGAATGGATGGGCGCGGTCTACACGTTTCTCGGGCTTACCGTCGGCTGCATTCTCCACGATCAGGATCCGCACGAACGGCGCGAGCAATACAACTGCGACATCACTTACGGCACCAACGCCGAGTTCGGCTTCGATTACCTGCGCGACAACGGCATGGCCGCGCGCAAGGAGGAACAGGTCCAGCGCGGCCATTATTACGCCATCGTGGACGAAGTGGACTCGATCCTCATCGACGAAGCGCGCACCCCGCTCATCATCAGCGGGCCGGCCGTGGTCGGCTCCGACCAAAGCATCTACAATCGCTTCAAGCCGCAGGTCGAATCGCTCTTCCACACGCAGGCCCGGCTGTGCAACCGCTTTCTCAAGGAGGCCGAGGACCTCCTCAAGAAGCTGCGCCCGGAGGACGGCTCGAATCCACCCGAGGAAGGCAATCTCGCGCAGGAAATTGGCCTGCTTCTCTATCGTTGCAAGCTCGGCATGCCCCGCGCCGAGGGCCTGATGCGCCTGCTGGAAGTCCCGGAAAACCTGAAGCTGATGAACAAGGCGGAGCTGCAGCTTCACGCCGACCAGTCGAAGAAGGAGCTTTACGCGCAGAAGGAGGAACTCTTCTTCGCGATGGACGAAAAAAGCCACGACGCCGACCTCACCGAGAAAGGCCGCGAGTTCCTCAGTCCGAAGGATCCCGATGCCTTCATGCTGCCGGACCTCGCCTCGAAGTTCCACGAAATTGACACCGGCCCCGAGCCTGACGCGCACAAGAGGCTGGAGATGAAAACCAAGCTCCAGCAGGAACTCGAAGCCAAGGCGCAGACCATCCACACCATCTCGCAGCTCCTCAAGGCGTACACGCTTTACCAGAAGGATGTGCAGTACGTCATTCAAGAGAACAAGGTCATCATCGTGGACGAAAATACCGGCCGTCTCATGACCGGCCGGCGGTGGAGCGACGGGCTTCACCAGGCCGTCGAGGCGAAGGAAGGCGTCGAGGTCGAGCGCGAAACGCAGACCTACGCGACGATCACCATCCAGAATTACTTCCGCCTTTACCACAAGCTGGCCGGCATGACCGGCACCGCCGAGACCGAGGCGCAGGAGTTCTTCGACATTTACAAGCTGGGCATGTTGGTCATCCCGACCAACAAACCGGTCATCCGCCAGGACGCCCACGACACGGTCTACAAAACCAAGCGCGAGAAATACCACGCGGTCGTCAACGAAATCTCGGCCATCCACGCCCAGGGCCGGCCCATTCTTGTCGGCACCATCTCGGTTGAAGTCAGTGAGCTGCTTTCCAAAATGTTGACGAAGGCCGGTGTCGTTCACTCGGTGCTCAACGCAAAGTTCCACCAGCAGGAAGCCGAGATTGTCTCCCGCGCCGGCCAGCGCGGTTCGGTGACCATCGCCACGAACATGGCCGGCCGCGGCACCGACATCAAACTCGGCCCCGGCATCGCCGATCTAGGTGGTCTGCACGTGCTGGCCACCGAGCGCCACGAAGCCCGCCGCATCGATCGACAATTGCGCGGCCGGTGCGCCCGCCAGGGCGACCCCGGCTCCTCACACTTTTTCATCGGCTTGGAGGACGACCTCATGCGCCTGTTCGGCGCCGGCAACATCGTGAAGTACATGGAGAAGATGGGCCTCGAGGAAGGCCAGGAGCTGGAGCATCCCCTGCTCAACCGCTCCATCGAGCAGGCCCAGAAGCGCGTCGAGCAGCACAATTACCAGATGCGCAAGCGCACGCTGGAATACGACGACGTGATGAACAAACAGCGCGAAGTCCTTTACGGCTTCCGCAATGAAATCATTCACGGCCAAGACGTGCGCGACCGCCTGATGGACGTGATGGAAGAAGTGGTCCTGACCAAGGTGCAGGAGTTCACCTCGGCCGACGACTCCCACGAGTGGAACCTCCGCGGCCTGGCCGACTGGGTGAACCTGAACTTCCCCATTGGCATGCCCGAGGAGGAGATCGTGAAGGCCGCCAACGCCGGCCGTGACGAGCCGGTGGCCGGGTCCCTCTTCGACGGACTGACCGCGCAGCAGTTTTCAGTCTGCAATTTTATCGCCACGAAGGTGCGCGAAGCCTACGAGCTGAAGATCAGTTGCGAGAACCCGGAGGCCCTCAAGTCCGTCGAGCGGCTGACCATCCTCGACGCCATCGACAAGCTGTGGCGCGAGCACCTCTATGAGATGGACAGCCTGCGCACCAGCATCGGCCTGCGCGCCCACGGCCAGCGCGACCCGCTGATCGAATACAAGGCCGAGGCGTTCAAGCTGTTCGACGACCTGATGGTCAACATCAAGACCGAGATCTGCCACAACATCTTCCGGAGCGCCTCCAGCCTGATGGCCTACGAGCAATTCCTCCGCAAGCTTCCCCAACGCACCGAGCACGGCGCCGCCTCCGCCTTCGGCGGGACGGCCACGGCAAGCTCCGGCGGCGCCCAACCCGAGAGCCGGCCCAGCGACGTCGTCAGCGAAGCCAACGAAGCCGTCGCCAAGGCCCGGCCCGTCCGCTCCGGCCCCAAGGTCGGCCGCAACGATCCCTGCCCCTGCGGCAGCGGGAAGAAGTACAAGCATTGCTGCGGGAAGTTCGGCTGAGCGGGGAGCGGCGGCCTCCGACCGGGTTCCGTCCGGGTTTGCACGCGAGGAAACGCCTCAAATTCTTTCAGGAGACGTCGCGGAGTTTTCTTAACATGGGAGTGGGCTTGAACTAATGCCCTTCGGGAATTCACGGGCTGCGCCGCTGGCTTTGTCCCGAAGGGACATCCTGAGAATAGCCCAGCGTTTCAACGCTGGGTTCAGGAGCAGACAGTGCCGCGTCCCGAAGGGACGGCTGAATTCGTGCCACAAATACTCCCCTTCGGCCGTCCCTTCGGGACTGATACGACTGACGACGGACTCCCGGCGTTGAAACGCCGGGCTATCCTCAATCATCCCTCCGGGATGAAGCCTGCAGCACGATTGCGATGCGCTTTGGCGAATTCTCTAAAGGCATTAGGGCTTGTGAGAATGCTCCAGAAACTCACCTTGTCAGTCTCATTCCATGCGATAGACTGGGGTTATGACATCGGCCGGCACAACGACTGTTTCTCCAACCGAGCGGGTTTCTGCCCCACCGGAGCCGGCGCTGGTGTCGGGCGACCGGTTGTCGCGGGAGGAATTCGAGCGGCGTTACGAGCGGATGCCTCACCTCAAGAAGGCGGAGTTGATTGAAGGAATTGTCTATATACCATCGCCTCTGCGCGCAAAAAGCCACGGAAGACCCAATAATGACCTTGGCACGTGGCTAGGAGTTTACGCGTCGGAAACGCCGGGAGTCGAGTGCTTCGACAACTCGACGGTGCGACTGGACCTCGACAACGAGCCGCAGCCGGACCTGGTCCTGCTCAAGTCCCCGGCCAAGGGCGGCCAGGCGCGCATTTCGCAGGACGACTATATCGAGGGTGCTCCGGAGTTGGTCGTCGAGATCGTGGCCAGTTCGAGCGCCTACGACCTGCACCAGAAAAAGGGCGCCTACCGCCGCAACGGCGTGCGCGAATACCTGGCCTGGATTACCGGCGAAAGCCGCTTGGTCTGGTGGGAACTGAACGAAGGCGAGTACCAGGAGTTGACCCCGGCCGCCGACGGGCTGCTCAAGAGCCGCGTGTTCCCCGGCCTGTGGCTGGACACGGCGGCGCTGTTGCGCGGCGATCTGAAAGCCGCGCTCTCGTCCCTGCGTCGCGGCCTGGAGAGCGTGGAGCACGCGGCCTTTGCCCCCGCCGGCTGAACGCACTCCCGGCGGGCGAACCGACCTTCAAAGCACCATTAGAGCTTAAGGTGCTCCCAGAGCGCCGCCGGCGGCAGGCGCAGATTGACGAAGAACTCGCCGAATTCTCCATAGCGGGCGCTCACTTCGTCGAAGCGCATTTCGTAAACGATCTCCTTGATCGCGTCGAGCTGGTGCGCGATGAGCGTCACGCCCCATTCCCAATCGTCGAGGCCGGTCGAGCCGGTGATGAGCTGCGAAACGCGGCCGGCGTATTTGCGGCCGACGCGCGCGTGACCGCCCATGAGCTTTTTGCGCGTCGTGAAGTCGAGCGAATACCAATTGTCACCGCCCGCCCGGCGCTTGTTCATCGGGTAGAAGCACATCACTTCCCAGTCCTGCATTTCGGGATACAGGCGGTAGTGCTCGTAGTCCTGGCGGGTTTTCGTCAACTCGGCGAGCCTCGCGGCGAACGCCTCGGTATCGGGCTGGAGCTTTTCCTGGGTGATGAGCCGTTGGCGGTTTTCCTCGTCGGTCGTCATGTACTCGGAAAGTTCGGTGACGCTGAGGTAGGAGTAGACCTTTTCAAGGACGCCGGGGGGAAACGCCGCCTCCAGATCGCGATGAATCTGCGCGGCCTGCCCGAGTTCCTTCGCGTAGATCATGAACGCCAAATCGGCTTTCCCGCCCGTGTTGGCGTAAGTCACCAATCGGGGATGGGACGCCGCGGCGTTGGCGGCGCAAAGGGCTTCGAGCCGCTCCAGGGTCTTTGCGCTCTCGCCCGCGGGGAGCGACGTCCAACGCAGCCTGTCGATCTTGTAGAACAGGTGCATCACGTGAATGCCCCGATCCAGCGTCACCAACGGAACTGGTGTCATGGGGTCATTAGAATGGGGCGCCGCCCGTTTGGGAACAGCAAAGTGCATCCGCAGCGCGGCGATGGCAGCTTTGCCAGTTGGAAAGGCGCGGGCAAAAAATAATTGCCGCCGGCCCTCATTCGTCAGACTCTGGCGCCAACAAATGAAAGGCCCGTCATGACACCGTTAATCATCCTCGTCGCGCTGCTCGTCCCGCTGTTCTTCCTGCTGGTCTACGTGATCAGCTCGTTCAACAAACTCGTCGGGCTGCGGAACCGATTCAAAAACGCGTTCGCGCAGATCGACGTGCAGCTCAAGCGCCGCTACGATCTGATTCCGAATCTCGTCGAGACGGCCAAGGGCTACCTCAAGCACGAGCGCGGCACGCTCGAAGCCGTCATCGCGGCGCGCAACGCCGCCTCCGCGGCCAACACCCGCGCCGCCGCCAATCCCGGCGACCCCGCCGCGATGAAAGAACTCATGGCCGCGGAAAGCACGCTTGGCGGAACGCTCGGCCGGCTTTTCGCGCTGTCCGAGGCCTATCCCGAACTCAAGGCCAACACGACGATGAACAACCTGATGGAGGAATTGACCTCCACCGAGAACAAGGTTTCGTTTTCTCGCCAGGCCTACAACGACTCGGTGATGACGTACAACACGGCGCGAGAGAGTTTCCCATCGAACATCATCGCCGGCATGTTTCAGTTCACGCCGGCTGAACTGTTCCAAATCGAAAACAAGGCGGAGAAGGAAGCGCCGAAAGTTTCGTTTTCGTGATGCGTCGGAGCGGGATGCGCTTCAATCGTTGAATCGTTAAAACGTTGAATCGTTAAAACGTTGAATTGTGGAAGCGTGGAAACGCCTGCCCATAGGCCTTGAGTTGAATTCGCCGAACTGCACCCGCGTTCTCCCGATTTAACGATTTAACGATTCAACGATTCAACGATTCAACGGTTTTAACGCTTCAACGCTTCAACGCACATGGATTTCTTCCAACACCAGGAGAAGGCGCGCCGCAATACGGTGCGCCTGGTGTTCTATTTCGTGATCGGCGTCGGCCTGATGCTGGTTGCGGTGTATGCCGTGTTCGCAGGCGTGTTTCGGCACGCGCAATTCGAGAAACACGGCGTCGAGGGGCTGTGGAACACGCAGCTCTTCTTGTGGGCCACGCTCAGCACGCTGGCGATCATTGGTTTTGGCAGCCTTTACAAGACCTTCGAACTGGCGCAAGGCGGCAGCGTCGTCGCCAACTCGCTGGGGGGCGTGCCCGTCGATCCCAACAGCGGCGACCCCGACTTGCGCACGCTGTTGAACGTCGTCGAGGAAATGTCCATCGCTTCGGGCGTGCCGATGCCGGAGGTGTACCTCATGCCGGAGGAAAAAGGCATCAACGCCTTCGCCGCCGGCACCGCGCCGGACAACGCGGTCATCGGAGTGACCGACGGCTGCGTGCGCCATCTGAAGCGCGACGAATTGCAGGGCGTCATTGCGCACGAGTTCAGCCACATCCTCAACGGCGACATGCGGCTGAACCTGCGGCTGATGGGCATCGTCTTCGGCCTGCTTTGCATCATGCTCGTCGGGCGCGTTCTGCTCGAAGCGTTTCTCCGGGGCGGTTCACGAAGCAGCAGCGGCGGCAAGAAGGGCAATCCCCTGCCGCTCATCCTCATCGCGGTCGGGCTGGTCGCAATCGGCTGGCTCGGCGCGTGGTTCGGCCGGCTCATCCAGGCCGCCGTGAGCCGGCAGCGCGAATACCTCGCCGACGCTTCGGCCGTGCAGTTTACGCGCAACCCGCTTGGCCTCGCGGGTGCGCTGAAGAAAATCGGTGGCCTGGCGTACGGCTCGAAGCTCGAATCGGCCCACGCCGCCGAAGCCAGCCACATGTTCTTCAGCAACGGCCTGCGTGAATCGTGGTTCGGCCTCACCGCGACGCATCCGCCGCTGGAAGAACGCATCCGCCTTCTCGACCCCAGCTTCGATGGCAAATATCCCATCGTCATCGCGGATGAAGAGAAAGCCGAGGTCGCGCGCGTCTACCGCGAGCGGCCTCCGCTTCAAGCTGCGCCTGCCATCGCCGCCACGCCGGAGATCCAGGCGTTGCTCGGCCTGCGCGCCGCGGCCGATCTCGCGACGCGCCCCGTGCGTTCCGAGGAGGTTCTCCAGAAATTCACCGCCCCGACCCCCAAACACCTCGAATTCGCCGCGAACTTCAAGGCCGGCCTCCCGCCGCGCGTCCTCGCCGCTTGCGAAGATCCCCTGGGCGCCAGCGCGCTTGTCTTCGGTCTGCTGCTCAGCGCCGATCCGTCGCAACGCGCCGCGCAACTCTCCGCCCACAGCAAATACATCGACGGCCCGGCCCTGAACGAATTGACGCGCCTCGATGCCGACCTGGCGGGAATTGATCCGTCGTTCAAGCTTCCCCTCGCGCTCCTGGCGATGCCCGCGCTCCGGCGCATGTCGCCCTCGCAATTCCTCCGCTTCGAGCAGGCGCTCAACGATCTCGTCCACGCCGACGAGGAGATTGACCTCTTCGAGTACGCGCTGCAGAAGATCGTCCTGCGCCACCTCGAACCGAATTTCAAGCCCGCCCGGCGGGTCCTGACGCAATACTACGCGCTCAACCGGCTGCTGCCCGAGTGTGCCGTGCTCCTCTCGGCGCTCGCCCACGTCGGCCATCCCAGTCCGCCAGAGATCCAAGCGGCGTTCCAAAACGGCGCGGGCCGCCTTCCAGGCGGTGGCGCGCTTGCATTGCTGCCGCTGGCCCAATGCGGCCTGGCCGAAATCGACGCCTCGCTCGACAAGCTCAACCAGGCCGGCTTCGCTCAAAAACGCAATGTCCTCGACGCCTGCGCCCACGTCGTCGCCGCGGACAACGCCATCCAATGGCGCGAGGCCGAGTTGCTGCGTGCCATCGCCGATGCCCTCGACTGCCCTGTGCCGCCGTTCATCGGCGGCGTGTAACCTCTGCAAGCCGCGCGATGACAGGCAGGATGAGAATCTGGATTCGTTATTTCACTGCTCCTGAACCGCGCCCTCTCTGCCTACGGCTTCACGACCAAACCCACCGACAGCATACACCGGCTCAGGATGGCATCGGTCGTCAGGACACTGTCCAGCGGCGCCTGACCATGAGCTTCCAGAGCACAGGCCAAGTGCAGCGCATCCCCGGGCCGAAGTCCTTCGCTGACACCGAAGCGATCAATCAAAACCTCGGCGGAGGCAACCAGCGCCTGCGTTAGGGAGATGACTACGAAATTCGGCAAATCCTGCCGAAGCAAGCTGATGCGCTGCTGGGCGTGGGACTGAGCGATGAGGTTCTGCCGGACCAGCCCATAGAACGCCGATTGAAACTCCAGGCAGGCAATCCCTCCGATGACCAGCGTGTCATTTGGCGCGACGCACGCCTCCACCGCTGCCGTTAGGGATTCGTTACGGTAGAGTTTGACGAGCGCGGACGTGTCAACGAAATGCCGCGCCATGCTTCAGCCCTCGCCGCGCTGCCGTGCGACCTCGTCGGCCACGGCACCGGAAAAGCCATCTTGAATGGCTCGGGATTCCTGCCAGTGCCACTTGGCTTGGCCCGTGGCCGTGGCTGCTGCGTTCGTGTCGACGATGAGATGGACCTTTTGGTGTTCTGCCAGCTTGAGGGGATTGAGCGGCTTCAACACTCCATTCTCGAAAACAGCTTCGACGGCCATTGTCATGGACCTACTTGTAATCCCTGCCCCGTGCCGACGCAAGGGCTCAACCGCTCTCAACGTTCAATCATCCTCCCTGCATTCCCTGCGAACCCGCGCGGTGAGAAAGGCATTCGGAGCGCGACCGGTAACGCCGCGACACGGATTTCGTCTGGACTTGCCATAAGTGAGATATTCATCGCGGCCTTCCTGGACCTCTTCACTGGATTCGGCCAGAATTCACCCTGGCTTGCCACCGTTTCGGCTTTGCGCGAGCATCGGCCAATGCGCCCGCAGCCGGTTCTCGTCGGGTTCAGGCCCTCGCCCATTCACGGCACGGGCGGATTCGCCTGCGCCGACCTGCCGGCGGGAAAGCGCGTGATCGAGTACGTCGGCGAGCGCATCGACAAACGCGAATCGCTCGACCGCTGTATGCGCGGCGAGCCGTTCATCTTCCGTCTCGACGAACAGTGGGACCTCGACGGCAACGTGGACTGGAACCCGGCGCGATTCCTCAACCACAGTTGCACCCCGAATTGCGAGGCTGAACTCGTCGATGGGCGCATCTGGATCGTCACCATCCAGCCGTTGGCCCGTGGCGAGGAACTCACCTTCAACTACGGCTACGACCTGGTGGATTACAGTGACCATCCCTGCCGCTGCGGCGCTCCGGACTGTGTCGGCTACATCGTGGCGGGCGAATTCTTCGACCGGGTGCGGAGCGCATTCAGGAGCGCGGACAGCCATGTCCGCGCGAATCTGAGCTAGAGGCAAGAATCACGCGGACAAGGCTGTCCGCGCTACTTTCTTGAATCCCCCGGACCGCGTGCAGCCCGATGAGAAACGGCTTGCCCAGCTTGCTTGAATCCCTATGGTCCGCCGGTCGTCCCCTTACACTGAACTGACTTGCACCATGCACTCCCTGCGCCCATTTGCCGCCGGTTTCCTGGCCCTGTCGCTCGTTGTTGCCGCGCACCCCGCCGCGCCATCTCCCGAGTGGATTTGGCATCCGAACAACGGGGCCCCGCCCGGCGATAACGAGGTGCGCTTCTTCCGGAAAGAATTCCGCATGACCGACGCGCCGGTAAAGGCCACGCTGCGCGTCGCCTGCGACAACCGTGCGAACGTCTTTCTCGACGGCAAACAAATCGCCGAAGCGACCGAATGGAGCACGCCGACCGTCGTCGACCTGACGCCATTGCTCAAGGCTGGCGACCATCTCCTGGCGGTGCGAGCGCAGAACGAGGGCAGCGCGGCGGGCTTGCTCGTCGTGCTCGAGGCGGCATTTCCGACGACAAAAAGGATGACACTGGTTTCGGACGCGACCTGGCAAACCGCGGAACGGGGCTTGCGCGGCTGGAATATGCCCGATGAGCGCGTCGAGGGGTTCGTCGCGGCGAAGAGCCTGGGCAAAGTCGGCAT
>DASTLJ010000122.1:0-2668 GCA_035715125.1 Verrucomicrobiia bacterium
AGAGGGTGCCAGCAACGATGCCGCCCCAGGTGCGGTGCAGCAGCCAGCCGGCGTAGGTCGCCAATTGCGTTGCCTCCGGTCCGGGGAGCAGCATGCAATAGTTGAGCGCGTGCAGGAACCGTTGCTCGCCGATCCAGCGCCGTTTCTCGACCAGTTCGGTGTGCAGGATGGCGATCTGTCCGGTCGGCCCGCCGAAGCTGATGAACCCCAGCTTGAGCCAGAAACGGAACGCCTCGGCAAAGGTCGGGTGGCGCGGGTCAATGTTCATGCGAGCGTCTCGTGTAGCTGCGACCGTGAGGTCGCAGGCTGAATTCTAAAGCGGGAACGAAGGCGCCGCTCTCGCCCAACCTTCTGCGTTCATGTCCCGCGACCTCACGGTCGCACCTACGCTAAGCCGATCCATGTTCGTCGGTTCCCCGGCGTTGCAGCAGGGCCATGCTCAGCACCAGCACAAACGAGATCGCCAGCAGGACCAGCGCATAGGCGTGGGCCTGCGGGTAATTGAGCTTCTGCACTTCGTCATAGAGCGCGATGGACGCCACGCGCGTCTGGCCGGGGATGCTGCCGCCGAGCATCAGCACCACGCCGAACTCCCCCAGCGTGTGGGCGAAACTCAACGTCGCCCCAACCCCCACGCCGCGCCGGGCCAGTGGGAGAAGGATCGTCCAGAAGACGTGCCAGCGGGTGGCGCCGAGATTTGTCGCGGCGTCCACGCAGGCTTTTGGAACGGCCTTGAACGCGGCCTGGAACGGTTGCACGGCGAACGGCAGGCTGTAGATCACCGACCCGACGACCAATCCCGCAAAGCTGAACACCAGCGTGTCGCCCGTGAGCCGCAGCCAGAATTCGCCAATCGGCCGTTGCGGCGCGAACAGCACGAGCAGGTAAAACCCAATGACCGTCGGCGGCAGCACGATGGGCATGGTGACCAGCGCCTCGAGGACCGCCGCCAGTCGCGAGCGCCGCCCGTTCAGCCACAGCGCCAGCGGAATGCCGGCGACCAGCAGGATGAACGTGGAAACGAACGCCAGTCGCACCGTCAGCCAGAGCGCCTGCCAGAGTTCGGAGGTGAGCGCCATCTCAACGCACAGCCTCCTTGCCCGAAGGCAGGCGGAAGCCGTAGCGGTCGAAGATTTCCCGGGCCCGGCCCGATTGCAAGAATTTCAGGTAGGCCCGTGCTGTGGCGTTGTCCTTGCCACGCCGCGTCAGAACCGCGCCTTGTTCAAGCGGAGGATAAGTGTCCGGCGGCACTTCGACCCAGCGGCCGACGTTCGCCAGCCTGGGCGATAGCACCAGCGACAGCGCCACGATGCCTGCGTCGGCATTGCCCGTCTGCACGAATTGCGCGGTCTGCGAAATGTTTTCGCCGAGCACGAGCCGTGGTTGGAGTGCCTCCCACAGCCCGGCGCGACGCAACGCGTCGCGCGCGGCCCGGCCATAAGGCGCATGCTCGGGATTGGCGATGGCGACCCGCTTGATCGCCGGGTCGCGCAGCGCGAGCAAGCCATTGGTGAGCGCCACGTTCGTCTTCACCGTCCACAGCGCGAGGCGGCCGACGGCGTATCGAACGAGGCTCGATTCCTCCGCCGCGCCGGCCTTGATGAGTTCTTTCGGGTAACTCATGTCGGCGGAAAGGAACAGGTCGAAGGGCGCGCCGTTCTTGATCTGCGCGAAGAAATTTCCCGACGAGCCGCTGCTGGTTTTCAACGTCACGTTGGGATGCGAGTTGGTGAACTCGCGGTTCAGTTCCTCCAGGCAGAACACGAGGTCCGACGCGGCGGCGATGTACACAGTGTCGGCGCCACGGCCGGAAGCGGTGACAAACAGAAAAGCGAATAGCAGCAGCACGAAGCGCCCTGCCATTCTCGTCCATGAGGCCGATGAAGTCATTCGAGTGGGGTCGGCCGACTCAGGTCAAATCGAGGGTTTTTATGGAAACCGTGTAGAAGCCGGTCGGCGTCGTGCGATCCACGAAGGCTGACGCAGGCAAGCCGTTCCCGACCAGCGAAGTCTGGTCGGCTGTGCCGCCCGCGGTGAGTGCGAAAGGGACCGGACGCCAGGCGTCGTGGGCGCTCTGCCGGAATTGCACCTCGTATTCGACGTTATCAAAGGTCGGGAAATCGAGTTGAAACCGGGAAACGTCGCCGCTTTGCACTACCGAGCCGGTGACGGAGTAACCCAGCCCCGGGATTTCGATCGTCAGCGTGTCCAAGCCGTCGAATGTGTGTTGGAAGCGGCGCAGCGGGTTGGAGGCAGGGCCGTTGATCAGGCTGCCGTCCAAACCGTAGGCCGAGCCGTGGCAGGGACAACGGATGGCGCCTTCGGCCTCGTCATACGGCGGCACGACACAGCCGGCGTGCGAGCAGAAGGAATCCAGCGCGTAAAAGATCGAGCCGGTCTCGTGGTTGATGATGACCGGATAAAACGCGCCGCGCGGAAGGGCAGAATCGATGGGATTGAAGCCGAGACGCACTGAACCGAAGTCCTGCTGCAACGGCGGATAGTCACTGACTTTCACCCGGAACAGGCCCGCGCCGGGCGTCGGTTGCGGTTCGGCCAGGACCGTGGCCCGCCAAGGCCGGCCGAAGACCACGGCAGCCGCGGTGCCGAACATGATCGTTTTCACAAACCGGCGGCGGGAGGGGTTCGGTTCTGAACGCATAACGAC
>DASTLJ010000123.1:0-2597 GCA_035715125.1 Verrucomicrobiia bacterium
TGGCCACAAACGTCGCCTCGCCCACCCCGACCAGGGTGTGCCGAATCATCAGCTCGGCGAAGTTGTGGGTCACGGCCGTAAGCAGCGTGGCCGCGCTCCACAGCAGCGCCCCGGCGCACATGATCCAGCGGCGGGAATAGCGGTCGGCCAGCCAGCCGGTCAGCGGCGCCGTCGCCATGTAGCAGAAGAAAAATGCCGTGGTCAGCAGGCCGAACCTGGCGTCGGAGCCGGGAAACTCGCGCTGCACCAGCGGCTGCACAGCAAACAATACTGAGCGGTCGATGTAGTTCACGAAGTTCAGCGCGGTCAAAATCACCAGCGCCGTGGTTGCCCAACGTGCTCCCACTATTTTTTCCCGCGTGGCGAGTGGGCCACGTTTTTGTTGCGTGGCAGGGCCACGTTTTTTTCGCGTGGCCAGCGGGCCACGACCAGCGTCCCCAGTCCGCCCCGCGGACGGAACTGGCCGCGCACCTCGCACCAGGATGGCTTGGCCGCACGCACCACGTCCTCAAGAATGCGGTTCACGATGTTTTCCTGAAAGATCCCCAGGTTGCGATAATCGTGGATGTATTCCTTTAAGGATTTCAGCTCAAGGCATAGCTGGCGCGGCATGTAGCGGATCCATATGGTGCCGAAATCCGGCAGCCCGGTCTTGGGACAGACCGAGGTGAATTCAGGAATGTCGATCTCGATCTCATAACCGGGAAACTGATTGGGCCAGCACTCAATCGGCGGGAAGTCGTGGTCCAAGCCGCTGGCCGCGTGGTCGGGCGTGTAGCCGAGACGGGTCGCGCCCGTCCCCTCCGGCTTTTTGTTCGAAGCTTGCTTGGAATTCAATTTCCTGGAATTCATGCGGCTATTCTAGCTGCCTCAGCCTGAGCTGTGAAATCTCCCGGAGAACGCGCGAGTGCTTTTGGGTCGCCATGTGTTTCGAAGAACTGTAACTCACCGGCGTTTGAATGACGGCGATCGCGGGAAAGTTGTGCCGCCCTCACCCGCTCGCGCGAAACTCGGCGGGTACTCGGCGGGTACTTGCCAAATCGGTAACCGACCTCCTAGGCTGGAGTTTGCAGCGTCCGGCTCGGTATACTGAAAGTTCTTGCCCATGGCCCACGGAAATGTAAACAATACGCCCGGCGGTCTCCGCCGTCCCTGGATAGTGCCGGTCGCTATCTTCCTCCTGTTGTTTTTCGCCGTCGGCGCCTTCGTCTATCTCCGGCCGCGCCGCATCCGGGTCTCGGTGGTCCAGCCCATGCGGCAGACGATCTCCAACTCCATCACCACCAACGGCAAGGTCGAACCGGTCCATGGGTTCGAGGCTCATGCGCCGTTGGCCGGTACGATCCAAAAGCTGCTGGTGAAGGAAGGCGATCGCGTGCAGGCCGGTCAACTGCTGCTGGTGATGGACGACTCCCGTGGGCGCGCCGACCTGGCCGTGGCGCAAACCCGGTTGAAAGGCGCCCAGGAACGCTACGCAAACCTGATCGCCGGAGGCACCGAGCAGCAGTTGCTCTCCCGCCGCAGCGAGCTGCAAAAGGCCACCACGGAGCGCGAAGCCGCCCAGCGTCAGTTGGATGCACTCACCCGGCTTCAGCAGAAGGGCGCCGCCACGCAGGTGGAAGTCGCCGCCGCGGCCGACCGGTTGGCCCGGGCCAAAGCCGATCTGACCGAACTTCAGTCGGAGGTCCGCTACTCCGCCCCGGAGAAGGATCGCGTCCAGGGCGAGATCAATGACGCCAAGGTCGCCATTCAGCTTGCCCAGGACATGATCGACAAGTGCAACGTTCGCGCGGCGTCCGCCGGCATCGTCTACTTCCTTCCGGTCCGCGCCGGAGGATTTGTGAACACCGGAGAACTGCTTCTGCAGGAGGCCGATCTCAGCCAGTTGCAAGTCCGCGCCTTCGTCGATGAGCCGGAGATCGGGCGCCTGTCCATCGGTCAAACCGTCCGCATCACCTGGGATGCCATGCCGGGGCGCGTTTGGGAAGGCACGGTCGCAAGCCTTCCCTCCACGGTCGTCAGCCGCGGCTCGCGGGTGGTGGGCGAGGTCCTCTGCAAGTTCGACAACCCCGATCACCGGCTGCTGCCGAACGTGAACGTAAACACCACGATCATCTCCAGCAACAGCGAGGAGGCGCTCACCGTTCCCCGGGAGGCCATCCACGAAAACAACGGCCGCAACTATGTCTTCGTTCTTCGCGATGGACATCTGCATCTGCAGGATATTCAGCTGGGCATCTCCAACCTCACGCGGGTCGAGGTCCGGGGCGGCATCTCCGAAAAGGACATGATCGCGGTGCAGTCGTACAGCCCTTCGCCCATGACCGATGGCATCAAAGTCAAAATCGTAGAGAACCCCACATAATGACGACTCCGGCTCGCTACAGCCCGCCGAGCCTGCCGGCCTGCGGCGGGCCTCGTCCCCGGCTGCCGCTGCTCCGGATGCGTCTCCCGAGGCGGGCGCTGCTGCTGTGCTGCTTGGTGCTGTGCTTCCTGGCGCTGGCGCCTCTGGCCTGCTGGGCGGCGCCGGCTGCCCGCGAGCTGCTGGAGTCCGGCCGCGCCGATGACGCGCTGCGTCTGTTGCGTGGCTCCTCAGG
>DASTLJ010000124.1:0-4022 GCA_035715125.1 Verrucomicrobiia bacterium
ACCAACCCATCCGCTGTTTGAGCAAGTTAACCCTTCTTGAAACAAGGGCTTACCGAATCAGCGGCGCCCGTCGGCACGGCGCCTGCATCAAGGCGAGCCGTGAGACAGATATTGGAAGACGAGCCCGTCGGCCTGACCAACCCGCCGCCGCCGAGCAAAGCTCCTGTCAAGTCGCCCACGAGACGAACTCAAGAGAAGCGGCCGGGCATGTCGCCTAGCACCGGTACTCGTAGCACCACGACGATGACTTTGGCCGATTTTACCAGTCCGGGTCTGATCATCCCGCACTTGCGCGGCCAGGATGTGGCCACTGTGATCCAGGAACTCAGCCGGGCGATGCAGCGCGAGAGCCGTGTGCCGGACTTGCTCCCGTTTTACCACGCGGCGCTGAACCGGGAATTCCTGGTGAACACGGACATGGAAGCGGGCCTAGCGTTTCCTCACGCGCGTTTGCCGGAGCTGAACGAACTTTCGTTTGCGCTCGGGCGAAGTGACGAACCTCTGACATGGGGCACACGGGCCGCACCTTCGGTACGGCTGGTCTTCCTTATTGCCGTGCCTGCGACCGACTCGATCCAATACCTCTTGCTCATCTCCGGTCTTGCGCGTTTGGCCAGAGACAGCCGGCTCGTGGAAAAACTCCACCGCGCACAGGACAACATTCAGATTTTGGAGGTGCTTCAGCAAATCAAGCTGCGGACCAGTGCGGCGCCCGAGATACCAAAGAAAGCCATGACCCAGTAGAACGAACTGCTGAAGCCACCGAGACTTTTCCGACATGAATTTTGCCCTTTCCTTCCGACCGAAATTGCTCGACACGATTAAGCAATACTCCGGCCCGGACTTCACGGCTGACCTCATAGCCGGCCTCACTGTCGGCATCGTCGCTTTGCCGCTGGCAATGGCATTTGCCATTGCGTCGGGCGCGCCGCCGCAGGCGGGAATTGTCACCGCGGTCATCGCGGGCATCCTGATCTCGGTCCTCGGCGGCACCAAAGTCTGCATCGGCGGGCCGACGGGGGCGTTCATTGTCATCCTTTACGGCATCGGCGCAAAGTACGGCCTCGAGAACCTCGCCATCTGCACCATGCTCGCGGGCGTCATCTTGCTCGTGATGGGGTTGGCGCGCCTGGGAACGATGATCAAGTACATCCCGTACCCGGTGACGATGGGGTTCACCTCCGGGATCGCCGTCCTCATTTTCAGCACGCAAATCAAGGACTTCTTCGGCCTGAAAGTGGACAAGGTGCCCTCGGAGTTTATCGAGAAGATGAAGGTGCTGGCCGGGCACGTCGGCACTCAGCAATGGCCAACCCTGACGCTGGCCGCAGCTTCGCTCGCGATCATCCTTCTCTGGCCGAGGAGCTGGCAGCGGCGCGTGCCCGGCTCGATCGTTGCGCTGGTGCTTGGCACCCTGGCGGTGGCGCTCTTCCAACTGCCGGTGGAAACGATCGGCAGCAAGTTCGGCGGCATCCCGCAAGGCCTGCCTGGGATACGTGTCCCCGCGCTCGCCTGGGAAAACATCCAGCATCTCATCCAGCCCGCGTTCACCATCGCGCTGCTGGCCGCCATTGAGTCGTTGCTCTGCGCGGTCGTCGCCGACGGCATGGTGGACGACCGCCACGACTCCAACCAGGAACTCATGGCACAAGGCATCGCCAACATTTTCAGCCCGCTCTTCGGCGGCATCGCCGCAACCAGCGCCATCGCGCGCACCGCGACCAACGTCAAGAGCGGCGCGCGCACTCCCATCGCGGGCATCATCCACGCGCTGACGTTGCTCGTCATTATCCTGGCAGCCGCGCCGCTGGCGAAATTCATTCCCCTGGCCACGCTGAGCGCCGTGCTGGTGAATGTGGCCTTACACATGGGCGAATGGCACAACTTCGGCCGCCTTCTTAAGTGGCCCAAAAGCGATGCCGCAGTGTTTCTGGCCGCGTTCGGATTGACCGTTATCATTGACCTGACCGTGGCCGTGGAAATCGGCATGGTGCTGGCCGCCATCCTGTTCATCAAACGGGCTTCCGAGACCACGCAAATCATGGCGGTGGACGAAAGCACCGAAACCGAAGGCTCCCACCATTCGCTGGTGGGCAAGCAAATTCCCCAGGGCGTGATGGTCTATCGCATCTTCGGTTCGTTTTTCTTCGGTGCGGCCGATAAGCTGGAAAGCGCGCTCAAACGTCTCAAACAGGAACCGGCAATTCTCATCCTCCGGATGCGGAAGGTCGTGGCGATGGATGCCACGGGCCTGAACGCGCTCGAAGACCTTTATGAACGGCTCCACCACAAGGGCAAGCACGTCGTGCTCAGCGGGCCGCACACCCAACCGCTCTTCGTCATGGAGAAGGCCGGTTTCCTCGATCGCCTCGGCCACCAGAATGTCTGTCCGCACATTGATGCGGCACTGGAAAGGTCACGCGAGATTCTGGGCTTGCCGCCCGCGCCGCCCACAGACCCGCTCCTCGCCGAGCGGCAGCGGTTGGAAGCCGCGCGCCAGGAACTGACCGGAGCGCTCGAACGCGCCAGCAAAGCGCTCAATTCCCGCTCCGAAACCGGGCGCCCTCAAGCGCGATCCGGTCGAAGCTAGAACCTTCATGTCGAGCTCCGAACGTCATGGCTGGTTCCGGGCGGCAAGAAGCCGTCCTCTGCGGCAGCCAGGATGGCTCCATGTCAGCAACACGGTAAACAGATACCGCGGCTTTGCCGCGCCCAAAACGGACCGCGACTCGCGATGATTTGGACACGACGATGAGCCTTCAACCCGCCACACTGCTCCAGCTCTCGCTCTGCGGATATGGCCTCGGGGCTGTCGCCGGGCTGATGTTCCTGCAGCGCGAAAGACTGGCGAATCTGTTCTCCTTCGGCGCCGCCTCGCTCTCCGGCGGGTGCGGCATGTTGGCCGCGCTTCTTTTTCTGACGGGCGGCGACGGCGCACCGGCTAGGCAGATCGAGCTGCTCCCCTCGCTCATTCCCTACTTCCGATTCACGGTTCCCTACACGGCCCGACTCGATGCGCTCGGCGCCTTCTTTGTTCTCCTCGTCTCACTCCTCGCGCTGGCGCTCTCCACCTATTCGCTCGGTTACGCGCGCGGTTACTACGGGCGCAAAAGCGTCGGCGTGCTCGGCGCGTTCTACAACGCGCTGCTCTTGGCCACCACGGTGGTGTTCGTGGCGGATAATATCTGGCTGTTCCTCATCGGTTGGGAACTGATGGCGCTGACCGCCTATTGCCTCGTGAGCTTCGAGCATGAGAAAACGGAGACGCGCCAGGCCGGCGTGCTCTACTTCATCATGTCGCACATCGATGCGGGCTGCATCATGCTCGGATTCCTGCTGCTGTTCCAAGCCTCGGGCGACTATGGCTTCGACAGCCTGCGGGCGGTTGGCGCGAAGATGTCGCCCGGCAAACGCGACGCGGCGTTCATGTTGTTCCTCGTGGGCTTCGGCATCAAGGCGGGCATCGTGCCGCTGCACATCTGGTTGCCGGCGGCGCATCCGGTGGCGCCGAGCAACGTCTCGGCGCTGATGTCCGGCGTGCTCATCAAGACCGGCATCTACGGGTTGACGCGCGTCTGCTTCGAGTTCCTGGGCCCGCCGCCCCTTTGGTGGGGCGTGACCGTGCTGGCCATCGGCGCCCTCTCCGCCGTGCTCGGGGTGCTCTACGCGCTGATGGAACACGACCTCAAACGCCTGCTCGCCTATCACAGCATTGAGAACATCGGCATCATCCTCATGGGCCTGGGGGCGGCTTTGATGTTTCTGCATTCCGGTCATCGGGTGTTGGCTACGCTGGGTCTGCTGGCCGGGATGTATCACACGATTAACCATGCCTCGTTCAAGGGACTGCTGTTCCTCGGCGCGGGCGCGGTATTGCACGCCACGCACACACGCAACATGGAGGAAATGGGCGGGCTGGCCAAACGAATGCCGCAGACGGCATTCTTCTTCCTCATCGGCGCGGTGGCCATCTCCGCGCTGCCGCCGCTAAACGGGTTCGTCAGCGAGTGGCTCACTTATCA
>DASTLJ010000125.1:0-18611 GCA_035715125.1 Verrucomicrobiia bacterium
ATCGCCGTGAAGCCGCCTTTGCCGTCGCCGCGCAGAAGAAGGCCGCGTCCGGCGTCGGCGCGCGGCTCTTCGGGGCGCTGGGAAAAAAAGTTCTGCGCCAGGAAGAGATCTTCGTGTCCGTCCCCGTCGAAGTCGGCCACGTTCAAGCCGAAGACGGGAGACCATTGCGCCTGGTCGGGCAGCGGCACGGCTACGAAACGGTTGCTGCGGTTCAGGAAGAGCATCGACGCGAACGTGCTTGCCTGCACCTGCCCGGCCTTGGCGAAGCTGTCCCCGAGCGCGGCGCTCATGTCCGCCGCGGCAAACAGCTTGTGTTTCGGAAAGCGTGCGCGCAGCACCGGCATGCCACGACTGAGAAACACCAAATCACGCTTGGGGACGATGCGGCCGTTCTCGGGATCGGTCTCGGCCTCGATGAGATCGAAACTGCCGTTGTCGTCGAAATCGCCGAAGTAGAGCCGCGCAGGCTGGCGGGAGGGCGCGGCATAGGAGTGGTTCAAGCCCCAGTTGCCCGCCGCGATGTCCAGCCGGCCGTCGCCGTCGAAATCGCCGGTCGTGACGCTGGTCCACCAGCCGCTCAGTTGGTTGAGTGTTGACTGTTGAGAGTTGAGAGTTACAGGCGCGTCCCATGCCGTCAACGTGCCGCCCGCGTTGCGGAAGATATTCAGCGGCCCCCACTCGCAGGCGAGGATGAGTTCGGGCAATCCGTCTCCGTCGAGGTCGCTGAAGACGGCGGCGCTGACGAGACCGAGATTCTTGAAGCCGGCACTGGCGGCGGCATCGGGGACGAGTTTGCCCTGGTCGCTGCGAAGAAGTAGCGAGGATGCGGCGGCCGGGTAACGGCCGGGGATGACGCGGCCGCCCACGAAAACATCGAGGTCCCCGTCGCCGTCGATGTCCCCGCTGGCAACCGGGCCGAGGCTGGAGTTGCCAGGTGCAGTCCCGGCCAGCGGGGACCACGCGGGGCTGGAGCTATTGAACTTGAGGAAAAGAAGTCCGGCCGCGCTCCCGTCTCGGTAATTGGACAGCCCGGCGATCAGTTCGCCGCCCGAAACGGCGAAACCGCCGAGATCGCCGTTCAGCGGCGCTTCGAGCCCAGCGCCGATCCAGCGCGTCAATCCGCCTTTGCCGTCATTGCGAAACACCCCGGCACGCCCGCCCTGACTGGCGCCAACGACTAAATCGTCGTCCCCGTCGCCATCGACATCCCACCAGGCGACGCCGGGGCCGAGGCGCGAAAGATTGCGGATGAGCATCGGCTGGCGTTCGAGGTCGTTGAAAGGGGTTTGCTCGTGGGTGTGGGCAAGGGAAGCGGATACGTCGGCAAATAATTGTTTCGAGTTCCGAGTTCCGAGTTCCGAGTTGTCGAGAGGTGGAATCGAACCCGGAACGCGGAACCCGGAACCCGTAACTTCTTTTGCGCCAGTCTCGTCGACTTCGTAGATGTGATTGGCCTGAACGCCGCGGACGACGCTCGTCTTGCCGCCGCGCCAGGCGACTTCGAGGGTCATGTCGTTGGAGTGTGAACCTGCGGCGAACGTCCGCATCGTGTCGTCTGCCGAGAGGTAGCGCCCGCCGCAGTGCATCTCCTGGCTTTGCACCGGCACGGCGCCGCCCCGCAGCGTCACTTTGGCGCCGATGCCTTTGGTGTTTGGGGGCAGTCCCCGCAGCCGCACGGCCACGCGTGGCGCGGCGGATTCGTTTCGGTAAAGCAACGGCGGCTGCCAGAGGCAACTGACCGCAATGTCAAGGTCGCCGTCATTGTCCAGGTCGGCCAGGGCGATGCCGTGGCAGATGTTCGTCGAATTGAAACCCCACTTGGCGCCGACTTCCTCGAACGTTCGGTTGCCGCGATTGCGGAAGAGGTAATTCGGCGTGATGAGCGGCGGGAAGTCCTTGAGGCTTTTTCCAATTTGCCGGTTCTGCCCGAGGCCGACGGCCGTCGGCGATTTTTCGATCGTGTCGAAGTCCTGCGTGTCGTAGGCGTGGGCGGTGACGGCCAGCAGGTCTTCGTAGCCGTCGAGGTCGACGTCGAGGAACGCGACCGACCAGGTCCAGTCGCTGGCGGCGATGCCGGCGAACTCGGCGATGTCCGCGTAGGTGCCGTCCCCGCGGTTCCAGGCGAGCATGTTGCGGCGGATTTGCTGGCGGTCCATCGTTTCTCCCACATGGGCGGGCGGGGGATTGGTCTCGCCCATTTGCCTCATGCGCAGCGTGTGCCGCCGGCTGAGCATGTCGCCGATGAAAAAATCGTCGTTCCCGTCGCGGTCGATGTCGGCGAAATCGATGCCCATGGAAAAATGCGGCGTGACGCGCAGGGCGAGATCGGGCAGCGCGCGGAAGTGGCCCCGCCCGTCGTTGATCCAGATACGGTCGGGCGTCTGGAAATCGTTGCAAACATAGATGTCAGGCGCGCCGTCGCCGTTGAGGTCGTGGAACAGCACGGAGAGACCCATGTCCCACGGCTCGGTTTTGAGCGGCGTGCCGTCTTCGCGAAGGAACGTACCGCCCGTCCAGGGCACGGCCGTGAAGCGGCCCTTGCCGTCGTTCAAGTAAAGCACGTCCGGTTCGCCCAGTTCGATCAAACCGCCCTGGATGATTTTGAGCCGGCGCGCCCAGCGGCCGGTGACCGTGTCCTTGCCGTTGACATTGCGAACCGAGAACTGTCCGCCGCTACGAAGAATCGAGATTTCCCCGTAGTTGGCGACGTACAAATCCAGGTCGCCATCGCCGTCCACGTCCGCAAACGCGGCGGAATGCGCGCCGGCCTTGGCGAGCAAGCCGGCCGATGCGGTGACGTTTGTGAAACGTCCGCCGCCCAGATTCAGGAAGAGCGCGTTCGGCCCCCCGAGCGACGCCGCGAAGAGGTCGAGCAAACCGTCGCCGTTCACGTCGGCGAACACGACGCCCTTGGTGGACTGGTTGGACGCCTGGACGCCGGCCAGCGCGGTCGCGTCCTCGAAGCGCCACTGGCCGGTGTTGCGGAACAGCCCGTTCGCCCCCTCGGAGTTCGCAAAGTAGAGATCGCAGTTCCCGTCCCCATCGAAATCGCCCGCGGCCACGCCACAGCCGTTCATCAGATTTTGGTTGGCCTCCGCGCGGGCGTAGGAAAGCTGATTGGTAAAGAAGACGCCGGACTGCTCCGGGCGCAGCAGCGTGAAGCCGGTCCGGCCGGTCTGTGGCACGCTCAACACAGATTCGCGATAGCCTTCGTGCTGGGTCCACGACAAGCTGGCGCCCGGGGCAGAACTGGCAACGAGGATCGGCGAAGCGAGCGCGAGCGAATGGAGGCGGCAGCCGGTTAAGGACTGGAGGTTCATACGGAGCGTCGAGCGATAAGAGTCTTGCGAACGCTTCACGCGAAAACAAGCTTTCCATCGCCCTGATCGAAGTGGGGCAGGCGACCGCGCCTGCCAAAGTCCACCGGGCGACTCCGCCCGGAGAACTCTGCAATCGAGGTCGCTTGCAGGACGATGCCCGCCAGGTCGGCTGGCCCACTGCGGTGCGTGTGACCGGTTGTGCCCCCTCTGAGGGGCGCTTCTACTGCCACGGTCGAGGTCGCGTCAGGAACGTAGGGCAGGCGTCCCGCCTGCCCTGCCGCGCCGAAAGGCGCGGCTCTCGTCCCAGCAAGGCCTCGCTTCGCTCGGCCGGGCAGGCGAGCCGCCTGCCCTACGTTGGTGGAACTGGCAAGATGCACCCCCTCCGCGCAACTCCCGGCAGGGCTGTTGACAAAGTTTTCCTTTGGCGTTTCAGCGGCGCGCTTCTTACGCTGCCTTTCCGTGAAACGCGCCGTGTTCCTGGATCGCGACGGGACCATCAACATTGACAAAGAATACCTGAGCGATCCGGCCAGGCTGGAACTCATCCCCGGGGCCGGTCCCGCGCTGCGCCGGCTGATGGACGCCGGGTTCCTGCTCGTTATCGTCACCAACCAGTCGGGCATCGGCCGCGGCCTTTACACGCTGGCGGACATGGAGGCGGTCAACCTTCGTTTGCGCCTCGAGCTGGCGAAGGACGGCGTGCGTTTCGAGAAGATCTACGCCGCCCCGGAGCACCCCGACCAGCCCAGCCGCGGCCGCAAGCCCAGACCGCAGTTCCTTTTCGACGCCCGTGACGAATTCGGCATCGACCTCAGTCAAAGTTACATGATCGGCGACAAGCTCATCGACTTGCAATGCGGGTGGAATGCAGGAGTAAAGAAAAGTATCCTAGTGCGGACGGGATATGGTGCGGAAACGGAACAACAATCGAAGGACAAGCTTGGCCCTGCCGTTGTTGCCGATTCTCTAGCGGAGGCAGTGGAATGGATCCTTCAGGCCGAGCCGGCGTCAGGAGAAAGGCCGCCGGTACCTTCCACGCTCTGGCGACGCCTGAACGCGTTGATGGCCACCCAAATTGAGATTCAGCCCAAGGTGTCTCTCCACAAAGAATGGCACTTGTATGTGGCTGGCGATGGAGTCCACACAGCCCGCGCAGGGACGTTCGCCAAGTTCATCCCGTGGTCGGAAGTGGAAAGCGTCCGGGCGCATCGCATCAAAGGCCGTCACGGCGACCCGATTGAACTCCCCATGACCAATCGGCACATCCTCTTACAGATTCGGGACGAGTGGCATAAGTATTATCCAGAGGCATGCGCAACAGACCGACGACGTGCACGACGAGAATTTCTTCTAATCACGTTTGTCGCCCTACCTGTTTTCCTCATACTGGTCATGATGTTTTCGTTCTATAGCTCAGAGGTGGAACGCAATGGATCCTTTGGCGAGGCGGCAAGGGTGGTGCTGTTCACCAAGCTCCATTGGGCAATTCTCCTGGGCCTGGGCCTTTCCGCGTTAATATGGGTGCCGCTTTGGTTCGGACGATCGCTCCGGGAGCACGGGTCGAGGCCACACGAAACTAGAACGCCAGATAACGAGTTGTGAGGAGGAAGGCGGGTTGGAATGGGAAATCAGGGGTTTGAGTCGTCCGGGCCGCGTTTGATCGTGAAAACCCCAGGCTTTTGGTCTCCCCACGGCGCTCACAGAGCAATCTTCCGTTCAGCGTCCCGTGAGGGACGTATTGAAAATAGCCCAGCGATTCATCGCTGGGTTGTGGCGAGTCGATATGCCGAGTCCCGTAGGGACGGCCGGGCAAGGAGTTCTTCCGTCCCTACGGGACTTGACGGGTTGGCGGGTCAATACCCAGCGATGAATCGCTGGGCTATTTTCGGGCGTCCTCACGGACGCTAAACAGATATCGCGGCTGCTTCAACCGGATCCTCCAGCTGGCAAGTGATTTGTTCGTGCGTTTCAAGGCCGCTTGTCCTAAATGATTCGCCGTGAGAATTCTCGGCATCGTCCCGGCCCGCTACGCCAGCACCCGGTTTCCCGGAAAGCTGCTGCATCCCATCGCCGGCAAGCCGCTGGTGCAGCACGTCGTCGAGCGGTGCAAACGGGCGAAGTCCTTGAACGAAGTCATCGTCGCCACGGACGACTCGCGCATCGCCGAGGTCGCGCGGAAATTCTGCCGCGTGGAGATGACTTCCGACCGGCACCCCAGCGGCACCGACCGCATTGCGGAAGTGGTCGGCCGGTGTGACTGCGACGCGGCGGTGAACATCCAGGGCGATGAACCGCTCATCGACCCGGCCGTGATCGACGCGGTCGCCCGCGCGCTGGCCGACGCCGCGATGTCCACCGCGGCCACACCCCTCCGGGACCCCGCGGAGTACGACAATCCGAACGTCGTCAAAGTTGTTGTCAACGCCGCGGGACGCGCCCTATATTTTTCCCGGCGCACGATTCCGTTCGTGCGCGATGCCGCCAGTCGTCCGGTTGCGGAGCAATTGGCGGCGTTTCCATTTTTGAAACACCTGGGCCTATACGGTTACCGGCGCGACGCGTTGCTGAAGCTGGTGCGCTTTCCGGTCGGCCCGCTGGAGACGGCGGAGAAGCTGGAGCAGCTTCGCGCGCTGGAAAACGGCATCGACATCGCGGTCGTGCGGGTCTTTTACGAGAGCGTGGGCGTGGACGCGCCGGAGGACGTGGGGCGGGTGGAAGCGTTGTTAAACGTTAAATCGTTAAATCGTTAAATCGTTAAATCGTTAAATCGTTAAATCGTTAAATCGTTAAATCGTTAAATCGTTAAATCGTTAAATCGTTGAATCGTTGGACTAGGACCACGCCTCAATTTGACACTGTTGTAACCTTTTTAACGTTTTAACGTTTTAACGACTCAACGATCTAATGAAATACATCTTCGTCACCGGCGGCGTGGTCAGTTCGCTCGGCAAGGGGCTGACGGCGGCCGCCCTCGGCACCTTGCTGGAGAACCGCGGCCTCAAGGTCACGCTCCAAAAGTTCGACCCCTACCTGAACGTCGATCCCGGCACGATGAGCCCCTACCAGCACGGCGAGGTCTACGTGTTGGATGACGGCGCGGAAACCGACCTGGACCTCGGCCACTACGAGCGCTTCACCAGCACGAAGCTCTCGCGCATGAATAACCTCACGAGCGGCCAGGTGTACCAACAGGTCCTCAACAACGAGCGCGAAGGCAAATACCTCGGCAAGACCGTGCAGGTGATCCCGCACGTCACCGACGAGATTCAGAACCGCATTCACACCATTGCCGCCCAAAGCCAAAGCGACGTGCTCATCACCGAGATCGGCGGCACCACCGGCGACATCGAAGGGCTGCCGTTCCTCGAAGCCATCCGCGAGTTCGCCCTCGAATCCGGCATTGGCAATGTCCTGTTCATCCACGTCACCTACGTCCCCTTCATCAAGGCCGCCGGCGAACTCAAGACCAAGCCCACCCAGCAGAGCGTCGCCAAGCTGCGCGAAATCGGCATTGCGCCGCAACTCCTCGTCTGCCGCTGCGAATACCCGCTCGGTAAGGAGCTGCGTCAAAAGATTTCCTTGTTCTGCAACGTTCCGTATGAAGCCGTCATCGAGGAGAAGGACGTCGATCATACGATCTACGAAGTCCCGCTCATGCTCCAGCGGGAGCGGATGGACGACCTGGTTTGCAAATATCTGCACCTGGACGCGCCGCCGGCCGACATGAGCCATTGGCAGGAGATACTGCGCAAGCTCATCGCCCCGCAGCACCGCGTCCGCTTGGGCGTGGTCGGCAAGTACATTGAGTTGCAGGACGCCTACAAGTCGGTCTACGAGGCGATCATCCACGGCGGCGTGGCCAACGACTGCGGCGTGGAGATCGAGAAGATCGAGTCCGAGGAGATCGAGAAGTTCGGCGCGGAGAAAATGCTCAAGGGCCTCGGCGGGGTGCTCGTGCCCGGAGGGTTCGGCGAGCGAGGCATCGAGGGCAAGATCCAGGCCGCCCGCTACTGCCGCGAGCACCGTCTGCCGTACCTGGGCCTGTGCCTGGGCATGCAGATCGCCTGCGTCGAATTCGCCCGGCACGTCTTGAAGCTGGAAAAAGCGCACTCGACCGAATTCGATCCATCCACACCGCACCCGGTCATCTGCCTGCTGGACGAGCAGCGCAAGGTTTCCCGGAAAGGCGGCACGATGCGCCTGGGCGCGCAGCCCTGCCAGCTCGTGGTCGGCTCCAAGGCGCAGCAGCTTTACGGGGCCTTTGTCGTGAACGAACGCCACCGCCATCGCTACGAGTTCAACAACGCGTATCGCGAGAAATTCGAGAGCCAGGGTTTCGTGTTCAGCGGCACGTCGCCCGACGGCAAGCTGGTCGAAGTGATCGAGCTCAGGGAACACCCCTTTTTCCTCGCCAGCCAATTTCACCCCGAGTTCCTGAGCAAGCCCAACAAGCCGCACCCGCTGTTCCGCGGCTTCATCGCCGCCTGCCACAATTACATTCACCACCGGCCGCTATAGGCTGGGCCGCGCCAGCGTGGGACTGTTTCAACAAATCAGCCTCCAGGCAAAAACGCGAGAGCTGCGGTTTCTGGTCATCGGCGGGCTGGCCATCAATTTCCACGGTGTCTCGCGCGACACAGCCGACCTCGATCTGCTGATTCCGCGTGATGCACGAGGACGATGGGTCGAAGTGTTCCTGGAACTTGGTTACGTCATTTATCGCGACCGAGACGTATTCGTTCAGCTCAGTCCGCCGGCACAAGGCGCGTGGCCAGTGGACTTGATGTTGGTAGATGAGGCCACATTCCAACCCATGTTCGCTGAGGGCCTCCGGGTTGAAATGTTTGGCGCCGCAGTGCTCGTTCCGTCTCTGAAGCACCTTCTGGCCCTCAAGCTCCACGCCTTAAAGCACGGACACGCGGAACGCTTCCTCAAGGATTACCTTGATGTGGAGAACTTGATCCGCGCCAACGGCGTGGATGCGCGTTCGGAAAAGATTCGCCAGCTATTCCAAAAGTATGGCACCTTGGAACTGTATGAAAAAGTCTGCCGCACCTGTGCTAGTTGATGCGCGTGGGTTGAGCGCTCCCACAGCCCGTGACGACCTTCTGGAATTCCCGATCGCACCCGATTTCGTTTCACGGCCACCACGCATTGACCCGCAAGTCATGTTGCGCCGGATTGAAGAAAACCTGCCGTGGCGCGCCGCCCAGCCTGGAGAGCGGGAGCGCCGCGCGGCGGAAGGGATTCCAGTCGAGTTTGTTTTATAGCCCGAGTCGCTCCAGTTGAACGAGGACCTTCTTGCGATCATGGCAACCGGGGTCCAAGGAGTCGGCATCCCCTTCACGGTCGAGCGGCGAGCGCCGCCGGGGGCTCGAAAATGAACTACGCCAAATCCATCCAATTCCTCCAAAGCCTCCAGTTATTCGGCGCGAGGTTCGGGTTGGAAACAACGCGCAAACTGGCCGGGCTGGCCGGCAATCCGCACGAGAGACTGCGATTCATCCACGTTGCGGGAACCAACGGCAAAGGCTCCACCTGCGCGATGTTGGAGAGCATTTACCGGCAGAGCGGTCTTCGCGTCGGGCTCTTCACCTCGCCCCATCTCGTTTCATTCGCGGAACGCATCCAGGTCAATCGCCAGTGGATTCCCGAGCCGGACTTCGCGCGGTTGGTGGAGGAAACGCAACGCTGGCTGGCGGAATTCCCGACGGAAACGCACCCGACATTATTCGAGGTGGTCACTGTGATGGCATTGCGCTGGTTCTCAGAACAACAGTGCGACCTCATCGTTTGGGAAACCGGCCTCGGCGGACGGCTTGATGCGACGAATATCGTCACTCCCCTCGCCAGCGTCATCACCAACATCGGCTTCGACCATCAGCAATGGCTCGGCGACACACTCGACAAGATAGCTGCCGAAAAAGCCGGCATTATTAAACCCGGCATGCCCGTCGTCACCGCGGCGACGCCCGGCCGCGGGCTTGAAGTCATCGCACAAACCGCCCAACGCCTCGGCGCGCCGCTCACCGTAGTAGGGCAGGCGACCCGCCTGCCGCAGTCCAAGACAGGCGACCCGCCTGTCGGCCCACCGTTGCCCAATGTTCCCGCAGGCGAGTCGCCTGCGGGACGGACGCAGACGAGGTCGTCTGCGCCACTTCGGTTACCGTTGCCTGGCGAGCACCAGAGACTCAACGCGGTCGTTGCCGTCGCCACGGTGCGAGCACTGGTGAAACAGACTCCCATAGACGACCGCGCCATCCTGGCGGGCCTGGAGAGCGTCCATTGGCCTGGCCGGATGCAGATCGTGGAATTCCCGGACGGCCGCAAGCTCGTGCTCGACGGTGCGCACAACCCCGACGGCGCGACGGCGTTGCGGGCCGCGTTCGAGGAGCGATTCCCGGGCGTTCGACCGACGCTCCTTCTCGGCGTGCTGGCGGACAAGGACTGGCTGGCCATCGTCGGCACGCTCGCGCCGTTGGCCGGCCGGATTGTGCTGGCGCCTGTGAGCAGCGAGCGCGCGCTCGACCCAGAAGCCTTGCGGTCCGCATGCACGGCGACTTGTCCTGACACTTCGCTCACGGTGTGCGCGACGCTGGCCGAGGCGCTCGGAAACTCGGCGCGGGATTCTCTTGTGCTGCTCACCGGCTCACTCTATCTGGTGGGCGAAGCCCTGGAGCGCCTTGGCCTCGCGCCAACACGCTCCAGGCAAGAACGCGCCCTCAATGAGTGGAGCGCATCGCGCCGCTGAAACGACCCGCGCGGCCACAGTGCCGCAGCCGTTGAATTCGACCCATGAAAAGACTCAGCTTTCTCCAGTCCCTGGCGATGCTGGGCCTGTTTCTCGGGCTGCAGAACATGCTGTCGAGCGTGCTGCTGCTGCCGTCCATTCTCATTCATCGCAAGCTTGGATTGAATCTTACGGTCCTGGCGCTTGCCAACGCGGCAGCCTTTGTCGGCGCCGTGTCGCTCGGCTCGCTCATCTTTCGAGTGCCGTGGCGAGCCCTGCTCTCCTTCGGTGACGTGCCCTGGCGCGTCGCCCCGGCCGTGGGCATCATGGCACTGGGCTCGTTCGTGCTCTGCTCGGAAGTCGACAATATCACCCGCATGTTCCTGCCGGTGCCGAAGGTCCTCGGCGAGATGTTCGAACAACTCATGGATGTGACGCGCCACCCAATCGGCGCGGCACTGGCGCTGGCTGTCGTGGCGCCCTTGTCCGAGGAATTGCTGTGCCGCAAGTGGGTGCTCGGCAGCCTGCTGGCGCGATGGAAGCCCTGGCGGGCCATCGGGCTTTCGGCCGTCATCTTCGGGGCGATGCACCTGAATCCGTGGCAATTCATCTATGCGACGCTGCTCGGCCTGGCCTTCGGCTGGATCTTCTGGCGTACAGGCGCAGTCTGGCTTTGCATCCTGGCCCATGGGATCAACAACTCCCTGGTCTGGTGCTTCGGGTTTTTTCCACCGAATCTGCCTGGCATGACGGGCTCGCACAACTCTGCGCCTGAATTCCAGCCACTGTGGCTCGACGCCGGGGCGCTCGCAGTGTTCGTGGCAGGAGCGTGTTGGCTGCGCCGGCAAACGGCACCGCCTGCGTGGAAGGACCCGATTCTCGAACAGACCTCCCTCCCGACGCAATTGCCGCCAGTGCTGCCGCCGCCGCTGCCGCCAGGCGCCTGAACTGCCTCGCGGCCGTCCGCAGGCTGCAAGCGATGGGCGCAACTCCGCACACGCGCCAGGATTGGAGCGCGGCCTTTAGGCTGCTTCGACGTGCCTTGGCAAAAAACGTCCGAATTACTCATGATCCATTTGCAAAGGCACGGTGAAGCGGCCTGAAGGCCGCGCTCCGGGAGCGCCACTTGGTGCGTGTGCCAAGGTGCGCACGCAAGCGAGGCAGCGCCGAACATCTGCTTGGCAAGGCCACGGGACGACGCTTTGCTCCCAGTCGTTGTTCGCCGGATGAAGCCACGCCCGCCCATCACCGCGGTCACCTTCGATGTCGGCGGTACGCTCATCGAGCCGTGGCCGTCTGTGGGGCATGTGTACGCCGAGGTCGCGACGCGGTGGGGCCTCGCCGGGGTGACTGCCGAAGCCCTGAATCGCGGGTTTGCGGCAGCCTGGCAGGTTCGCAGGCCGTTCGATCACTCGCGCGCCGCCTGGCAACGCCTCGTCAATCAGACGTTCGCCGCCGCCGGCGCCACGCGGCCGTCCGACGCCTGTTTCGGCGCGATCTACCGGCGCTTCGCTGAGACTTCGGCGTGGCGCGTGTTTGACGACGCGCAACCGGCCTTGGAGGCCTTGGCGGCCCGCGGCCTCCGGCTCGGGATTGTCTCGAACTGGGACGAGCGGCTGCGCCCCTTGCTTGCCAGGCTGGGACTGGCGAAGTATTTCCGCGCCTCGATCATCTCCTGCGAGGCGGGCCACTTGAAGCCTGACCCGGAAATCTTTGCGCGTGCCGCCGCCGAACTCGGTTGTGAACCCGCCGTCCTGATCCACGTGGGCGACAGCGTGCAGGAGGACGCCGAGGGCGCGCGGGCAGCGGGAATGCGGGCCGTGCTGATTGATCGGAGCGGGCGTCACGGGCGGCATGGGAAGGCGGAGTCCGCCGGGAGCGCCGACGGTCCGCCTCCTCACGTCGGCGGCTACGGAGTTATTTCGAGCCTGAGGGCGCTGCCGGCATCATTAGACGCAGCCGGTACAAATGGGAACTTGGATTACCAACCCGGACCGGTTTCCCGATGACTTCATGTTCGAACTGACGCGTGACGAGAGGAGTGTTGGAGTAATGGAGGGTTGGAGTGTTGGGTACCAACCATGTCAGCCCAATACTCCATCACTCCAATACTCCAATACTCCAATACTCCACCCCCCTCCCCCCAAAAAAACAGCGGCGGACTCTCGGCCGCCGCTGCGCATGTGCATGGGACTCTTCAGGTTAGTCGTCCTTGCGAAATTCAACCTTGCCGCAGTTCTCCCAGGTGAACGAGATGCGATCAGGGGTCGTAATTTCCAGCCGGCCCGGCACGAAGCAGGCATTGCGGTATTCTTTCTCGGCCACCTGGCCTTCGCCCGCGCCGGTCCGCACGTTGGCCCGGAACGTCACCGAACCGCCGGGCACGTGCTCGTCCCCCGTAATCTTCACTGCGACGATTTCCTCGCCGAGTTGTGTAATCTTGATGACCTGATCGAAGTGGCCTCGATAATGGCCAATCCACTCGCCAGCGAGGTTGATGCTCGCGGCAGAAATCTGTGTTGTCTGTGTTGTCTGTGGCATTAGACAGAAATTGCCATAGGCCAACGTTGGCGCAATCGAAACGCACGATGTTTTCCCCGGTACGACACGTCCGACAACTTCGGTCCGCCGTCTAGGGGAATTACGGAGGGCTGCCCGCCGGCCCTTGAACGAATCCTCCGGCAATGCTCGCGCGGTGAACCCCTAACAGCCCGTTCAAAAACTCCAGCTGAAGTTGTAGCGGCGGTCTGTGACCGCCGAAATCGGGCCAGAATGCGCAGTTTCTTCGGCGCTCATAGAGCGCCGCTACAGTTTTTGAACGGGCTGATAAGCCGCGGCAGGGACGCGCTGCCGCGCGTCCAGGCCGACCGGCACGCCGGCCATACCGCGTTTATTGGAAGGCGATGCGTCCTGCGGTAATCCGCGCCACATGTGTCGTGCATGCCGGCAAGTCCTCCGCATGGTGCGTGACTACCAGCAGGCTCGTTCCATTCCCCGCCACCTGCGCCAGCGCCGCCGCCATGCCGCGCCTGGACGCTGAGTCCAGCCCGTCGAACGGCTCGTCGCAAAGGAGCAACTCCGGTTCGTGTACGAGCGCGCGGGCCAGCAGCAGCTTGCGAACCTCTCCATAGGAGGCGCGCGACACCGTCGCTGAAAGCAGCGGCCCGATGCCGAGCCATCGGGCGACTTCCTCCACGCGCCGCCGTTGCGGCGCGTTGAGCTTCCGCGTTCTCCCGATGCTGGAAAAGAACCCTGAACCAATCACGTCCGCGCCGGTCGCATCCGCCCGATAGGCGGCCTGAAGCTCGGGTGAGACGCAGCCGATGTGCCGCTTCACAGCCCAGATTGTGTCGTGCGCCGTGAATCCGAAGCGCTTCACGCGCCCGCCCCATGCCGGCTGCAAATCGCCGAGCACCAGTTTGAGGAATGTCGACTTGCCGGCGCCGTTGGGCCCGAGCAGCGCCCAATGCTCGCCGGATCGCATCTCCCAGTTCACGCTCCGCAGCACACACCGTGAACCGAGAAACACGTCGGCATCGCGGACGCGAATGAGGAGCCGCGATGAGACTTTCTTCTTACTCTTACTTTCACTCTTACTCTTACTCTTAATCTTAATCTTAATCTTACTCTCACTCTCAAGAATCGCTGAGAGACTGGGTTTGCGGAGAGGATTAAGAGTAAGATTAAGATTATGATTATGATTAAGAAAGTTGCCGCCCGCATGCCGGTGCGCCCTTGATTCAATGGAGCTGGGACCGGTGCAAGGGAGCTGTTTCACCCTGCGCCTGAGCGAGCTTTTCAATTTACCGCACTCCACGATGCGCCCGTTCTCCAGCACCAGCCGATGCGTGATGGCCGACACCCACTCCTCATCACGGTGCGTCGTGAACAGAAGCTGCGTCCCGTGCCGGGCCACGTGCTCGAGCCTTTCGAGGAGTCCGGCTCGGGCCGCCGCGTCCAGCCCGTCGCAAATCTCGTCGCAGGCCAGAACCCGGGGCGCGCCCGCCAACGCGCGCGCAATGAGCAACCGCCGCAATTCTCCGGTCGACAATTCCTGCGCGTTTCGACTCAGCAGCTTCTCCGAGCCCATCCATCGCGCCGCGCGCGCGGCTGCCTCCGCCTGTTTACCCTTGAGCCGCTCATACACGTAGTCACCTCCGCCGAAGCCCGACTCGATGACCTGCTGCCCCGTCAGGCGCCATTCTTGCCGGAGATACCGCTGCTGCAATTCCGGCGACACGAGCGCCATCGCTGCTTTCACCCCGACAGCCGTCGACTGTTCCTTGCCATTGACAGCGTAGGTCCGTTTCCCCCGGCCCGGCGCCGGCCATAACTCGCCCCGGACCAGCCGCAGGAAGGTGCTCTTGCCCGAACCATTACCTCCCAGAATGGCCCAATGCTCCCCGGGCATGAGCCGCCATGAGATGCCGCGCAGGATGGTCTGCCCGTCCAGCGCCACATCTACGTTTTCCAGGCTGACCAGCGGCCGTGTCATATTGGATTAGGCTAGGAAGCACGAAAATCCGCTGAACCTCAATCCGCTTCTGCGGCGCACGGCGTCAATGGCGTGGTGCGTGGTGCGTGGTGCGTCAAGCATCCGGGGACGCGCGCAGCCAAATACTTGACGCACCACGCATCACGCATCACGTACTTGACGCACCACGCATCACGCACCGTTTCCTCCTTGCCAGCCTTGCGGGGCATAGGGCATTTTCTCGCATGGCAACTTTGCAACATCTCTCCGAGCTCGACGCCCAGTTCTACCAGCCGGCGGACGTGTTCTTTGCAGCACACCGGCAACTGGCGCTCACGTACGACGACGTTTCGCTGGCCACGCTCTACTCGGAAATCCTCCCCTGCGACACGCAACTCGACACCCCCCTCGCCGAAGGCCTGCAACTGAACATCCCGATCGTCTCGTCGGACATGGACACCGTCACCGAGTCGCGAATGGCCATCGCGATGGCGTTGAACGGCGCGTTGGGCCTCCTGCATCACAACATGCCCGACAAGGACCAGCTCTCGGAGGTGGACCGCGTCAAGAATCACGTCCACGGGCTTATCCGCGAGCCGATCAAAGTCGCCCCGGAGCAACTCATCGGCGACGTGCTCGAACTGATCGAGAAAAAGAAATTCGCCTTCTCGACCTTCCCGGTCGTCGACGCCGCCGGCCGGTTGCTCGGGCTGCTCTCCGGCCACGTCGTCAAGCCGCGCTACGCCAAACGAAAGGTCGCGGCGGCCCTGACCCCGCGCAGCCAGGTCCACACCGTCGGCGTCAAGGAACTCGGCGAAAACCCCATTGCGCGCGCCGACAAGTTTTTCAACGACCATCCGGGCATCCACAAGCTGCTCGTTGTGGACGAACAGGACCGGCTGCACGGCCTCTTCACGATGAGCGACGTCGAGCGCATCACCCAGGAACGGGCCGCGCAGTTCAAGCCTGCCCGCGATGCCCGCTTCCGTTTGCTGTGCGGCGCCTCCCTCTCGGCCACGCGCAACGCGTTTGGCGAGCTGGACCGCGCGCGCATCCTCACGCACGTCCAGGCGCTGGCCGAACGCGGCGTCGACGTCGTCGCCGTCTCCACCGCGCACGGCCACACCAAGGGCGTCGGCGAAGCGGTGCGCACGATCCGTGACGCCTGCCCCACGCTGCCCATCATCGCCGGCAACGTCACGAGCGCGGCCGGTGTCGAGTTTCTCGCCGACTCCGGGGCGAACGCCGTCAAGGTCGGGCAGGGGCCGGGATCGATTTGCACCACGCGCATGGTCGCCGGCGTGGGCATTCCGCAACTCACGGCGCTCTACGTCACTTCGCGCGCCGCGGCCCGCAAGCGCGTCGCCCTCATCGCCGACGGCGGCATCACGAAGTCCGGGGACATCGTCAAGGCGCTGACGCTCGCCCAGGCCGTGATCTGTGGCGGGCTGTTGGCCGGCTGCCCCGAGGCGCCCGGGCAACTTCTGGAAATCAATGGCAAGCTCTACAAACAATACAGGGGCATGGGCAGCCTGGCCGCGATGAAGGCGGGCGCCGCGGCCCGCTACGGGCACTCGACGACTTCGACGCAAAAGCTCGCCGCCGAGGGCGTCGAGGCGTTGAAGGAGGCGTCCGGTTCGGTCGACAGCGTGCTCACCCAGCTCATTGGCGGCATCCAGAGCGGGATGGGTTACCTGGGGGCGGCCAATCTATCCCAGCTTCGCGAGCGCGCCCGTTATGTGCGCGTCAGCGCCGCAGGCGCGCGCGAGGCCGGAACACACGACATCATCGAGGTGAAAACGGGAAGTTGAAGAGCACGCCGCTAAAGCAGAATCTTTCAGACGGCGCACTAAACACCCAAGTCCTGTAGCCGCCGACGTGAGGAGGCGGATTCGTGTCCCGTTTGGTTCATCCGCCTCCTCACGTCGGCGGCTACGTCGAAGGTGAAATGTCCGCGTGAAGCGGCGGTTTAAAGCGGCCAATCAGACGTCAGGCGAACTCCACCTGCGCCTTGAGGGCGAGGATTTTTGCGGCGATGGCGTCGATGTCGGGCATCACGAAATCATGATGCACGTTGCCGACCCAGGGCGACTGGACCAGCAGCGAGGTGCAGCCCGCGGTGCGGGCGGCTTCGGCATCCTGCCACTTGTCGCTGATGACGAAGGAGTGGTCCAGGTTCAAGTGCCACTTGAAGGCTGCCTCGATGAGCAGGCCGGGCCGGGGCTTGCGGCACGGGCAGTGGTCCGACTCGTCATGCGGGCAGACCAACAGGTCGTCCAGGGGGAAGCAGCGCCTGACGATGTCGTGCATGCGGTCCAGTTCGCGGCGGGACTGGTAGCCGCGCGACAATCCGGGCTGGTTGGTGGTGACGATCAGCACAAAGCCGGCGGCCTTCAGCTTCTTGAGCGCCGGTTCTGAGCCCTTCTTCACTTTGAACTCGTCGAGCGTCAGTGGCGTGATCTGATGCTTCGGGCCGGCTTTGACCTCGTTGAGGACTCCGTCACGTTCGATAAATACAGCTTTCTTCATACTGCTTACTTCTTCTTAGCCTGACTCACAACTCTCGCCTACCTCATCGGCGGGCGGGCGGAATATCACAATCCGAAAAAACACGGATAGGTCTTCAACCCATCTCGCGGTTGCAGACAATGCGCCGTTGAGAGCGGAGCGGCGTGGGGATCCTGACACACTATGACACGTCTTCCGCATTTTGCACGTAATCTCTGCGTTGGATTGTACCCGCCTCCCTGCGGCCATTCGTCCTGCGTCCCTTACACCCTCGCCGGCTTCACGATGAAGCTCGAAGGTCCGACGAACTCAAACACTCTTTCGCGCAGAAGCCGTTCTCGCGCGATTCAAAATCAATCTCATTCCACCAGCGCCCGGGCCGACTGCACTCGTCCGGCCATCGCCGTCAGAATCGGCGTGGCCCGCGACAGGGCGCTTTTCTCCGTCTGCCCGGGAAAAGTCTTCATCGACACTTTCACCGCCGCCACCCGGTCGCCGTTCCAATCGCGCAGCGGCAGAATGACCATCACCGAGTGGCTGTCTTTTCCGTAATAAAATCCCTTTCCTTCGAGCACGTCACGCGTTTCTTTGGGCGCCGGCTGGCCGAGATTCCCGGGCTCCTTGCTGCCGACGATGCGAAACTCCGAAGCGTTGGTCAGCGACGGCGCGAAGATTTGCAGGTCGAGCAGCCGTGGGTACTTCTTCAACGCATCGGCCACCAGCGCCTGCGCCAGCGTCTCGCGCGGCCGGTAAATGATGCGCGTTTCGGCGAAGTAACTCACCGCGTCGGACTTCGTCCAGAAAGCGATCTTGCCGTTGTGATCGAACTTTTCCTCCTGGACCGGCAGGGCGTGCTTGCCGTCCAGCACGGCCCGGAGACGTTTGTCCTTCCACTCGACGAGCAACTCGTGCCAGTCGCCCCGGCTGATCGGCACGCGGATCAGGACCGGCGTGCTGCGCGCCCCGCCCACCACCCGATACAGCGCGAACGTCCCGCCCAGCGCGCTGGCGCGGACGTAGCAATAATTCTGCTCGTCCTGGAACCCGAACGCGATGCCCGCCATCTGCTCCTCCTGGCCCTCGACGATTTTGAACTGCGTCGTGAGCGTGAAGTCCGCGAAGGTCTCCTCCTCGAACACGAGCATCGGGAAATGCTCGTCGGTCTTGTCCCGCGCCAACTGCGCCAGGGCCGCCTGTTGGACGGTCGATCGGGCCCCGGGCGTGAAGGGCTGCAACAGCGACGGCACGTCGGTCGAGAGCACCTTCCAATCGCCGGGCTGGCCGCCGCCGGCCACCGTGCTGCGAAAGCCCGCGGGCGTCTGGTTCAGCTTGTAAGAGCCGAAGTCGATCACCTTCTCCGCCGGGAACGCAGCCGCGGCGCCAAGCCACGACATCGCCACGAGCATCAAGTGCCGGATCATCCGTGGCCGAGCTTACCAAAAGCGGCCCTGCCGACAAGGGGAGAAGTGAGCCGCGGCGGAATTGAAAATTGATAATTGAAAACTGAGAATTTGCCATTGCGCTTCCTCCCTCTCCCCCATCGGGGGAGAGGGCCGGGGTGAGGGGGGTCCTCTTAGTG
>DASTLJ010000126.1:0-3516 GCA_035715125.1 Verrucomicrobiia bacterium
GCTGATGTCGTCTATGCGCAAAGCCTCTTTCCCGCCGACAAGACGCCGTATTACTACATGCCGGCGGCGATGATCGGTCTGGCGCTGGTGACGTTCGCGACCCCGCTTTCCGCGGTGATGTTTCCGAAAGTCGTGCGGAGCGCCGCCCTGACGCAGGACACGCGGGCCGTGCGGCACGCCCTGATTGCCACGGCGGTGTTGGGTGGCGGCGCCGCTCTGGCCTGCACGCTTCTGCCCAAGCTGCCACTTCAGATCATCTTCTTCAGCAACTCGAAATACTGGGACGCCGCCCCGCTGGTGCCGTGGTTCACCTGGTGTCTGCTCCCACTCATCCTGGCCAACGTCTTCCTCTCGAACCTGCTCGCGCGCGAGCGGTACGTGATTGTGCCGTGGACGCTGCTCGTCGCCATCGGTTACGCCGTTGCGCTGGGAATTCTCAGGCCCAAACTGCTTCAGATGGAGGAAATGGCCGCCTTTCGAACCATTGTCCGGACGCTCGGCGCGTTCAGCCTGGTGTTGCTGGTCATCACGGGCCTTTTTTCGTGGCGCGAGAAGGTCCGGGCCGCGGCGCCGGCGCCCTGAGCTTGCGGTAAATCCAGTTTTCCAGCGGTCGCAGCGGTCGCAGCCAGCGATAAAACGGCGAATAGATGAGCCACACCCGCACGACCGAGAGGAACATCACCAGGGAGTTTCGAAACAACGACTGCGTGACTTTCGATCCGATCTTGTCGGTCCACTCCGTCGGGACCTCCAGGATGCGGAAGCCGTGCCGCTTCAGGGCGTAAAGCAGGTTCACATCGAATGCAAGGTCGGCGATCGTCAGGTTCGAGTGGACTTTTTCCACGGCGCCGCGCCGCATGACCTTGGCCGGGCATTGCGTGTCCTGGATGTTCAGACTCCAGAACAGGAGCCGCACGATGGCGTTGAACACGCGGCTGAACAGACGGCGCAGCCGGGTCTGGCTTTGATGCAGCACGGCCCCAGGCAGCCAGCGCGAGCCGATGACGCAGTCGGCCTGCGCCGTCAGATGTACCAGTTCATGGAAGGCCTTTGGGCCGGTGGCGCCGTCGGCGTCCACATACCCAATCAGGTCCGCGTGCGGCGCGAGTTTCAGGCCTTCGATGAGTGCGCCGCCTTTGCCGATGGGATCCGGGAAATTCAATGCGCTGATCTCCGGGAAATCCGCCGCGACTCGCGTCACCACACCCAGCGTATTGTCGCGGCAGCCGTTCAGGACGACGACCAGTTGGAATTTCCCGGAATAATGCTGCCGAAAAAACTGCGCATACTCGCGCAAGGTGGGTTCGATCCGCTCTTCCTCGTTGTAGGCGGGAATCAGCAACAACAGGCTCGGCGCGGATTGACTCACGGGCAGTGGTTACAAAGGCGTCACACAAAACGCAAAAGGAAAAGCGCGGTATTCAGGTTTATCCTTGCCGATTTGGTGGGTTGCAAGCCGCCGGCGCCCTTCCGCAGCATGCGTCGGCTACTCGGCGCCGGAGGCGGGCACGGTAACCGCGCTTTCCGCCGTCACGATCTGGAAGCGCTTGTCGAACCATTGCCGCAGGGTGCCCGGGTTCCCCTCGACCGGGGCGGGAAACTGGAAGCGGGACACGATCGCCACGTGCAGAAGGTGTTGATCGAAAAGCCGCTTGAGCTTGTCCGCTGACCGGGCCTCGACGATGAGCTTTGGCCGGGCTTGCAACTCCCGGATTTCATCCTCCTTCAACTCCGGCGCACCCACGAATGAGACGATGGCGTCGGCAGTGGTGTTTTTGTTCACGATTCGGACGTATCGCCGCGCGGATATGCCGGATCCTGCCCCGTACTTGGGCTTGTCCTCGGTCTCGAGCATGTAGGATTTTGCAACGCTGATTCCGCTGAACGACTTTAGCGCTTTCTCAAATTCCTCAAGCTGGACTTTGAGCTCCGGCGTCTTCGGTGTGTCGATGGCGATGACGACGATTTTGCCGCTGTTGCCCAGCAGTTTCGCGGTTTCCTCCGCCATCACCCGCCCGACCGCTTGGTGGAGCGGCACGTTGATTTTCGGCGCCGCGAAATGAGCGAAGTAAATCCAAAGCGATGAAGCCACGATGACCGCCAACGAGCCAGCGAGCAGGAGAACGTTTTTCATATCGGCTCTCTACGATCTAACTTTTTCAGACACCGAAGTCCTGAGCGCGCCGCCGTCCGCCGCTGATTTTCGCACGCTCGGCGCGCCGAGGACAGCACGCGCCGCCCCGCGGCGCTGTCGCCTCTCCCACGGACTTCTCCACACCCGGCCGTATCGCTTTCCGCGGTTGTACGTGTTTACCGTGCGGAGCAAATATGTAGCGGCGGCCAGCTTGGCCGCCGTAGAGGGCGGCAGCTTGCCGCCCGGCTGCAGGCGCCAAACCGCCAGCGCCTCCCGGGAGCACCGGCCATTTCCGCCGGGCAAGATGCCCGGCTCCACGGCAGGCAAGATGCCGGCCGCCACGGTGAACACAAACGCGCGGTTGCGCGGAAGCAGTCACCCAGTTTAGAAGCGCCACCGCACGTCAGTCGCTTTCTTGTCATCCACGCTGGGCACGCGAAAGGTGTCGAAGGTGGCCGCGCTGTCGTCGAAAAAGAGCAGATTGGATCTCGTGTTTTTCGAATGGCGCGCATTGATTCGTTCATCCCGGCCGTTATGGATCCAGTAGCCGTCGAAGAGCATGGGCATGCGGGCCGATTGGGCCGCGCTGTTGAGCTTGTTCAGCGTGACGGCGCGTGATCCATCGAGTGGAATCCGGCTGAAGGGCCATTTTTGCGGATGCGCCGTGGATCCGTTGATGCCGTACCAGCAGTGGACATAGAATTTGCCTCCGGTACTTTCCGAGACGAAGGGCCATGCCTTGGCGCCTTCCGGATCATCACGCGAACCCGGACCGAACGTATAGACTTCGGGCAATCCGGAGGGGCACCGGAAGACCGAGCGGGTGGCGGGAAGGCCGTAAAACGTGCGCGACTTTCCCGCCGTCAGATAGCCGCGGTTGACGAGAATCGTCGGCCAGCCTTCCTGATATTGCGCTCCGTTCCGCAAGCTGTACTCGGCCGGCACCAGGGCATCCTCGTGATCGCCCGCATACAGCGTTATCGCCAGTCCCATCTGTTTGAGATTGCTCAGGCACATGATGACGCGGGCTTTTTCCTTCGCCAGTGCCAGAGCCGGCAACAGCAGGGCCGCGAGGATGGAAATAATGGCGATGACTACCAGCAACTCAATCAAGGTAAAGGCGAAGCGGCCGGGCTGCTGGCGGCGATTGTATGGACGGACCTGAATGGACATGGTCGCAGTCGTTTCTGCCGGGAGTGAGCTGAGTCGCCGCCGGCCAATCACTGATCAAGCGCCAAAAGCTAAACGCCGTCAAGCTTGCGGGTTGAACGGAAATCTCGCGCCATTTGACAAACTTGTTACTATCCCACGTGGTCGTGAACGCTCGCGGCTTTAGACCTCAACTATGTTTCGACGCAAAAGTTTTGCGACGTCGCCGGCGA
>DASTLJ010000127.1:0-2090 GCA_035715125.1 Verrucomicrobiia bacterium
GGGTTTCAATCGAGCAATGGCTTTCAGAAGCATCATGCCTTCACCATGCATCACGAAGGTTCCCCCCGTTTCACCAAGCGCCAGCGGAGTCCAAAGTTGGAATCTTTCTGGATATTGAAAGCGCGCCGGAAGAATGCCCACGACGGTGTAACTTTGTTGGTTCAACGTGATCGTCCGGCCCAGCACGTCCGGGTCGCCGCCAAACCGGCTCTGCCAGAGGCCGTGTCCGAGAATGGCCGCCTTTGGGCCGTTGGGCGTGTCCTCTTCCCGGGTGAAGTTGCGTCCCACGGCCGGCTGGACGCCGAGCAGTGGAAAGAAATCCGCCGTCACCGCGCCGGACACGATTTGTTCCGCCGGTCCGGCCCCGGTGAGAGTCATGTCGCCGCCACTGTAGGCGGCGATGCGCGCCAGCGACTGGCTCTGGGCTTTGACTTCATCGAACGTGGCGCTGCCAATGAAGGTGCTGGGGCTGCCCGGCCGGTCGGCGCGCAACTGCACCAGTTGGCCGGGTTCGGGATAGGGCAACGGCCGGAGCAGGACGGCATTGACCACGCTGAAGATGGCGGTGCTCGCCCCAATGCCGAGGGCGAGCGTGAGCACGGCCACGGCGGTGAAGCCTGGGTTTTTCAGCAGTTGGCGGAAGGCGAATTTGAGATCATTCATAACGCAAAGCCTCCATCGGATCAACCTTCGCCGCGCGCCGTGCCGGCAACCAGCAGGCGAGCAGAGCTACGAGCAGCAGAATCAGTGAGACGCCGGAAACGGTGAGCGGGTCGCCCGGTTTGACTTCATACAAGAGGCTGGTCAGCACGCGCGTCAGGCCCAGCGCGGCGGGAACGCCGAGCGCGACGCCGAGGACGGCCAGCGTCATTCCCTGACGGAGCACCAAGGCGAGCACGCTGCCGCGATTCGCCCCCAGCGCCATGCGGATGCCGATCTCGCGCGTGCGTTGCGTCACCACGTAAGCGATCACGCCGTAAAGACCGATGGCCGTGAGCAACAAAGCGACACCGGCAAACGAGCCAAGCAACACGAGGGTCAGCCGACGTTGGGCCACGGAAGCGCTGATTACCTCCTCGAGCGTCCGCACGTTCGCCACCGGCTGCGCGGGGTCGATTTCGAGGATTGCTCGATGCACGCTCCTGGCGAACGCCTTCGGGTCGCCACGTGTGCGCACAACCAGCGTGGCATTGCGCGGAGTGTCCAGCGGCGAGTGCAGCCGATACACGAGCGGCCTCACCGGTTTGGCCAACCCCCGCACCCGGACGTCCCCCACAATCCCGACGATTTCCCAATCGTTTGTTTCCTGACTGATCTGCCGGCCAATCGGATCTTCGTTCGGAAAATATTCGCGGGCCATGGTTTCGTCGATGATCGCGACTCGCGGCGCTGCCGCCTCGCCCGAATTGAAAAATCGGCCGCGACGGAGCGGAATTCCCATCGCGCGGAAATAGTCCACCGTGCAGAAATCAAAATCGGCACTGTAACCAGGTTCCGGAGGATTCGCCCGGCCGCGGATGCGGAAGAAGGGGTCGGGCATCCCGCCGCCTAACGGCAGCACGCCACTCACGCCCGCAGCTTCGACCCCGGGCAGTGCCGCGACACGTTCGGTGAGCCGGGAATAGAAGGCGGCGCGCTGTGCGTTGTCGCGATATTTCTGGACCGGCAGGGAAATCTGCATGGTTAACGCCCGCTCCGGATCAAATCCGGGCGGCACGCTCAGAAGCCGGGAAAAACTGTGCAGGAGGAGCCCTGCACCGGTGAGGAGTACGAGCGCTAGCGCCGCTTCGCCCACGATCAGCGAACTGCGCAGTCGATTGCCACCAGTCGCTGAGCCGCGTGCCGCATCCTTGAGCGCATGATTGAGATTCGGTCGAGAAGCCTGCAATGCTGGCGCGAGACCGCATCCAACTCCGGTCAGGACCAAAACGGCCAGCGCGAAACCGAGCACGCCTATATCGAGCGTCACTTCGTGTGCGCGGGCGATGCTCATGGAGCCGAGCCCGTGGCGCAGTCCGCTTACGGACCAGAAAGCAAAGATGAATCCGAGCGCGGCGCCGAGAACAGACAGGAGTACACTTTCGGCGAGC
>DASTLJ010000128.1:0-17790 GCA_035715125.1 Verrucomicrobiia bacterium
CCTGACGAGGCGCCCCCGCCCGAAGCCACCGCGCCCTTCGGCCTGTCCACCTGCGACGTGTACCTCAACGACACGGCCTGCTGGCGGAACATCCCGGCCAATGTCTGGGACTACACCATTGGCGGCTATCAGGTGATCAAGAAATGGCTCAGCTATCGCGAGCATGAGTTGCTGGGCCGCGCGCTCTCCACCGATGAAGCCCGCGAAGTCACGCACACCGCCCGCCGCCTGGCCGCGCTGCTCCTGCTCCAGCCCGCGCTGGACGCGAATTACCGACACGTGAAGGAAGACACGTTCCAATGGCAACTATGAGCGCCCCGCAGTTGGAACTGGCCAACCCGCTGCCGCGCGGCCCGTTCGATGTCCCGCCCGGCGACTGGGCTCGCCCCGGCCTGGTGGATGCCGCATTCGTGTCGCGCTCCATCGCAGGGATGCGGCCATTGCCGGACGCCGAGGAGCGGTTGCGCACGGGCATGGCGCAATGCCTGGAGAGCATCCGAGCGATTGACCGGGTCTATGGCGACGAACTGAACGAATGGGCCGAGACCACGCGAGAACGGCTCTGGATGGAATACTTCACGGCGGAGTCTATCCGCCACGGCTTATCGCCGGCGAAGTGAAGTGGTTCAAATTCAAGTTCACTTCTCCGCCGCCGCCAGAATGGTCGCGAAATGGGGCGGCTGTTCCTCGCGGGCGACGACGCTGATTTCGATTTTCTTGAATCCCGCCGCTTCGAGCCAGCGGTGCAGTTCACTCTCGGGAAAGCCGAGCCAGCGGTCGCCGTAGAGCTGGCGGGCCTGCTCGAAGTTGTGCCGGAGCAGGTCGAGAATCATAATCTGTCCGCCGGGCCGGATGATGCGGTGAATGGCCGCCAGCGCGCTGGCGGGATCTTCCGCGTGGTGCAACGCCTGGCTCAGCACGGCGAGATCGACCGACTGCGGATCGACGGGCGGGCGTTGCAAATCACCCAGGCGAAACTCGAGGTTTTTCAGGCCGTTCTTCTTCGCCTTGTTCGCGCCGAACTTCACCATCTTCTCCGAGTTGTCCACCGCGATGACCTTTTTGCAACGCCGGGCGAGCAACTCGCTGAGCAACCCTTCGCCGGAGCCGAGGTCGGCGACGGTCAGCGGCGGGAGGATCCGCAGCAGGAGGTGCCCGAAGGCCTGCCATGAGCGGCCCGGGCCGTAGCTGCGGTCGAAGCGGCCGGCGATCTGGTTGAAGTAGACCTGCTGCTGGTCCTGACGGCGAGCGAGGATGCGCTTGAGGTTCACCTGGTCGGCGGCGTGCTCCGACATTTCCTTGGCGCCGCGCACGGCGACCTTGAGGACGTCGCCCGCCGCGGCGTCGGGCTGCGGGGTGACGCGGTAGAAGGTGCGTTTGCCTTCGCGGCGGGATTGGACCAGGCCGGCGTCCTGGAGCAAGCCGAGGTGTGTCGAGATGCGCGATTGGCCGAGGCGGGTGATCTCCTGGAGTTCGTTCACGGACAGCTCGTCCCGTTCGAGCAGCGAGACAATGCGCAGGCGCGTCGGGTCGCCAAGCGCGCGGAGGGAGCGGAGGGTGGAGGACATGGGGTGAATTAACCGAAGTGCCTCCTCAACCAGTCGGGATCAGTGCGCGGGTTGGCGGGTGCCGCAGTCGCTTTCATCGTTATGACGGTAGTCGCTCGACCCCCACGCCAACCAGCCCGATCTTGGCGGTCAAGGCATCCTCGATTCTCCCGATGGACCATTACCGGAATTTCGGGGTTGACGAATTGACGCCAGAATATATCTTCGCATCCTGATACGTCAATATGTGGTTGGCGCGCTTACAGTTCGCCCACCGCGCGACAACAACATTGCATGAGCAAAAACTACATCTTCTCCTCCGAGTCCGTCGGCGAAGGCCATCCGGACAAGGTTTGCGATACGATTTCCGACGCCGTGCTGGATGCTTGCCTGGCGCAGGACCGATTCAGCCGGGTGGCTTGCGAGACGTATGCCAAGTCGAACCTCGTCGTCGTGGGCGGCGAAATCACCACCAAGGCCAAGCTCGACTTCAATTCCATCGCCCGCGCGGCGATTCGCGAGATCGGCTATGTCCACGATGACGACGTGTTCCACGCCGACAAGGTGCTCATCATGACCGCCATCACGCAGCAATCGCCTCACATCGCCCAAGGCGTGGATGCCCGCGCCGCCGAAGGAAAGGAAACCGCCGAACAGGGCGCCGGCGATCAGGGCCTCATGTTCGGCTACGCCACGAATGAGACGCCGGAATTGATGCCGGCGCCAATCATGTACGCCCACCAGCTTGGCAGCGAACTCACTCGGATTCGCAAGAGCGGCAAGGTGAAGTGGCTCCGGCCCGACGCCAAAAGCCAGGTTTCGGTCCGCTACAAGGACGACCAGCCCGTCGAGATTACCCACGTCGTCATTTCCACTCAGCACGCCCCCGACGTGAAACACACAACGATCAAGGAATTCTGCATCGAGGAAGTCATCAGGAAGACCCTCCCGAGGCAGTTCCTCACGAAGCACACGAAATATCTCATCAACCCCACTGGCCGATTCGTCGTCGGCGGGCCGCAAGGCGACACCGGCCTGACCGGCCGCAAGATCATCGTCGATACCTACGGGGGCATGGGCCGTCACGGCGGCGGCGCCTTTTCCGGCAAGGACCCCAGCAAAGTCGATCGCAGCGCGGCCTACATGGGCCGTTACGTGGCCAAGAACATTGTGGCCGCCGGCCTGGCGACCAGCGCGGAAATCCAGTTCGCGTACGCCATTGGCTATCCCGATCCCGTGAGCGTGTGCGTCAACACCTTCGGCACCGGTCGCGTCAGCGATGAAGCCATCGAGAAAGCCGTCTGCCGCGTCTTCAGTTTCAAGCCCGCTGACATCGTCAAGCAACTCAACCTCCTTCGCCCCATCTACTCGAAGACCACCAACTACGGCCACTTCGGCAAAGTAGACGACCTCGAAGCCATCACCTGGGAACGCACCGACAAAGCCGCCGCACTCAAACGAGCCGCCAAATAAGCCGTTAAATGGTTGAATCGTTGAGTCGTTGAAACGGTTCGACGGTTCGGCCAACAACTAACGATTTAACGATTCAACGACTCAACGATTCAACGACTCAACGATTCAACGACTCAACGATTCAACGATTCAACGATTCAACGGATCCAACGATTATGGCCAAAGTCCAACTCGCCGCCTCGCGCAAATCCAAATCCAAGGCGCCCGCTCCCAAGCCCGCCGCCGCTCTCAAAGTCAGTGGCAACGGCAAACCCGACTTCCACGTCCGGGACCTTTCCCTCGACGAGTGGGGCCGCAAGTCCATCGAGATTGCCGAGCACGAGATGCCCGGCCTCATGGCCATCCGCAAGAAATATGGTCCCCGAAAGCCGCTGGCCGGCGTGCGCATCACCGGCTCGCTCCACATGACCATCGAGACCGCCGTGCTCATCGAGACGCTCCAGGAACTCGGCGCCTCCGTCCGCTGGGCCAGCTGCAACATCTTCAGCACCCAGGACCACGCCGCCGCCGCCGTCGCCCAGGCGGGCACCCCTGTCTTCGCCATCAAGGGCGAGACCCTCGAGCAATACTGGAAGTTCACCCTCGACGCCCTCACCCATCCCGGCATGAAAGGCCCGCAGCTCGTCGTCGATGACGGCGGCGATGCCACGCTCCTCCTCCACAAGGGCCATGACATGGAGAATGGCGACAACTGGGTCAACACCCCGAGCGACAACCAGGAAGTCGCCGTCATCAAGAATCTCCTCAAGAAATGCGGCCGCGAACGCGCCGGCTGGTTCCACTCCATCGTCCGCGAATGGAAGGGCGTCTCCGAGGAGACCACCACCGGCGTTCACCGCCTTTACCAGATGCTCGAAGCCGGCAAGCTTCTCGTTCCCGCCATCAACGTCAACGACTCCGTCACCAAGTCCAAATTCGACAACCTTTACGGCTGCCGCGAATCCCTCGCCGACGGCATCAAGCGGGCCACTGATGTCATGATCGCCGGCAAGGTCGCTGTCGTCTGCGGCTACGGCGACGTTGGCAAAGGCTGCGCCCACAGCCTGCGCGGCTTTGGCGCCCGTGTCATCGTCACCGAAATAGACCCCATCAACGCCCTCCAGGCCGCGATGGAAGGTTTCGAAGTCACCACGCTTGAAGACACCCTGGGCACCGCCGATCTCTACGTCACCGCCACCGGCAACTGCGACGTCATCACCCTCGAACACATCCTGAAGATGAAGGACCAGGCGATCATTTGTAACATTGGCCACTTCGACAACGAGATTCAGGTCGATCGCCTCAACGCCCTCAAAGGCGTCAAGCAGATCAACGTCAAGCCGCAATACGACAAATACCTCCTTCCCAACGGCCGCACCCTCTATCTGCTGGCCGAAGGCCGGCTCGTGAACCTCGGCTGCGCCACTGGCCATCCGAGCTTCGTCATGTCCAACAGCTTCACCAACCAATGCCTGGCGCAAATGGACCTTTGGCGCAACAAGGACACAAACAAGGTCGGCGTCTATTGCCTGCCCAAGCGTCTCGATGAAGAAGTCGCCCGCCTGCACCTCGAGCGCATCGGCGTCAAACTTACCCGGCTCACGAGCAAGCAGGCTCAATACCTGGGCGTCCAAACCGACGGCCCTTATAAGTCCGAGCACTATCGGTACTAAGTTACCGCCCCCGTGCAACTGCTCCCGCACCCCGCCGTGCAGGCCAGGCAGTGGTAATCGGTCGCGATGGCGCGACCTTCAAGATCAGCGGGAGTGATGTCCCATAGGTAAAGTTCCCGGCCGTTGCGCAGCGTCATGCCGAGCATCTGGTTGAAGTCGCAGTCGAACAGCCGGCCAGTGTAGTCCACGCTCAACGTGCTCCGGCACATCAGGCCCTCGACGGTCGCTGGATTGAACGCATTGGCCAGCAGCGCCAGATACTCATCCCACTGGCCGCGGGCTCGGAGGTCGTCGGCGAAGCGGGCGATGGGCTGGTTGGTGATCGTGTAAAGCTTGTGGAAGACGATGCCGTGATTGCGCTCAAGGGCATCGCGATAGTCGGCTTCAAGTTCGGCCTGCGGCGGGGGCAGCGTAGGGCCGACGGGGTTGTAAACGAGGTTCAGCGGCAAGCGCGTTCCGTAACCGGCGGCGTTGAGCTTCTTGAGCGCCCGGATACTCTTCTCGTAAACGCCCGCGCCGCGCTGTTTGGTCACGTTCTCCGGCAGGTAACACGGGAGTGACGCGACCACTTCGACTTCGTGTCGCGCCAGATACTCCGGCAAGTCCTCGAACCCTGGTTCGAACAGAATAGTGAGGTTGTTGCGGTCGATGACGCGCGTCCCCGCCGCGCGCGCGATCTCGACAAAGTACCGGAAGTGTTCGCTCAACTCCGGCGCGCCGCCGGTGATGTCCACGATGGGCGGCCGGTGCCGCTCAATCCACGCCCCGATGCGGCGAGCGGTCGGCCCGTCGATCATCTCGGTGCGCCAGGGCGCGGCATCGACGTGGCAATGGCGGCAGGCCTGGTTGCACTTCCGGCCGACGTTGAGCTGGAGCGTGTGCAAGCCGGCTCGGCGCAGCGCGAGGCCGTGCTGGGCGAGGCTTTGCTCAAAGCGGTTCATCGGAGCGAGTGTACCACGAATGGACGCGAATAAACACCAATCCTTTCGACTTGGCAGGCGGTTCAGAAACTGTAGCGGCGCTCTGTGAGCGCCGCAGACCGACGGAAATCCATGAGTTGTGCCGGCGGTCACAGACCGCCGCTACAGAGCGGTTTTCCCGGCCACAGCGCGGCCAGGTTTTTGAACGGGCTGTTAGCCATCGTAGCGCAGGCTGCCCAGCCTGCTGTTTCGCGGGTTGCCAACGCGCGAACTTCCAAATCGAGTGGAACGTTGGTTGGAAAGGACGACGTTCGCCGACTGGCAGTCGGCGAAACAGCAGCCACGGCTGTCTGCGCTACCCGAACGACGGGTGCGGGATCAGGTCTCTTCGGTGGTTGGCTCGGACTTGCTCCGCGCCGCAAACACCATCCCGCCTGCGATGACGAAGCCCAGAAGAATCAAGCCCACGCCGTTCGTCAGGTTCGGCTTCTTGCCCTCGGCCAGGACGATGTAACCAGGGGCCAGGTTGCGTTGCAGACCGCCCAGCTTGCCGGATTCCATTCCCGTCTCGATGCCGAATTTGACCAGTCCCGTCACGTCGCGATGGGGGTGCACGTTGTTCTTGTGCTTCGCGATCCAGTTGTTCAGCTCCGAGTCGTTCTTCACCAGCCTGAGTTCCTCCAGTTGTTCCAGGATGCCCGAGTCCTGCGTCGCCAGGACCGCGTAGCACGGTTCGTCCAAGGTCTGGCCCGGCGCGCGCAAGGGGACGAACGCCTCGGTGATCCGCCCGGAAGTCGATGGCGCGTACTTTGAGCGCACCGTCTTGTAGGCGGCGTCCAAAATCGCCAGCTCGCAATTCGTCAGCGCCAGCCAGTGCGCCGACGGCTTGCTCTTGGCCAGCTCCTGGAGGCCAAGCTGCACGGGCCGGCGGTTCTTCAGCGCGGTGTAAACGCCCTGGCCGCCATAAAAGAAGCAGGTGATCACGGCGATGACGAGCAGGACGATGAGCCGGAAGCCCCCGCTCCTCGATTGGTGTTGCTGGATGGCAGATTTCATTGCGCTCGGTTTTCGATTCTCACTACTGTCCGTCACGGGCGCGCGGCATTTTGCGGCGCGAGTCGCGACACCGAGGGAATCGACATATCTCCGTTGCGCCTTAACCCGAATCCCGCCCTGCCCCGGTTCAATCTGTTTGCGGCGTCCCGAGCTCCTCCTGTATAACCGCCCGAACGTGCAGAATCTTTTCGCCGTCCTCGGCTTTGGCTGGACCTATCTGCGTCGGTACAAGTCGCGGCTGGTGGCGAGCGTTTTGTTTGCCGTCCTCTTCGGCTTGTCCAATGCCAGCTTCGTCTGGGCCACGCGCACCATCATCGACCGCTTCACGAAGGAGAAGCCGGCGGCCGCCGAGGCGGCGCAAGCCGAAACCGGCGGCTCCCTGCTCAAGGACCTCAAGGCGAAAGGCGCCGAATGGAACCGCGCAATCCAGCGCCAGATTGAGCCGTGGCTGCCGCGCGTTGGCCAGTCCGCGACGGCGCAGCAGATTCTCGGGATGATCCTCTTCCTGCCGTTGCTCGTGTTTGTGCGGGCGGCCTCGGATTACGTCGGCAACTACTGCGTCGGCTGGGTCAGCGAACGGGTCATCCGCGACATGCGGCTCAACCTGATGGAGAAGCTCAGTTCGCTCTCGCTCGACTTTTTCACCCACTCCTCGACCGGCGATCTGCTCACGCGCATCAACACCGACACCGCCAATCTCCTCCGCGCCCTGCGCACGGGCGGGGCGGACATCGTGAAGGAGCCGCTGACGTTACTCTTCGTTTTCGGCGCGCTGCTCGTGCTGGACTGGAGGCTGACGTTGTGCGCGCTGATTCTGCTTCCCGCGCTGATGCTGCCGTTGTTCATTCTCGGTCGGAAGGCGCGCCGGGCGACCCGGGCCACGCTCCGGGCCAGTGTCAACCAGTCCGGCCAGCTCGTCGAACTGCTCGCCAGCATCCGTATCGTCAAGGCGTTCGGGCTCGAGGCCGAGCAGATGGCGCGCTTCCGAAAAACCACCAGCCAGATGGTCCACGCCGGCATGAAGGGCGTGCAGGCCAAGGAACTCGTCAATCCGATCATCGAAGTCATCAGCGTGCTCGGGCTGGGCGCGCTGCTGGCTTACGTCTTCTGGAGCGGGCGCGACGGCAAGGACCTCGCCTCCTTCCTGGCCGGGCTGGCGCTGCTCTATTTGCCAATCAAGAAACTCGCCGGCATCCACATCCTGTTCGAGCAGGCCAGCGTCGGCGTCGTGCGGCTGAAGGAAATCCTCAGCGCGCAGCCGACGGTCATCGACCCGCCGCAGCCGAAACCGATGACGGCCTTCGCGAAGGAGATTCGGTACGATGCCGTACGCTTCGGCTATCGCGACAAGCCGGTGTTGCACGAATTCAGCCTGGTGATCCCGCGGGGCACGCGGCTCGGGTTGGCGGGCGAAAGCGGCTCAGGCAAGACCACCGTGCTGAATCTTCTGTTTCGTTTCTACGATCCGTCCAACGGCTCGCTGAGAATCGACGGGTTGGACTTGCGCGAAATTTCGACCCGCGACCTGCGGGCGCAGATGGCGCTGGTCAGCCAGGACACCGTGCTGTTCGACGACACCGTCGCCGGCAACATCGCCGCCGGCCGGCCGGGAGCGACGCGCGCCGAGATTGAAGCGGCGGCGCGCGCCGCGTTCGCCCACGATTTCATCGTTCAACTGCCCCAGGGCTACGACACGCCGATTGGCGAGCGGGGCGGCACCTTGTCCGGCGGGCAGCGCCAGCGGCTGGCCATCGCGCGGGCTTTCGTGCGCAACGCGCCCATCCTCGTGCTCGACGAGGCGACCGCCTCACTCGACTCGAAGGCCGAAGCCGAGGTGCAGGCGGCCATCGACGTGCTGGCCGAGCATCGCACCGTGATTTGCGTGGCGCACCGGCTCTCGACGCTGGCTTCGATGGACCGCGTCATCGTGCTGGCCGAAGGCCGCATCGTCGAGCAAGGCGGCTACCAGGAATTGCTGAAGGCGGACGGCGCGTTCGCCGCGATGGCGCGGCGGCAGGGTATCCTCGGCGCCGGGCCGGCGTAAATCGGGGGACGCGCCCCGCTCAAGGTAGGGCGAGGCTCCGGCCGAGCCGTGATCCAATTCCGCCACTCCCAATGAAGAGAAGTTTGGGCTCCGCCGTAGCAGCCGACGTAGGGAGGCTCCATCTCAATTCGGTGAAGATCAGAGCCTCCTTACGTCGGCTGCTACGAGGTTCAGGGCTGGCGGACGCGGTAGAACTTCTGGGGCTTCTCGGCAATCTTCACGTCGTAGTCCACGTAGTCGAAGGGCATGGCGGGGACGTTGGTGGTCAACAGATTCGTCCAAGTGATGGGCGGAGTCAGGTTGGTGGCGGCTTGGAGGGTGAACGTCTCGTTTGTGGTGGCGTCCACCCGCAAGGTGAACTGCACATTGGGCAGCGTGGGCAGCACCAGCAGACCCGCTTCCCCATCGGCCACGTAGATCCGGCCAGCGACCACCGCCACGCCGAAGGCCTCCCCGCTGGTGGCAGACCCGCCCACGCGCACACAGTTGGTCGGGTTGCTCACGTCAATCACCTGCAAGCCCGCAGTCTGGTCCGCCACGCAGGCGTAGTTTCCCGACACCGCCACGCCCCAGGCAAACGCGCTGGTGACATAGCCGCCCACGCGCACGCAGTTGGCTGGGTCGCTCACGTCAATCACCTGCAAGCCCGCACGGCCATCCGCCACGTAGGCGTAGTTCCCGGATACCGCTACGCCGTAGGCACTGCCGCTGGTATTATAGCCACCCACGCGCACGCAGTTGGCCGGGTCGCTCACGTCAATGATGTGCAAGCCCGTATAGAAGTCCGTCACGTAGGCGTAGGCGCCCGACACCGCCACCCGGAAGGTATTATTGCCGATGGGATAGCCGCCCACGAGAATGGGATTAGCGGGGTTGCTCACGTCAAACACATGCAAGCCCGCAAACCCACCCGCTACGTAGGCATAATTTCCCGATACCGCCACGTCGTAGGCCGGCCCGTTGATGGCATAGCCACCAACGCGAACGCAGTTGGTCGGGTCGCTCGCATCAACCACCTGCAAACCCACCCACTCGGCCGCCACATAAGCATAGTTGCCCGATACCGCCACGCCGTAGGCCGGCCTGCTGGTGTCATAGCCGCCCATGCGCACGCACTTCGTCGGGTTGCTCACGTCGATGACTGCCAGGCCGCCCCATCCAAGCGCAACGTCGGCGTAATTGCCCACCACCTTGACATCATAAGCATTGCCTCCTGTCCCTACAATCCATTTCCCTTGCCGGAGCGGTTGCAGGCTTGGCGCCGCGGCGTGGGCCGCCAAGCCCGCGGCCAAACAGCCGGCGAGCACGGCAAGCATGGCTCCCACCCGGAAGCGGGGGCGCGAAGGAGAGGGCGGGCTGGTTGTTATAAAAAAAGGGAGGTTGGATTTCAGGTCTTCGTCGTCGGAGGTATTCGGCTCCTGAAGCACGCTGGCAGGGGCGAGGGCGATTGGCAAGGAGGAAGTGCAGGGGCGCGAAGAATGCGTGGCGGGTGATGAGCGGAGGACCGTCGTTTCGTGATCAAGCTTCACGCTTCACGCACCAGGCACCACGCACCACGTCGATGTCCCCTTCCTGACCGCGGGTTCCGTGATTGTCACCCCGGCGCCGCTCGTGTTTGATCCGCGCAAATGACGCATGACGAAGCCCTGAATCTTTTCCGCCAGACCGGCGCGCTGCTTGACGGCCATTTCATCCTCCGTAGCGGCTTGCGCAGCCGGCAGTTCTTCCAGTGCGCGCTGGCGCTTCAGCAGATGCCGATCGTCGAACAGTTCGGGGCCGCGCTCGCCGCGAAGGTCAAACAAGCTGGTGCGGCCACCGTGGTTTCGCCCGCGATGGGCGGGCTGGTCATCGGCCAGGAAGTCGCCCGGCAACTCGGCTTGCGATTCATCTTCGTTGAGAAGGACGAGGGCAAACTCGTCCTGCGGCGCGGCTTCAAGTTTTCTCCCGGCGAAAAGTGCCTCATCGTCGAGGACGTGGTGACGAAGGGCGGCCGCGTTCAGGAAACGATCGACATCGTGCGGGCCAACCAGGGCGAAGTCGCCGGCGTCGCCATGCTCGTGGATCGTTCCGATGGCACGGTGAACTTCGGCGTCCCCGTCTTCACCCTGATCCAGCTCCACGTCGAAACGTTCCATCCCGACAAACTGCCGCCGGACCTGGCGAAGATTCCGCCCGTCAAGCCGGGGAGCAGGTGAGGTTTGCTAAAACGTTGAATCGTTAAAGCGTTAAAATCGTTAAAAGCGTTGAAACGTTGAAACGGAAATGCCCTGTCCTCGCTTGACGATTTAACGATTTTAACGATTTAACGATTTTAACGATTTAACGATTTAACGCTTTTAACGATTTAACGATTTTAACGATTTAACGCTTTTAACGTTTCAACGATTCAACGTCCCGCCCGCAATCCAGTTCATGTGCCAAACAAGCTCGCAATCGCCTTCCCCACCCCGTCGCGCGTCACATAGAACGGCCGCTTTTCCACCTCGTACGCCAGCTTTGGCGAGATGCCCATCGCGGTGTAAAGCGTGGCGTGCAGGTCCTCAATCTTCACGCGATCCTGGAGCGTTTTGCACGGGCGTTCGTCCGCGGTGACGCCGTGGAGGTGGCCCTTCCTGATGCCGCCGCCGAAGAGCAGCACGCAGCCCGCGTCGGTGAAATGCCGGTGCATGCCGTAATTCTTGATGTCCTCAATCGTGTCGGGCACGGGCACCTGGTCCTTGACCGGCTTGCTCGGTTTGCCTTCGACGAGCGAGTCGCGGCTGAACTCGCTGGCCAGCACGATGAGCGTGCGGTTGAGCAACCCGCGCTCTTCGAGGTCGAGCACGAGCTGGCTCACGGCGCTGTCGATGGATTTCTTCATGTTCACGACTTTCTCATGGCCGTGCTCGTGCGTGTCCCAGTTGAGGAACGGGATGTACTCCGTCGTCACTTCGATGAAGCGCGCGCCGACTTCGCAGAGCCGCCGCGCGAGCAGGCAGCCCAGGCCGAAGCGCCCAATTGTCGAAGCCTCATAGCTGCCATCGCGCGTCTGCGAGCCGGAGACGGCTTTGCCCATGTCGACGCCCGGCGGCAGATACTTCGCCACGTTTTCCTTCGGTTCGAGTGACAAGTCGAAGGCCTTCGCCGCGGGCGAGCTCAGGAGCCGATGCGCGTTGTCCATGGAGCGCAACAATGAGTCGCGCTGGTAGTCGCTGCCGTGCTGCCCGACCGGACTGGCCGCAAGCAGCTTGCGATAGAACTTGTCGCGATTCTCGAAGCGCCCCGGCGTCATGCCGCCCGGCGGACGCACGCTGTCCGCGGCCTGGTGTGGATACGGGATGTTGAACGGCCCGTGTTCGCTCCCGAGGAAGCCCGCGGTCGTGAACGCCTTGACTTCCTCGCCTTCGCCGATATCGAAGCGCTGGCCGATGTTAATGAACGCGGGCACCGCCGGATTCAGCGGCCCGAGCGTGCGCGCGATGACCGCCCCAAGGTGGGGGCAGGCGACGGTTTGGGGCGGCTCGTAGCCGGTGTGCCAGTGAAATTGATGCCGCGAGTGCAGGATGAAACCCAGGTCGCCCGCCGTGTAGCTGCGAATGAGCGTGCCGCGGTCCATGACCTTCGCGATTTTCTCCAGGCCCTCGGAAAACTTGATGGTGTCCACCGCCGTGTCGATTGGAGGGAAAGTGCTGAGCACCTCGGACGGCTTGATGCCCTTGGCGAACGGCGTGTAGCGCTTGGGGTCGAACGACTCGGTGTGCGCCATGCCCCCGCCCATCCAAAGCACGATCAGCGTATCGGCGCGCGGGGTGATTTTTTCGGCGGCCTCTTCGGCGAAGAGCGGGCGCGGGGCGCCGGCCGCGAGCGCGCCGAGCGTCGCGGCGCTGGCGGTCTTGAGAAAATCGCGGCGGGTGGCGAGACGAGCGATCCTATTGGCAACAAGTTCTGTCATCGAAGTAAAGTTTCACCTGATTGGACTACGGAAGTCGAGGCGATGTTCGGGGCATTTTTGATCTGCCGTGCCGCTTGCTTTCGTAGGGCAGGCGTCTCGCCTGCCCCGGCCGCGTAGCGGCCGAACGGGGACGCGCCTTCGGCGCGGGCAGGCGAGACGCCTGCCCTACGTTGGTGGTTCACGGGGATTCCGTTCGATTGGCATCGCCAGCCCGACCCACAATCGGTACGATTGCTCCCGGCAATGAAGACCCTCCGTCTCGCCCTTGCAGCCGCCATCCTTGCCGGGATGGGCCCCCTCGCGGCAGCGACGGAACCTCCAGACGATGTTTTCCCTGGCAAGGAATGGCGGACCTGCTCGCCCAACGACGCCGGTTTGTCTGACGAAAAGCTCGCGGCGCTCACGAATCTGGTTGGCGGACGCGGTTGCGTGGTCCGCCACGGCCGGCTCGCGTTCACCTGGGGCGACGCTGCCAAAAGCTCTGACGTGGCCTCCGCGTTCAAGCCGCTTCTCTCGACGCTGCTTTTGGTGGCTATCCAAGAGAAACGGCTGGCCGGACCTGACGCGCTCGTGGCGGACTTCGAGCCGCGGCTGAGGACGCTGAATGACGGCAAGGACGCCGCGATCACCTGGCGTCACCTGGCCTCGCAGACCTCGGGCTACGGCCTCGCGGAAAGACCCGGCGAGGCGTACTCCTACAACGATTTCGCCCTGGCGCTCTATTACGACACACTCACCGAGCGCGTCTTCGGCACGAACGGGACGGAAGTGCTGCGCACGCGGCTGGCGGAGCCGCTGCAATTTGAGGACCGTTACACCTTCAACGCCTTCGGCGAGAACAACCGCCCCGGCCGCCTGGCGCTTTCATGCCGCGACTTCGCCCGCTTCGGCCTGCTCGTGCTCCGGCAAGGCCGTTGGCGGGATCGGCAGTTGATCCCGGCGAGCGCGTTTGTGGTCATGACCAACAGCCTCGTCCCTCCGGGGTTCCCGCGCACCAGCGGCAAAGAAGCCGGCATGCTCCCTAAACAGCGGAGCGTCGGCGGCACGCGGAACATTACGCCCGTCGGCCCCGGCTGCTACTCCTTCAATTGGTGGCTGAACCAAACCAACGCCGCCGGCCAGCGCCTGCTGGTCGATGCGCCCCCGGACGCGTTCACGGCCAGCGGCCACGGCGGCATGCGCGTCCTGTTCCTCGTCCCGAGTCTCGACCTTATCGTCTGTTGGAACGACAGCCGAATCGACGACCACGACAAATCCCCCGGCAACCCCGCGACGAAGATGAATCAGGCGGCCAGGCTGATTCGTGAGGCGGTGTTAGTTTCGTCACAAACCAGCCGCGAGCCGTCAACAAAACATGCTGCGCCCAGCATTGGAGATGAATCCCTCGCCTTGCGGTTCACCGGGCAACGGCCTCCGACCCTCCTCGGCGTGCGCGGTTCTCAATTCACCGTAAACGGCACCCCTACATTTCTCTTCGGTATCAGCTACTACGGCGCATTGGGAGCCTCGGATGAATTTATCCGGCGCGACCTGGACGACGCCCAGCGCGCCGGGTTCAACTGGATTCGCGTCTGGGCCAATTGGTCTTCCTTCGGCAATGATGTCTCCGCCGTCGATGCCGAGGGCCGGCCGCGCCAGGAATTTCTCTCGAAGCTCGCGCGCATCCTCCACTTCTGTGACGACCGGGCCATGCTCGTGGACATTTCGCTCTCGCGCGGCAACGGGGTGAGCGGTCCGCCGCGCCTCCAGACTCTGGAAGCACACCTTCGCGCCGTCGACTCGCTCGTCACCGCGCTCAAGTCCCGGCGCAACTGGTATCTGGACCTGAGCAACGAGCGGAACATTCGCGACAAGCGCTTCGCCAGCTTCGACGACCTGAAGGTCCTTCGCCGGCGCGTGCGCGAGCTGGACCCGGACCGCCTCGTCACCGCCTCGCACGCCGGCGATCTCACGCGGGACGACGTGCGCGAGTATCTCGAGAGCGTCGGCGTGGACTTTCTTACGCCGCACCGGCCGCGCGACGCCGGTTCGGCCAGCGAGACGACGCGGCTGACGAAGTTTTACCTCGACGCGGCAAATGAACTGGGCCACGCGGCCCCGTTACATTACCAGGAACCATTCCGGCGCGGCTTCGGCCAGTACGAGCCGGTGGCCACCGATTTCATCACCGACGCGAGCAATGCAAAGGAACACGGCGCCGCCGGCTGGTGTTTCCACAATGGCGACACGCGCGCCGCCGCCGACGGTCGTCCGCGCCGCTCCTTCGACATGCGCGACACGCGTCTGTTCGACGCGCTCGACGCGGAGGAACGCAAGGCGGTCGAGGGACTCAGGCAAGTGTTCGGTAAATAGGGTCCGCATGTTCAGCCTCCAGAACAAAATCTCTCTCGTCACCGGCGCAGCCGCCGGCATCGGCAAAGCCATCGCCGAAGCTTTCGCGGGTGCCGGCGCATTCGTTTATGTGGCCGACCGCGATGCGGAAGGTGGCGCGGAGACCGCCATGCGCCTCAAGGCCGAGCAAGGCGCAGGGGATTTTCTCCCGCTCGATGTCAGCCGGGAGGAGGAGTGCGAACGGGCTGGCCGACACGTGCTCACCGCGCACGGCCGGCTCGACGTGCTGGTCAACAATGCCGGCATCGGCCACGTCGGCACGCTGCTGCAAACGACCGGCGCGGACCTCGACCGTCTCTATGCCGTCAACGTGCGCGGCATGTTCAACCTCACGAAGGTGTTTTTGCCGGGCATGATCGAGCGGCGGTCCGGCAACATCATCAATCTCGCGTCCATCGGCGGCATCGTCGCGGTGCGCGATCGGCTCGCCTATTGCACCACCAAATTCGCGGTGGTCGGCTTCACCAAGAGTGTCGCTCTCGATCACGCAACGGAAGGCATCCGGGCCAACAGCATCTGCCCCGGCCGCGTCGAGACGCCGTTCGTCTCCGAGCGGCTCAAGGAATATCCCGACCCGGAAATGGCCTATCGGGAGATGGCCTCGACGCAGGCTATTGGCCGAATGGCCCGGCCCGAAGAAATCGCCGCCGCCGCCCTCTACCTCGCCAGCGACGAGTCCGCGTTCGTCACCGGCAGCGAATTCATCATCGACGGCGGCTGGAGCGCGGGGAAGTGACGTGCTTCTCAAATACGTCTCCCGACCCCCAAAAAATCGTCGGTTTCCGTCGCCAGTTGCTAAAGTCGGGCTAGCCCGCATTTCTCACCGGAGCGCGGCGTTTACGCCGCTTCAGCGTCGCCACGCGGTCAAATGGGAAGTGTTTCAAGCCTTTCTATGCAGGGGTCGTTGAAGCGGCGTGAACGCCGCGCTCCAACAGCGCGGCGGCATTTCAATCGCGTGGTGAGAAATGCGGGCCAGGAGGCTCGGCTATAGTTTTGCTTCCGTAGCGGACAGGAGGCGCGGCGGCTCGACCGTGCCATCGGGAAGCACGCGCGGGCATTGGATTTCCTGATCGCAGACGGCCTGTGGCAATTTCTTGCGCAGCGGAAGGCGATACCGTGCCCACTCGCGCAGGCGTCCGAGACGTCCGGAAGGCATTATCCTCTTTGTGCCCAAACACACTTCCACACGCCCCGCGTGTCCGTGGTTCGGTAGTGGGATCTTCACCACCCGTGCCGCGTGGGGCATCAAGTTGGCGGGTGGCCAGCCGACTTCCGCCATCGTACCTATACCTAACAAGCCCTCGTCGTTCCCTCTTGGAGAATGGAATCGGCCAAGCACCCCGCCGTCGCTATCCGTGTCGAGAATTACAAACTCCAATTCCGTCTCGTTCGTCACACAGAGCACCGCCCGAAATGAATTATTATCAGCCGACTTCTCAAACCCCACAAACGTTGCTTTCACTGATCCTCTTGAATTCCCATCAAACGGCCCGAAACCAACCAAGGCCACCGCCAAGACCAGCGCCAGCCCCGCCGCGCCCAGAATCACGCCACGCCGTGCGAACTTGGGCTTCGGGGCCGGGTTCTCCGTCATACGCGCGAAATTTGTCATCGCGGCCCGCGCTCGGCAAGTCCTACGGCGAGTGTGGACTGCGGTGGCAAGCGCAGCGCGACACCGCTTTGGCTCGCGGGGTCAAGCAGTAGTCGAAGCCAAAGCGCCGTCGTCGCTGCGCTCTGCCGGCGCACTCCATAGAGATAAGCGGACGTCTATCCCGCCGACGCCGGAGAAGCAGAGCCTATCCATGACGCCGGTAGGGCGAGGCTCCTGCCGAGCCGTGATCAAACCGGAAGTTTCGGCTCGGCAGGAGCCTCGCCCTACCGAGTCAAGGTGAAGATGCCCGGCCACAGGCCGTCGTTTCTCCTCACGTCGGCTGCTTCTTTACTCATGCCGCGTCACGTACCACCCACTCCTCCCGCTCACTTCCTCCTCGCCGTCACCACGCTGCGGTCGGCCGCCGTCGGAATGAATCGCACTTCGCCAAAGCCCGCCGCTTCCAGCCAGCCGCCAATTTCCGCCACCGAATAGCACCGGCCCTCGGTCGAGTGCATCAGGAGCGCGGAATAGCGGGCCACGGGGAGCGGGCCGGTCTTCGATTCGTTCAAGTGCGCGTCGTGGATGACGAGCTTTCCGCCCCGCGGCAACGCCTGGTGCGATTTAGTCAGCAACTCCTTCACGACCGGCTCGTCCCAATCGTGCAGCACGTTGGAGAGCAGATGCGCGTCGCACGCCGCCGGCCAGCCTTCGCGCAACATGTCGCCCGCCACCACATCCACTTTGCCCGCGCAGCCGCGCCGCTCGATCGCGCGCCGCGCCACAGCGTCCACCGGCGGCTTTTCCAGCACCGTGGCGCGCAAATGCGGATGGTGCGCCACGATCGTGCAGGCGTAGATGCCCGAGCCACCCGCCACGTCCAGCAATCGTGTGGCGCCCTGGAAAGCCACCGCGCGCGCCACCGCCGGCGCAAGGTAAACGCCGCGACAATCCATCGCCGCCGTGAACTGGTCGGCGAAGGCTGGGTCCTCCATTGATTTGTGCCAGTCCTTGCCCGCTTTCGCGCCGCCCCAATTCGCCGGCCGGCCCGTGCGGAGCACTTCCACGTAATCCTGGCACACCGGCCGGTCCTTGAGCGCCGCGTAATACGGCCCGACAAACCACGGCGACGAGCTCACCAAGTGCTCGCGCGCCAGCGGGGTGACGTGGAATACGTTCTCTCGC
>DASTLJ010000129.1:0-8270 GCA_035715125.1 Verrucomicrobiia bacterium
CCGTCAATGCCGTCAAGAGCGCCGATTACAACGCAGCCATGACCGAGATCCTCAAGCTGGCCGCTGAGCCCAAGCTTACCGATTCGCAGAAAAAGGCCGTCGCCGGAGTCCTGGATCAGCTCAAGACAGCAGTTACAGAAACTGGCAAGGAAGCCGCGGGCGACGCCGGCAAAGCCCTCGGCGACGCGCAGAAGACTTTGGGCAAGTAGGCGGGCCGGTTGTTTGCAGGCTCTGCGAGACGGACGACACGATTCCCGCGCTCCATCCAGTGCCAACCGACATATTTCACTGCTCGCACGAAACGCCCACAGGCCGTAGCCGCCGACGTGAGGAGGCGGACTCCCATCCCGCTTACTCATCCGCCTCCTCACGACGGCGGCTGCGGCGAGGATGAATTATCCAGGCTTGGTGCGACGGGGTGTGGGACGATGCCGCAGCATCACCGCGGCCGAAAGAAGTTCCTTAAGCGACCGAAGGCGAAAGGCAAATCATGTCGGGCAACAAACATCACTGGCGGTTTTTCCGGGCGGGCGGGTTCGACCAGGTGCGCCTGGACACCGGCGCTGACCTGGCGAATCTCGATCAACTCGACCAAAAACTCTGGGTCGCCCTGGCCTGCCCTGTGCGCGGGCTGGAGTTCGACACCCGGACCCTCGAACTTCTCGACACCGACAAGGACGGCCGCATCCGCGTGCCTGAAATCCTCGCCGCCGTGAAGTGGGCCTGTTCAGTGCTCAAGGATCCCGGCGTTCTCGCGAAGCCTTCCGCGACGCTTTCGCTTTCCGCCATTAGCGACGCCACTCCCGAAGGCAAGCAACTGCTCGCTTCTGCGACCCAGATTCTCGTCAATCTCGGCAAGAAGGACGCCTCCTCCATTTCCCTCGCCGATACGACCGACACCGCCAGGATCTTCGCCGAAACGCAATTCAACGGCGACGGCATCGTCCCCGCCGAATCGGCCGGGGACGACTCGACCCGGGCCGTCCTCCAGGACATCATCGCCTGCCTCGGGGCCGAAACGGATCGCAGCGGCAAGCCGGGCGTCTCGCAAGCGAAGGTCGATGCGTTTTTTGCCGAAGCCGCCGCCTACGCCGAGTGGTGGAAGCAAGCGGAGTCCGACGCGGCCACCCTTCTGCCGCTCGGCGACAGGACCGCCGAGGCCGTGGACGCCTTCAAGAGCATCAAGCCCAAGGTGGATGATTATTTCGCCCGCTGCCGGCTCGCGGCATTCGACTCACGCGCACTGGCCGCGCTCAACCGCCAGGAATCCGAATACCTCACGCTCGCCGCCAAAGACCTGTCCATCACCGCCAGCGAAGTCGCCGGCTTTCCCCTGGCGCGCGTCGAAGCCAACAAGCCGTTGCCGCTCAAGGAGGGACTCAATCCCGCTCACGCCGGCGCCGTCGCGGTCTTCCACGCCGCTGTCATCAAGCCCATCCTCGGCGACAAGTCGGCGCTCACCGCCGAGGAGTGGACGGTCATCTGCACGAAGCTCGGCGCGTACGACGGCTGGTTCTCCAGCAAGGCCGGCGTTGCGGTCGAGAAACTCGGCGTCAAGCGCGTCCGCGAAATCCTCGCCGGCAAAAGCAAGGAGGTCATCACCGCGCTCATCGCGAAAGACAAGGCGCTTGAACCGGAGGCCAACGCCATCGCCACGGTGGACAAGCTGGTGCGTTTCCAGCGCGACCTTCACGTGCTGCTGGACAATTTTGTTTCCTTCCGGGATTTCTACACGCGCCGCGCGAAAGCAGTTTTCCAGGCGGGCACGCTTTATCTCGACGGCCGGAGTTGCGAATTGTGCGTGCGCGTCGAGGACACCGGCAAGCACGCCGCGCTGGCCGGCCTGGCCAAGTCGTACCTGGCCTATTGTGATTGCACCCGCCCGTCCGGGGAGAAAATGACCATCGCCGCGGCGTTCACGGGAGGCGATTCCGATAATCTCATGATTGGCCGCAATGGCGTCTTCTACGACCGAAAAGGCCGCGATTGGGACGCGACGATTACCAAGGTCATCGACAACCCGATCAGCATTCGCCAGGCGTTTTGGGCTCCGTACAAGAAGTTCGTCCGCTTGCTCGAAGATCAAGTGGCCAAACGCGCCGCGGCGGCGGACGCCGCCGATGCAAAGCTCGCCGCCGCGGCCTCCGGCGTCGCCCAGGCCGACAAATCCAAGCCCGGCGAGCCGAAGAAAATGGACATCGGCACCGTCGCCGCGCTCGGCGTCGGCGTGGGCGCGGTCTCCACGGTCATCGGCGGGTTCATCAGCGGCTTCATCAAGCTGGGGTTGTGGATGCCGCTGGGCGTCATCGGTCTGCTCCTGCTCATCTCCGGACCGTCGATGCTCATCGCCTGGCTCAAGCTGCGTCAGCGCAACCTCGGCCCGATCCTCGACGCCAACGGCTGGGCCGTGAATACGCGCGCCCGTGTCAATGTGCCGTTCGGCGGCGCGCTGACCGGCGTGGCCGCGCTCCCGCCGGGCGCGGAGCGTTCCTTTGAAGATCCATTCGCGGACAAGAAGAGCGCCTGGCCGCTTTTCCTCGTCCTCGTCGCCGTGGTGGCGCTGGGTGCTCTGTGGAATTTTGGCAAACTCGACGGGGCATTGCCATTCAAGTGGCGAAGCACCAACGTTCCGGCGTGGATGCGGCTCGTTGGGACTCTCTCCCCACCGGGCACCAACGCCCCTGCGAAGTAACGGCCTTTGTGCCCCCAACCGAACGGTTCAGCCTACGCCGGCACGGGCACGGCTTTCCGGCCCAGTGTGAAAGCTCCTTTTAGCCAGCTCCAGAATGCCTTGATTCCCTTTATTAGCCCGACGTCCTGCACGCCCGCCATCCCGTAAGCCTTCGCGAACCGTTCCTCGTGCGTCCTGAAACGCGGCGGCAACGTCAGCACACGCTTCGCCACTCCATCCTTCAAGTGCAACACCTCGGGATACAGCATGCCACGGCCGACTGAGAAATCGCCTTCGGGCAGCACCAGCGTGCGCTTCGGCAGGATGAGCCACGGACGATACTCGAACACGAGCCGCCCTTGCTCGTCGCGGCGGACGCGGCCGCAAGTGCGGACGGGAACCTTTTGAATGCGCCGCGCCGTGAAGGCCCGATCCGCCGTTTCGCCGACGGTGAAGCGCGCGTGCCGAAGCGTCAGCAAATCCCACGCGAACACGTTGCCGAACACCGTCAGCCGCATCGACCACCCGGCCAGGAAACACGCGATGAGGATGACGACGAGCGACACCGCCGCGCCGAAGTAGGGGTTGACCAGCGAACTGAGCGCGACAGTCGAAAGGAGGGAGAGCCGCGCGAACTTCAGCAGCGCGTCCACCGTGCCGAATGGGCTGACGAGAATGAGGACGTTGATGACGTGCGAAACCATCCAGACGACGAAAAACGCCACCAGCGCCAGCGGCACCGTGAGCAGGTTCAGGAGCGAGGTGCCGTCAATGGTCGCCAGCCCCATCTCGGCGGCCAGCGATCCATCGTCGCTGATGGATTGGAAAACCGTCGCCACGAACGGCACAAACGCCCCGGCCACGATCAGGGCGCTGATTTTGTTCTCGAACACTTCGGCCACGTCGAATGGCTTCTTCAAAATCGTCGGGGCAGTCGTGCCGAACACGTCCTTCAGACAGACCAGCAACACCAGCACTAACGCCGGAACCCAAAACCACGGGCGGGCAAACCACGGCAGCTTGCCGCGCGCGGCCTCCGGTGTGTTGAAATACTTCACCGCCCCGACCGCTCCCACGCCCAGCAGCGGGGAAATCGCCACCCCTGTGATCGTCGAGATCGCCTGAGCGGCTTCGATGCCGGGAGTGGGCTTGGCGGAAGGAGCATTGGTGGGCGTCGCCGTGGCGGGCGTTGCCACGGCGTTGGTTGCGGCCACTTCCCCCGCTGTGCCGTGTTCCGCCAGCCCGGACAACGTGGTGGGGCGAACGTCCTCGCGAGCCGCGCCTGCCGCCGCGCTGTGTTGCGCCAGCCCGGACAACATGGCCAGAACGAAACCCAGCCCAAGGATTCTTTTTGTCATGGCACAAGGCTCCCGTCGGAAACTGCCCCTGTAAAGTGGGAAAATCGCCTTAAATTTGTAGCGGGCGCTTCGTGGAAGTACCACCACCGTCGAGGTCGCGCCGGGAAAGTAGGGCAGGCGTCTCGCCTGCCCAGCCGCGCCGACAGGCGCGGCTTTCGCACCACCAAGGCCTTGCTTGGCTCGGCAGGGCAGGCGAGACGCCTGCCCTACTTTGTTCCCGCGCCGGCCATCCGCCCGAAAGGGTCAGGGGAATGGGGACAAGGGAATAGGAAGCAGGCGGCTCAAGCCGTGGCGGCTTTGGCCTTCCTGGATTTGGCGGCGGAGTTCTTGCGCTTGAGGTAACGCCGGCGGCGCTGCCGCTTCACCACTTTGTTGTACTGTTTGCCCATAAGTCGCTTTACAATGCCGGCGTGTTCCGGATTCTTGGCCGCGCACTATGCTGATCCCCCCTGGCTGCTTCAACACCTATTTGCTCGCCGGCCTGCTGGCCCTGCTGGCGTGCGGCTGTGCCGCGCCGTCGAAGGATGACAAGAAGGTCCAGTCGGCCTTGCGGCTGCACCTCGAGGTGAATCCGAACCCGGCCGGACAGAGCATGAGGGTGAATGTCGGGCGTTCCGACCCGCTTGCAGTGAACGTGGACCAGCAGCCGTTCCTCACCGAGCTGCAGGTCGAGAAGGCAAGTGTGCTCGATGCACTCGGGGGCTTCTCGATCGCTCTTCAGTTCAGTAGTGATGGCGCCATCCTCCTGGAACAATACACCGGCGCCTACAACGGCCGGCGCATGGCCATCGCGGCGGAGTTCGGGGAGTTTCGATGGATTGCCGCGCCGGTCATCCGCCAGCGCCTGGCCGACGGGCAAATGGTCTTCACGCCGGATCTCACGCGCGAGGAGGCCGAGCGCTTTGTTCGGGGCCTCAACCGCGTCGCCGAGCTTGTTCGCAAGGGCCGCAAATAAACCGCCTGCCGTGAGCGCCGTGATTCGCCCGCCGTTCGTGCTTGCCAGTCTTCTGGCGGCCGGCTTGCCGCTGGCCGCCCAGCCCTTCAAGCTTCCCAGCGCCAATCACGCTCTCTTCGAGCCGGGCGGCGAGGAACGATTCTTCGTCGGCACAGTCGGCAAGCCGTGGACCAGCGGCACGTTCGGTTGCGTGCGCACTGAGGGCTCGCAGATGCACGAGGGACTCGACATCCGCTGCCTTCAACGCGACAAACGCGGCGAGCCAATCGACCCCGTGCTCGCCGCCGCCGACGGCGCCGTCGCCTACGTCAACACCCGGCCGTCTCTCTCCAATTATGGGAACTACGTCGTGCTGCGGCACGAGATCGAAAGCATCGAGATCCACACGCTCTACGCGCACCTGCGCGAAGTTCGTGCCGGCCTTGCTCCCGGCCAGAACGTGAAAGCCGGCGAAGCCATCGCCGTGCTCGGCCGCACCAGCAACACCAAGGAAGGGATCTCCCGCGAACGGGCCCACGTTCATTTCGAGATCGACTTCGTCATCAGCGACCGCTTTCCGCAGTGGTTTCGCAAGACCAATCCGTCGCAACGCAACGACCACGGCGCCTGGAACGGCCACAATCTGCTCGGCCTGGACCCGCGCCTTCTTCTGCTTGCCCAGCAGAAGCAAGGCGACAAGTTCAGCCTCGTCGAGTTCATCCGCGGGGAAACCGAACTGTGCCGTGTGCTGGTGAGCGATCCGCAGCTTGCCTGGGCGCGCCGCCACCCGATGCTCCTCAAGCCCAATCCCGTGGCGGAAAAGGAAGGCATCGCCGGCTACGAACTGGCGCTTAACTTCAACGGCCTGCCCTTCGAGATAATCCCGCGCGCTGCGTCCGAGATTCACTCGAAATCGAAGATTCGCCTGCTCTCGGTCAACGCGGCCGAGCGGCAAAGCCGGCCTTGCGGCAGGCTCGTCTCGCAGGACAAGTCGGGCCGCTGGCAACTCGCCCCGCGCGGGCTGCAGTTGCTGGAACTGCTCACCTTTTGAGCCGCCGCCGGGAGCGCCGGCTTCCAGCCGGCGAGCCGCGTCCCAAGCCGACCGAAACTCGCCGGCAGGATGCCGGCGCTCCCAGTAGAGGCGCCGCGGTTCCTAACTCAATACGCGCTCGCTTCGGTTGATCTGAGCCTTTTTCTCTTTGACACGTTGGCGTTGGGCAGGTGCCATTGCGCGCGTTCATCCCATTCCAACCCATGAAAACATTGCTCCTGGCCATGACCGTTTCCGTTGCCGCATTGCTGCCTTCCAGCGCCGCCCAGAAAGATTCCCACTGCTACGAACTGCGCACCTACCGCGCCGCGCCCGGAAAAATGGAGGCGCTCCACAAACGGTTTCGTGAGCACACCCTCCGGCTCTTCGCCAGGCATGGGATCACCAGCCTGGGTTATTGGGAGCGCCTGGACAAGGAGGGCCAGCCCATCAGCCAGCTCACCTTCCTGCTTTCGTATTCCGACCGCGAAGCGCGGGAGAATTCGTGGAAGGCTTTCCTGGCCGACCCCGAGTGGCAGGCTGCGGCCAAGGCCTCCGAAGCCGGCGGCCCGCTCCTGGAGAAGGATGGCATCACGTCCATCTTCATGCAGGCGACGGACTATTCGCCGGTCGTGGCGCCCGGCGGCGGGACGGAGGCGCGCACGTTCGAGTTGCGCATTTACAAATGCGAGCCAGGCCGGCTACCCAACCTGCACGAGCGTTTCCGGAACCACACCGTGAAACTTTTCTCCAGGCACGGCATGACGAATTTCGGCTATTGGACCCCAATGGACCCGGCGCAGGGCGCGGACGACACGCTCATCTACATCCTCGCGCACAAGAGCCGCGAAGCCGCTGCCGCGTCCTTCAAGGCGTTTCGCGAGGACCCGGACTGGGTGGCCGTGCGCAAGGCGTCCGAGGAAAAGGCCGGCGGTTCGCTTACGGTGAAGGACGGGGTGACGTCGGTCTTTATGAAGCCGACAGATTATTCGCCGACGAAGTGAGAGCACCCAAGCCCTATGGAATGCGCCGGCAGAGCGCAGCGACGAAGGCGCTTTGGCTAGGGCCGATTGCGAATGGTCATTTCAGAATTGGTGGGCGGCGCCCTGCTGCCGCCGCGGCAAACCGGCAGGTTTGCCCCACCATTTCGCAAATGACTTTTGGCAATCAATCTGATTGCGGACGCTTGGCCGCGCGAGCCAAAGCGGTGTCGCGCTACGCTTGCTACCGCAAATGTCGTCCAGCCGCCATTTCTCACCATGAGCTTCAGGACGCGGCAGTCTGTAGCCGCCGACGTGAGGAGGCGGAGGGTGGACAAGCACAGTCCGTCCGCCGCCTCACGTCGGCGGCTACGATCGTCGGTGCCAAATGCAGGCTAGGGCAGCAACTGAGCGCGATAGAATTGTTGTGGGTTGGCCGGGACGGCGTCATAACTTGCGCGCCCATTAACAATGTCGGTGGTGACCGTGCCGACCGCAGTCCAGGTGCGCAAGTCGGCGGAAGCTTGAATCTCGTACTGGCTAATGGGCAGGCCCAACAAGGTCAGCCGCACGTTGCCGTTGCCGAGCCGAGCGATGGCCAGTGACGGCCTGTAGCCGACGTTCAAAGTGATGCTGCCGGTCGCGCCATTTTTGCCGTCCACGGCGATGCGATACAAGGTGCCGGCGCTGGCATTGAAGCCGACGCGGCTTTGCAGGCTGACGATATCCGAAAAGAAGGTGTCGTCATTTTGGGCCACCAGACTCAGCGTGTTGATCGTGTCGCCGGTGTAGACGGCCAGCAGTGTATTGAAGGTGCTGCCAAGGGTGTCGATCGTCACCAAGCCATTGAGCGGCGCCGTCCAGCAATACCAGACGGAATTGCCCCCAAAATTACCGGCGTGGTTTGGCTCGCTGGCTTCCTTGCCGGCGCCCCCGTTGAACCCGCCCACCTGGACCTTGTTGCCGGCGATGACCTGGCAGTTGGCGAAGTCGTTATTGCCGGGATGCAGGTTGAGATTGATCGTGCCGATTGAGGTCCCGCTGCCGAAATTGAAATAACCGTCCACCGCGATGCGATAGACCCTGTTCGGCTGGGCCGTGAAGTTCACGCGGCTTTGCTGGACGACGCCAGGCTGGATGTCGTCGTTGGCCGCCACGGATGTCAATGCGTTCACCGCGTTGCCGGTGTAAACGGCCAGAAGCGTATCGAAGCTGCTGCCGAGGGTGTCGAGGGTCACGGGCATGGTGCTGGTCGTGGCCAGGCACCACCACAGCGAGCGGCCGCCGAGATTGCCGG
>DASTLJ010000130.1:0-4712 GCA_035715125.1 Verrucomicrobiia bacterium
ACCGCCGAAACAGCAAGCGTCCCCGCGGCTTGTTCGGTGTCACTCACGAAAAACTGGATTTCCTGCGTCACCGTGTCCTCGTCGATGGTCTGGTTCGGAATGTCGGAGAGGAATGGCGGCGCGCCGCGAACCGTGAACGAGCCGGAGGCTGTCGCGTGCCCGGCGCCGTCGTCCGCCTGCAGGCGCACCATGCTGGCTTCCTCCAGGACGCCGAAGCCGCCGGCCCAGACGCCATTCGTGAAGCTGCCCGTGGCGGCCGGGAAGCTCTCCAGGATCCGATTCGTCGGAAACGGCGCCGTCAGCCCGGGGTGCAGCGCGCCGATGCCTCTCGCGTCGAGTGCCCAATCCGAAAGGTCATTGTGGTCCGAGAAACCAATGCGGTTGTAAGAGAATACTTCGTCCAGTGCCTCCGCGGGGATTCCCGGGCCGGACCACTGATTGGTTGGAATCGTAACCGGGAAGGTGATTTGTGTCCGATCGCCCGTCGTGGCGAAATCGACGATGGCTCCCAAATTGTCCCGCAGCAGCACGGCAATGTTTGTGGACGCGCCGTGCCAGAACAGGATCCCGCCGATGAAGAAGTTCGGCAACTGGCCCAGGGCTATGCCGCCTTCGGTGACGGTGAACACCCCATTGCTCGGCACCGTGCCATTGAGCGAGAAATTGGCAACCGAGTTGGGAAACGAAGTGTCGTCGTAGAGGAACACCTGCCAGCCCGCCAGGTTTTGCGCGGTCCCGGACACGTTCACGAACTCGACGGCGTCCGGCGTGCCCGGGTCAATTTCGGAAATCACGATTCGTGGCGGTGGCGACGGCAGCGCCACGAAGGCCGACAACGCCGCGGGTCCGGCGAATTCCGCCACCGTCTGGTTGTTTCGGTCGAGAGCAGTCAGGCGGATTGGGAACGGCGCGCTCATCGCTTGCGTCGTCCCGATGGGTTCCCACGCGAAATGGTCGAGCGTCGAGGTGCCCACACCGGCGAGCGATACCTCGACGTGCCCGTTGTTGCACGAGAGCGAATCGAGGACGAACCGGGCCGACTTGGCCCCGCGCGACCGCGGGGCGAACACGAACTGCCACTGGCGGGTCCCGCCGGGCGGCACCGGGTTTTCGCCCGAGTCCGAGACCAAGCTGAATTCAAAACCATTCGTGGCGAACAAATTGACCGCGTCGACCTGCAGGGGACCGAAGCCGAGGTTGGTGATGGCGACGATTTGCGGAGGCGAAAACGGAGCGTCGATGCTGCGTTGGCCGAAATCGACCGCAGTTCCATTCACAGCCACCGTGCTGTCCACGAACGCGCCGGCCAGGGGCACGGTGAACGAGAAACTGCCCAGCGGGTCGTCCGCCGTGGCGCTGAGGTTGAACGAGGCGGCCTGGCGGCCGAAGTTCTGCGGCACGAAGCCGACTTCAATCCAGCGCACGGCGCCCGGCTCGAGGCTCGTCTGTCCCGTGTCTGAGAGGATGGGGAAATCGGCCAGGTTCGTGCCGGAGAATTGCGCGGTGAGCAACGTGAGATGGGTCGCGCCGCTGTTGGTGATTCCGATCAGCATCGGTTCCGCCGGCGGCGCATCCACGCAATGCACGCCAAAGTCGAGGTTCGTCGTGAAATTCATCGGCGGCCGCACAACCATCACCGTCACGGCTTGAGTGGCGCTCATGGGCGGCGGGCCGTTGTCGCGGACAACCGGGCGGAGGACGTTCAGGCCGACCTGGGAGAGCAGCGGGGCCCAGGTCACGACGCCGCTTGTCGGGTTGATGCTCGCGCCGGGCACGCTTGTCGCCAGGCTGAACGTGAGGAAGTTCGTCGGGATGTCGAGGTCGAGCGCCGTGTTGGTAAATCGCAACAGGCCGCCCGCATAGACCGTCTGCGGTGGCACGGGATCGAGCGTCGGCGCGCTGTTCACTTTGAGCACGTTGACGACGAAGTTGGACGCGGCGGTCAGGCCCGTCATGTCGCGCACGCTCACCTGGAAATTGAAGGCCTGGCCGCCCTGCAGTTCGGTCGGGAACCACTGGATAATCCCGCTGGCTGAATCGATGTTCGCGCCGGCCGGCCCTTGCAGCAGCGTGAACGTGAGCACGTCGTTCGGCAGGTCCGGGTCGGTGGCCAGCACGTTGATGGAAACAGCCGTCCGCTCGGTGACGGTGCGGTTGCCCACGGGCAGCAGCACGGGCGGGTCGTTCAGGGGCATAACGGTCAGCCTGAAGTCTCGCGACGCGCTGGACGAACCGTCGCTCACCCGCACCGTGATGTCGGCCGTTCCGAACTGGTTTGGCGCCGGCATCACGCGAATCGTGCGCAGGTTGGCCGTTCCGCCCAATTGGATTCCCGACGGTGTGACCAGGGTTGCGTTCGACGAGGTGGCGGTGACGGTCAGCGCCGAAGGCGGGGTTTCAGCGTCGTTCACGTTGAACGACAGCAGCGGCGAGAGCGTGTCTTCGGAGATTGTGATATTCGGGAGCGACGAAATCGTCGGCGGCGTGCCAAGGACATTGAACGCGTCCGACTGGCCGCCGTGGCCTGCGCCATCGTCCGCGTTGAGGCGGACCTCGACCGCTTCAGTCCCCACGGCGACCTCGCCCGTCCAGACGCCGCCGAGAAACGGTGTCGTGTTCGTTTTGCTCAACGTGACAATCCGTGCCGGATTGGCAAACGCGCCGGAGAGCCCGGGGTTGATGGCGCCCATGCTCAAAGGCGCAATCACCCAGTCACTGGCGTTGTTGTGGTCGGCATTGCCGATGCGCTGGTAGCTTGTGACGCCATCCTGCGCCGGCGTCTGGAAGCCGCCGCCGCTCCACTCCGAGGCCGGCACCGTCGGGAAAAAGAAGACGCCTGCGCCCAGGGGCGACCCCGTGGCGAAGTCCACCACGGCGCCTTGCGTATTGCGCACCTGCACGGCCAGGTTCGAAAAGGCCCCGATCCAACTGATGTTGAACCCGCCAAAGAAATTCGGGAAGACCCCGGGAACCGCACCGACCGATTCGGTGAGCGTAAAGAGGGCGCCCGGCGGCGCGATGCTGCCCGCGGGGAAGGTGAAGTTCAGCGGCGTCGTGATTGCGACCTGGTCGAGAATGCTCACCTGCCAGCCGGAAATGTCCACCGGCGCGCTGGACACGTTCATGAACTCGATGGCGTCCGGGCTGCCCGGATCCAGCTCCGTGATCACGATGCTGCTGGCCGACGTGTTCGTGGGGTTGGGACCCGAAATGGCCGAGAGGCTGACGCCATTCGTAAAATCGCCGATGAGCTCTCCGTTTCGATCCACGGCCGAAATCCGCACCCGGAACGCCGCGTTGAATCCCTGCGGCGACGAGATTGGCGTCCACTTGAAATGTTCGAGTGAGGACATCGCCGCGCCGCTCAGAGCCACGTCAATCACCTCCCCAATGCACGCGACCGACTCGATGCGCAGTACGGCCGACCGCGGGCCGCGCGCCTGTGGGGCAAACGCGATGCCCAGCGTCCGCACGCCGCCGGGCGCGAGGTTGGTCGCGCCCGAATCGCCCGAAACTCTGAAGTCGTCTGGGTGCGCCCCGGCGAAGCTGACCCGCACGAATTCCAGCGGCCCGCTCCCTGTGTTGGTTACACGCACAAACCGCACGATGGGGAGCGCACCGGGCGGCGGATTGATGTCGCTCGTGGGGAATACGATCGCTTGCGGCGTCGCGGTAACGACATTGTCCACGAACGCGCCCGACAGCGCGATGGCGAATCGGATGGCGCCTGGAATGTCTGGGTCCCTGGCCGTGAACTCCAGTGTCGCCCGCTTGCTGCCCTGCGAGCCGGGCTTGAACTCGATCTCGATCCGCCGCGTCCGCCCGGGGGCGAGGCTCGTCTCCCCGCTATCGACCGCGATGCGGAAGTCCTCCGGATTCGGGCCGACGAAGGCGAGTTTGGCGATTACCAGGTTGTTCGTGCCGATATTCGTGACGCCGACGGTGATGACGCCGGGTGGCGGCCCGCCCGCGCACCGGATTCCGAACGTCGCCTCGCGCGTGAACTCGATCGGGATATCCACCAGTGACTCGAGGAACGCGACGAGGTCGGCGACTTTCGCCGGGTCGTTTACGGCCGGCATCGGACCTACCAGCGGCCCGGAGGGCGAGGAGACAAAGTCCGCTTCATCATAGAATTCCACTGCGGCCCGCAGGTTGGTGGCGGAGCCGTCGTGGAAGTAAGGCGCGGTCAATCGCACGCCAAAGAGCGGTGGCACGTTGAACTTGCGCGTGCTGCGCGCCAGCCCGGCGGGTTCGGTGGGCAGGTTGCTGCCGGCGGGGCCGTTCTTCGCGAGGTTGGCGACGCCGGTGTCGAAAATCTCGTTCATGCCCGCCAGCGAGCCGGGCAGTGAGCCGTCCGAGTGCGCCAGCATCGGGCCGGAATGGCACTTGGAACACTTGGCTTCATTGCCGAAGAAAAGCGCCCGGCCGCGCTTCTGGGCTTCGGTCGTGACGAACCGGTCGAGCGACAAGTCGCCGTTGGCGGGTGTCACGATGCTGTTCATGAACGCCTCCATCGCCACCAATTCCTCGGCGGTCGGCTCGCGGAAGTCCCGGCCGCTCACGCGCGCCAGCGACCGGGGAAAATGCTGCGCGACCGCTCCGGCGGCGAAGTCGCGGAGGTTGGCGAACTCCCCGCTCAAACCGTACGGCGCGGTCTGCGCCACGTTCAACAAGTGAGGCGACGCGCGGAACACTTCCTTCCTGGCGAA
>DASTLJ010000131.1:0-4499 GCA_035715125.1 Verrucomicrobiia bacterium
GTGATGATCGCGTCGAACTGATCCGGCGGGAACTGGTCGATGTTCCTTCGCGCCAGTTGCTGGGCCAATTTCCATTCGCCGTTGTGCGCGTGGAGGGAGCCACAGCAATGCTGGCCGGGCGGCGTGTGAACTTCGCAGCCGTTGCGCGCGAGTACTTCGACCGTGTCGCGGTTCACGTCGCTGAAGATCAAGTCTTGCGCGCAACCGGCGAGCATCGCGACGCGGAATCTTCTGGCACCCATGGCCGGCGTCACGGGCGCGACCAGGTCGGCGGTGAACCGCGGCTGCACCATGGGCGTCATGGCCTCCAGCTCGCGGAGGCGTTTGGGGAGCAGCCGCAGGATTCCCGAGCGGCGCACGAGCGTTTGCAATCCCAGCCGCTGGTAGAGCCGCAGGAGGCGCCCGGCGAAGCGCAGCCAGCCGAGGTCCATGAACAGCCAGCGCAGTGTCAGGTCACGGATGGCGTCGCGTTTGGGCGATTGGAGCGCGCCGCTTTGCTCGGCCTCGGCGCGGGCGTGCTCGAAGAGTTCGGCATAGTTGACGCCGGCGGGGCAGGCGGTCATGCACGCCAGGCAGCCCAGGCAGAAATACATCTCTTCCGCGAACGCCTCGGTCGCTTCGAGCCGGCCGTCGGCGATGGCGCGCATGAGGGCGATGCGGCCGCGGGGACTGTTGCGCTCCAGCTTCGTGGCGTCGTAAGTCGGGCAGGTCGGCAGACAAAGGCCGCAGTGCATGCATTGCTGCACGACGGAGTAGTCGAGACCTTTAAGGTGCGAGCCAGCCGGATTCATCGCGTTCGTGAAGCAAGAGTCAACCACGCTGGCAGTCGGATGCGAAGAACATTTGGGCGATCCGTTCGCTTCAGGGAGGGCGGATTCAAGAGAGGAGCGCGGACAGCTTTGTCCGCGTGTTTTTTGGCTGTATCTCAAATTCGCGCGGACAAGGCTGTCCGCGCTCCTTTATCGGCTGCCGCGACGCGGGGATTGAAGCCGGCGGTCGCTTCGGCTATCGACGGCACATGGCTTCGCCGCCGCTCAAGCACATTCGGATTGCTTCCTTGCTTCTTCCACCGCTTGGGCTCGTGCTGCTCTGGCGCAGTCGGGACGTGCGCGTCGGCAGAAAGATACTCGGGTCCGTCGGTGTGCTGCTTTACTCCGTCCTTTACGCGGGGCTTCTCATCGCTCTGCTGATGCTGGTCGCGGGACTCGAGATCGAGTGGCGGGGCGGCTTCCCGCCGGTACTCACATTCCGGAAAACGAAGCCCAACTACGAATCCGTCGAAAAGCACCGTGCGCGGCAAGCCAAAGCGCCGCCCGAGAAGGACTTGCCCGTATCGAGTTCCGAAGCCTATTGGACCGACTTCCGCGGGCCGCGTCGCGATGGGCATTACGCGGAACGGCCCATCCTGACCGATTGGCCTGCGGGCGGATTGCGCACACTCTGGCGCCAACCGATCGGCGGCGGCTACGCGTCGTTCGTCATCGCTGCCGGACGCGCCTTTACCATCGAGCAGCGTCGCGACCGCGAAGCTGTGACCGCCTATGATCTGGCGACCGGGCGGGAACTTTGGGCGCACACTTATCCGGCGGCCTTCTCCGAGTCGATGGGCGGCGACGGCCCGCGGGCGACGCCAACGTGGCACGACGGCCGCCTTTACAGCCTTGGGGCCGAAGGCGAGTTCTGCTGCCTGGAGGCCGCCAGCGGGCGGCTGCTCTGGCGCAAAAACGTCCTGGCCGAAGCCCGCGCCAAAAACCTCTACTTCGCGCTCAGCACCTCGCCGCTCATCGTGGACGACACCGTTATTGTGCTCTCCGGCGATCCTGACGGCGGCACGGGCAAAACGGTGCTCGCGTTCCACCAAGTCACGGGCGAGCGGGTGTGGGCGGCGCTCAACGAGCGCCTGGCCTACACCTCGCCCATGCTCGTGACACTGGCCGGCGAGCGGCAAATCCTTCTCGCCGCGGCCATTCGACTCGTGGGCCTCAAGCCGGAGGATGGATCCGTGCTGTGGGAGTTTCCCTGGAAGGTGCAATACGACAACAGCATCGCCCAGCCCGTGCTTGTCGGGACGAACCGCTTCCTCATTTCCGGCGGCTACGGAACGGGGTGCGCGCTGGTGGAGATCGTCCGCCACGGCGACCGCTGCGTCGCGCGGCAGGTCTGGAAAAACCAGAACTTGAAGAACAAGTTCAACAGCTCAGTTTTTCACGACGGCTTCGTTTACGGACTCGACGAAGGCATTCTCACTTGCATCGACGTGGCGACCGGCGCGCGGCGCTGGAAGGACGGGCGCTACGGCTACGGACAGTTGCTGCTGGCTGACGGGCACCTCCTCGTGCTGGGCGGCGATGGCGAACTGGCATTAGTCAAGGCCAGTCCGGACAAGTTAGTGGAAGTTGCCAAATCGCCGGGCTTCCGGGGCAAGACGTGGAACCATCCCGCCATTGCCGCCGGACGGTTGCTCGTGCGCAACGCCGTCGAGATGGCGTGTTTTGACTTGGAGGCGCGCTGAGTGCCCCAAATCCGGAGGGGGAGATGGAGGAAGTAAAACGTATACCACGAGCGCTGCTGTCCCTGGGGAATCGAGACAACGCAAATTGACATGTCACGATTTGAGACACGGCTGTGAGAGAGGCATAGGGTTGGCCGGCTCCACGCTGACGCGCAGGTCGTTGTTCTCACGCTCGTGAAACAAGTTTTGTCTGCTGGCACGACCGGTGCTTGGACCGTCGGTGCGTCCTAAAACGCATCGGACGGATTTTAGATGGTACATATATGAAAGACAGCAACTCGACCAATTCGCAAGGTTCCGCAGCCCCTGCCGATATGGGGTTTTCTCCGTGGCAACGGTTGAAGACCAAACGGATTTCGTACTTAACGCTGCCGTTGCTCTTCATGGCGACGGTGGTGGAATTCGTGATTTTGGCAACCGGCTGGACATACCAGAAGGTCGTCTGCGTGCCCCAGGGTATGGGTGTCACTTTCTTTGGCATCGGTCCCATTGGGGCAACCATCCTCGCGGTGGAGTTGCTCAAGCTGCCCCTGGCGATTTGGACCGCATCACGTCATGGCTGGCAAAAAACCTTCATGCTGCTGATTGGATTGCCGCTGATTTGTGTGCTGACGTTCCAATTGGTCAAGGATATGGCGGTGTATGAGATGGGCGTTGCGATGGCTCCCGCCGGCCAGTTGCTTGAGAAAGCAGCCGTAGAGGAAACTAAAATTGCGCATCTGAATGGCGAGCTGGCGGCGATCGAGGGGAAGAAAAGCGACCGCGAACGCAAGGTGGCCGAATTGGCGGCCAAGCGGAACAAGGCCAACGCCGATCTTCAAGAGTTGCTCAAGCGCAACGCTGAGGCGCGTCAGGACGCCATTGACCTGACTGATTTTCAGAAGAAAGAGTTGTCTGAGGTGGAAGCGCGCCAGGCAAACATCATCAAGCAATTCAATGCTGATACGGAACAGATCAACAAAGCGCTGGCCGAGCTGCGCACCCGCCGCGAAACGGAGTTGGCCCGAGCCAGCAAATGGACGGTTGAGGAGGCGCGCATTGAGAATGCGCATAAAGCGAGAATGACGGAGTACACCAATAAGAAAGCGACTTATGACAAAGAGAAAGCGCAATATGATAACGCCAACTTTCTCCGGCGTAAGTTGATGAAAGAGCCGGTTAGTCCCGGGGTGCCACCGGAGCGGGAGGTCAACTCTATTGTTAAGCCAACTGCGATCGCAGAGTTCGACGCGGAAATCAAAGCCAAGGAAGCCGAATTGTTAGCCGTCAACAACAAACGCCGTGAGCGGGTGGCCCAGGTTGACGCGGACGCCCGCCGGCTGCGCGAAGAGTACGACCGCCGCTCGAGTACCAGGCGCGAGAAGACAGACGGCAAGCGCGAAGAATTGGTGGCGGCACAGGCGACGTTGACAGCAGAAATAAACGCGGAAGAGAAACTGGCCGACCAGGAGCTGGCGGCGGCGGTCAAGAAGGTGGACGGGATTCGCGGGGAAATCGATGCCTGCCGCAAAAAGGCTGAAGGGTATTACGAGGTGCGTGAGGCTTCGATCCGAAAAACTCAGGTACACCGGATCGCCACGACGGTGGAAATCGTGCGCGGCTTGATCATGGGCGAGCGCCCGATGTCGATCACGGCGACGGCCAAGGAGCGCGGAAATATATTGACCGACCAAATCAGCATGGTGCGGATTTGGGTTTATCCGGTGCTGGCTTTCATTGTCGCTTTCCTTCCCACGTTGATGGTTGAGATCGGTTCGTCCACCGTTTTCCAACCCGAGCGCCAACGCCCGGCTTATCGTCTCGGCTTCCTCGGCCGCCGCCTGCACTGGCTCTACAAGCGCGCGGGCCGTCAAAAGATTCTGCGCGCCGAACGGCTGGCCATCGAAGCATCCGGGGAGGTCGCCGCTCGCGACCGGGCACTGGCCGCGTCCGAGACTGCCGCAGCCGCGCAGGAAGAGCGGTTGAAGAAGACGGCTGATTCGCTCAA
>DASTLJ010000132.1:0-17775 GCA_035715125.1 Verrucomicrobiia bacterium
CGTTCTCCGCTTCCTCACGTCGGCGGCTACCGGCTGTCCTTGTCCCTTTCACACTTCCTTCTTTGGTTTCTCGTCCGTGGACTTCTTCTCAATCTTCAAACCTTCCAGGACGCTCAACATCGCCTTGTAGTCGTCCCCGTCTTTGCTGTTCGAGTAGCCGCGAACGGTGAAAATGTAATCGCCCACCTTGACCAGGCCGAGGGTGATGTGCCTGAACTGGCCAGGCCGAAGGTGGACAACTCCCGCCAGGTCAGCGTCGGTAAAAAGACAGTATGCCGCAGCGCCGCTCTTATGCTGGATACGCCGTACGGTGTTGGTCTTCTCGACGGAACCCTGCACGTAACTTGCCCCCATCTCCTTTACTGCGGCCTCAAGTTCGGTCTGAGACTTGAGGGTATCTTTGTCATCCTTGCTGGCAAAAAGCTTGAAGCTCAATGTGCTGATGCCATCTGCTCCGAAACTCCGAAAGCGCAGCGCTGTTCTGAATCCATCGTCCGGCTGCTGGACCACATCGTAACGAAACCGCTCCGGGTGCTCAAATGCCAGCTTGTGCGTCGGGGACAATGATACCTCCTCCTTCAACTTCTTGTCGGCGGCGAGGGCAGTGACGGCGGTAGCCAGCAGGATTGTGAGTGCTCGTATCGTGGTGTGGTGGTGTGACGCGGCCTATCTCTCAAGCTCGGCGACCGCCGCAGGGGACGCGCTCCGGCTGCAATGGTCACTCACGAACAGCCCGAACACTCCGACTGCCCAGCGGGGCGGCGGTTCGCGCGCCAAAGCTTGTCCGGCGATCTATCCGTTTTTTTCGTGTGTCCCTTTCACCATCATCAGCTTGTCAAAATCAACCCAACCAATCTTGTATCCGTACGTCATGTCTTTTGGAACCCAGACTACGGTCCCATTGGAAACCTTCAGTGTGCCGAGGGCTGCGCCGTCTCGTTTGACTCGGAATTCCGCATCTGCTTTGCCGAGCTCCCGTTCCGGTAATGTGAACTTCACTGTATGTTTTGCCATAAAGTTGTGATTTGTAGATGAGTGCCGATATTGCCAAGCAGATTCGCTAGGCCAGCTTCACTTCAGCGGAAGAACTTTCCTCCCCCACTCGCCAAGTTGTTCCCTCCCCACGCCGCGCCGGCGGTCTGCGGCTGCGGCCGGAGCGCACTTGTTAGGCCGACGAGTCATCATTTTTTGTGCATCAAATCCTCAAGGTGCTTCTGGATCTGCGGCAATTGGCCAATCAGCGCCAAGACCGCAACCAGGGCGAAGGCAACGACAATCCAGGCAAGGACGGCGCGGAAATAATTCTTTCGGGTCTCATTGTCGCCGGTAAATGCCCAAACAAAAACCATGACCAATCCAATACACGGTAAGGCTGTGACGAACATCATCCACATCCAAGACCAGACCGATACGTGGTTTCTGTCTCCGTCGTTGCTCATAGTGTTACGTGGGTATGGCGGCCGAACGTCCAAGCTCTAGCGGCCGCCGCCCGGGACACGGCACCGGCTGCGATGGTCGCGTTGAAATTCTCCGGAAGAGTCCGGCTGCCCAGCGAGGCGGGGTTCGCTGCATTGCCCTTGTTAGGTCGCACGGTCAGGAACCAGTACTCTGATGACAACGAGAGCATAGCAAGCGTAAGCAACGGTGAAGACGAGAAATCCTGTCGTGAAGCCCGTGAGGAGCTTGAGAGTGTGAGCTGGACGAAAGAACGACCAGCCAAGCGCTGCCAGGATGGCCACAGGAAACGATGGGGAAAACTGCCCGAACTCGCGAAGGAACAGATAGACTCCTGACAGAAAACCCATCGGGTCGCGAAGACTCTCAAACACCTCGTCAACGAGGCGGAAGTGAATGAGTGGCGCTGCGCAAGAAAGTAACAGTAGGAACACGAAGGCACTCCGCATGGTCTTGTATGAGCAACTTGCCGTCTGCTCGTCTTTGGCGATAGCTGATGATTGCTCAATTCTCACGGTGCGCGTCGCGCGGCCCATCAGATTCGATAGGCCAACTTCTATTCAGAGGAAGAATCTTCCTCCCCGCCCGGCAATTCCTTCCCGCCTCACGCCGCGCTGGCCGGCAGCGGCTGCGGCCGGAGCGCTCGCTGGATGGCCATGTGCAGTTCGTCGAGCGACAACACCTTGCTCATGTATCCGTCGGCCCCTTTGCGCTGCGCCTCCTCCAACAAATCCTCCACGAACCCCAGGCCGGTCAGCATCACCACGCGGACGCTGGGATACCCGATCTTGATTTGCGACAACAGCTTCAGCCCATCCTCGTTCGCCAGGCCAATATCCAGAACTGCCAGATCCACAGGCGTTTGCCTCAGTGCGTCCATGGCCTCTTCGGACGTCGACGCCGACGAGATGCGGTAACCCTGTTTTTGTAAGTAAGCCGAAAGCAGTTCGCGGATTTGCAGCTCATCATCCACAATCAAAATGTGCTGGCATCCATCCGCCTGATCGACAATCGCTGGAACGATGACAGTCGCGGCCACCCCGCGAGAGTGGCCACTCGCTCCCTTGAGTTTTGGCGCCGGCGTTCCAGTTCCCGCTGCAGTCCTGTGTAGGCTCATGCCCGACTTCTGAGCAAAGGCCGAACCAATTTTCGGGTTCCAATCGGTGTTTTTTCACCGGCCCGCTTGGCGCGTGACAGAACAGCCGCCGCCCCCCACAGTCCCGCGGCTGGAAACCGATGAAGAAATCCTCCGTTGTCTCCCGCAGCGGGCGTTTTGCCCGCGGCCCGGCCGCCGACGTGGCGGCGTTCACCGAATCCATTTCGTTTGACTGGCGCTTGTGGTGGCACGACATCCACGGCTCCCTGGTTCACGCCGCGATGCTTCACCGAATTGGCGTGCTGACCCGCGCCGAGGTTCGGGCCATCACGCGCGGCCTCCTGGCCATCGCGGACGATATCCGGGCCGGCCGCTTCCGCTGGCGGCCCGAGCTGGAAGACGTTCACATGAACCTCGAGGCCGAGTTGACCCGGCGCGTGCCCGCGGGCGCAAAGCTCCACACCGGCCGCTCGCGCAACGATCAGGTCGCGCTCGACCTGCGCATGTGGCTGCGCGAGGAGATCGTGGCGCTCGTCCGCGAAGTTTGCGATCTCCAGCGCGCCCTCGTCACGCTCGGCGCGCGCCACGCCGAGGTCGTCATCCCGGGTTACACGCACCTGCAGCGCGCCCAGCCTGTCTACTTCGCCCACCATCTGCTCGCCTACGTCGAGATGTTGGACCGAGACCTTGAGCGCCTGGCCAGTTGCTTCGAGCGGGTCAACGTTTGCCCGCTCGGCAGCGGCGCCCTGGCCGGCTCGACGCTCCCCATCGACCGCAAATTCGTCGCCAAGCTGCTCCTGTTCGTCGGCAAGGATCACCGTCCGCGCCTAACTCAAAACTCGATGGACGCCGTGAGCGACCGCGATTTCGCCGTCGAATTCTGCGCCCACGCCGCGCTGCTCGCCGTCCACCTGTCGCGGCTGGCGGAGGATTTGGTGCTCTGGGCCAGCCGCGAATTCAACTTCATCCGGATCGCTGATGGTTACACGACCGGCAGTTCGCTCATGCCGCAGAAGAAGAATCCAGACGTGGCGGAACTCGCGCGCGGCAAATCCGGCCGCGTCATCGGCAATCTCGTCGCGCTGCTCACGCTGCTCAAAGGTCTTCCGATGACCTACAACCGCGACTTGCAGGAGGACAAGGAACGACTGTTCGACAGCGTGGACACCGTGCGCGCCACCGTGCGCGTGATGGCCGCGATGCTCCGCCACACGAAGCCGAACAAATCCGCCTGCGCCGCCGCCGCCGCCGATCCCGCGCTGCTCGCCACCGACCTCGCGGATTACCTCGTGCGCAAGAAAATGCCCTTCCGCGCCGCGCATCACGCGGTCGGCGCCGCGGTGGCGTTGGCGGAAAAACTGGGCAAACCGCTCAATCACCTGACCCTCGCCGAGTTGCGTGGCGTCGAGCCGAAGTTCGCTCCCGACGTGAAGCGCCTTTTCGATCTCAAGCGGGCCCTCTCCCGCCGCAACCTCCCCGGCGCCCCCGGCACGCGGGAAGTCGCCCGTCAGCTTGCCAAGTGGAAAAAGCGCTTGGCTGAACCCTAGAAGGCGGAGAATCCCAATCAGGTTATGAAAGCCAAGCTCGCGCTCATCGCACTCGCCGGCTTGTCCTTGCTGTGGCCGAAGGCATCCGCCCACGCCGCTTTGCGCGAATGGGACGGCGACGCCTCGATGGACAACAAGTGGACTACGTCAGTTAACTGGGCAGGCAACATCGCGCCCAATCCGGGCGACTCGCTGCTGTTCATGTCCGGACAACGACATCCCAATAACAACAATGATTTTCCGGACGGCACCACGTTCGACTCGATTGAATTCCGCGGCGGAGGGGGCGCAGGTTACAACGTCAGTGGCAACACCATCGCCCTGAACGCGGGCCTGCGCGTGGAAAACAACAGCGGCAACTCGATCGATCATACGGTCAACAATTCGCTCCTCCTGAACTCCAACCAGACCTTCACGGTGCTGAACCCGGTTGGAACTATTTTCCTGCCCGGCACCATTAACCTGAACGGAAAGGGCCTGAGGTTTGACGTCAGCTCCGCATCGGAGGCCCGGGCACAAGGCGTGATCAGCGGGACTGGCGGAGTGTTAAAGACCGGCGCGGGACTCCTCACGCTCACGGCGAACAATACCTACACCGGCGCCACTGCGCTCAGTGCCGGCACGCTGCAGATCAATGGCTCGCAGCCGGCCAGCCCGGTGGTCCTGGGTGCCGGCGCGCTGAAGGGCATTGGCACGGTGGGAACGCTCACAGCCGTCGGCAACGGCGGTCCCGGCTCGATCCTGCTCAGCCCGGGCGGCAGTCCCGGAATTCTGACGTGCAGCAATGTCGCGCTGAAAGCTTCAACCACTTTGGCGGTTGAGTTGAACGGCACGACACCCGGCGGCAGCTACGACCAACTCAGCGTCAACGGTTCGGTGGCGCTCAACAACGCCGTGCTCTCCGTCACGCTCGGTTTCACGCCCGCCCTCGGCGACAGTTTCACGATTATCAACAACGATGGCGTCGACGCGGTCGCGGGTAGATTCAGTGGACTGCCGCAGGGCGCGACATTCGTGGTGGGCACAACTCAATTCCAGATCAACTACGCCGGCGGCAACGGCAATGACGTGGTGCTCACGCGGATTGTCGCGCTCGAAATCGAGCGCGTCTCCACCAATGCGGTGCGCCTGCTCTGGCCGACCAACGACACCGCCGCTTTCAATCTCGAATGCAACACCAACCTGGCGACTGTGAACTGGGTGCTGGCGTCTCCGCCACCGACAGTCGTGGGCACTAAAAAGGTGGTGACCAATACGTTCCCTCCAACGCAGAAGATTTACCGGCTTCACAAGCCATGACACCGGCATACATCCAGCGCGGCTGCCGGCGAAGCAAGCTGACTGGCGAGCAAGGGTGGATCTTGCCAGTACCGCCAACGTAGGGCGGGCGTCTCGCCTGCCCGGCCGAGCGAAGCGAGGCCTTGGTCGTGCGAGAGCCGCGCCTTTCGGCGCGGCTGGGCAGGCGAGACGCCCGCCCTACTTTCCCGCCGCGACTTCGACCGTGGTGTTACTTTCAGATGTGCCCTTGTTGAACAGGACCCGGCGAATGCCGTTGCCTCGTTGTGGAGCGTCGGCTAACAATTCGATTCCACATGAACCCGGCGCCCGTTGATCTCCTCGATACGCTCAAGCACCGATTCGGTTTCGCGTCGTTCCGGCCGCTTCAGGAGGAAATCATTCGCGATACGCTTGACGGACGCGACGTGTTCGCGCTGCTGCCGACGGGCGGCGGCAAATCGCTCTGTTTCCAGCTTCCGGCGCTCATCAGGCCCGGCCTGACGGTCGTCGTCTCGCCACTGATCGCGCTTATGAAGGACCAAGTTGATGCACTGACGGCCAGCGGCATCCCGGCGACGTTCCTGAATTCCTCGCTCGCGCCCGGCGAGTCGCGACCGCGGCTTCGTGGCCTGCACAACGGCGAGTTCCGCCTGCTCTACGTCGCGCCCGAGCGGCTCATGTTATCGGGATTCCTCGATGACCTGAAGCGCTGGAAGGTCAACCTCATCGCGGTGGACGAGGCGCACTGCATCAGCGAATGGGGGCACGACTTTCGGCCCGAGTACCGCCAGTTAGCGACACTGCATCCGCTGTTCCCCGATGTGCCGTTCATGGCGCTCACCGCCACGGCGACGGAGCGCGTGCGCGGGGACATCGTCAGCCAACTGCACTTGCGCGACCCGCGCTGCTACGTCGCCAGCTTCAACCGGCCGAACCTCACCTACCGCGTCTTCCCCAGGGTGAAGGCTTACGAGCAGACGCTGGAGTTCGTCGGCGCGCGGCGGGACGAGAGCGGCATCATCTACTGCCAGAGCCGCAAGGGCGCCGAGGCGCTCGCCGCGAAACTCACGGCCGACGGCGTGCAGGCGCGCCCGTATCACGCCGGCATGGAGAAAGGAGACCGAACGAAGCACCAGGAGCTCTTCCTTCGCGACGAGGTGCGCGTCATTTGCGCCACCATCGCGTTCGGCATGGGCATCAACAAGCCCAATGTCCGCTTCGTCATCCATTACGACCTGCCCAAAAACGTCGAGGGTTATTACCAGGAGACGGGCCGCGCCGGCCGCGACGGGCTGCCGAGTGAATGTCTCCTCCTGTTCAGCGCCGGCGACGTGGTGAAGCAGCGCCAGTTCATCGCCGAGAAACCCGACGCGAAGGAACGCCAGATCGCCGAGCAGCAATTGCAGCAGATGCTCCATTACGCCGAGTGCGCCAGTTGCCGCCGCGCGGCTTTGCTCGACTACTTCAGCGAACAGTTTCCCGACGACAATTGCGGCGCGTGCGACAACTGTCTCAGCCCGCGTGAGAGGTGGGACGGCACGCTCGCCGCGCAGAAATTTCTCTCCTGCGTCTATCGCATCCGCGAGCGCAGCGGGTTCGGCGTCGGGCTGAACCACGTCCTCGAAGTGCTCACCGGCGCGGACACGGCGAAGGTCCGCCAGTGGGGCCACGAACAACTCTCGACCTACGGCATCGGCAGGGAGTTCACGCGGCCCGAATGGGGCGCGATCGGCCGCGAGCTGATCCGCCTTGGCTTCGCCCGGCAGGATGAAGCGCGCTTCAACGTGGTCGAGCTCACCGACGATGGCCGCCGGCTCCTGCGCGAGCGCAAGCCCGTCCAACTTACAAAACCGATGAAGGCGCCGGAGTCCACGAAGATTCCGCGCGCCGGCGAAATCCGCTGCGACGAGAAGCTCTTCGACCGCCTGCGCGCGCTGCGCAAGCGCCTCGCCGACGAACGCGGGGTGCCCCCCTACATCGTCTTCTCCGACGTGGCGCTGCGGCAGATGGCGCGCAATTACCCCGCGAACGACCGCGAATTCCTCCGCATCAACGGCGTGGGTGACGCGAAACTGCGCGAGTTCGGCGCGGTCTTCCTCCACGAGATTGCCGGCTACCTCGCCTCGAACTCACGCCAGATGTTCGCCGACGATGCCTTCGACGCGCCGCGCGTGCCCGTCCCGCGCGGCTCGAAGCTGACCGGGACCGTGCTCGCAACGCTCCAGCTTTACCGCGGGGGCCATTCGGTGGCCGCCATCGCGAAGCAGCGCGAGATCATTCCTTCCACCGTTCTCGGCCATCTCGCAGACGCCTTCGAAGCGGGCGAGGCGGTGGACATCTCGCCCTTCGTCACACCGGAGATTCAGGCCGAAGTCGCCGCGGTGTTCGCCAAGGAAGGCATGGAGAAGCTCGGCCCCGTCTATGGCGCGCTGCGAGGCAAATACGACTACGGCATCCTCAAGCTGTGCCGCGCGGCGGAGATACGAAAGGCGGCGCAGTAAGGGAGGAAACCACGAATGGACACGAATGAACACGAATGGAACGGACCGATCAATAATGCCATCTCCGGTCTCAATTCGTGTTCATTCGTGTCCATTCATGGTTGCTGTGGTTCTTTTAGTCGAGCGCTTGTTATCGCGATCATAGCCGTCGCGGCCTGCGCCAGCGCCGCCGCGGGCCTCCCGCGCACCAACCTCCTCTGCTACGCTCGCTCCGACGGCTCCATCGTGCCTGTCAAGACTACGGCCGACTGGCAGAAGCGGCGCGCTCAGATCCTTGCCGGGATGGAGAAGATCATGGGTCCGATGCCGGGCAAGGAGAGGCGCGTCCCGCTCGACTTGAAGACTGAGGAGGAAGTGGATTGCGGCGAGTACGTGAGACGCCAGATCAGCTATGCCTCCGAGCCCGGCTCGCGCGTGCCGGCTTATTTGCTCATTCCGAAAATTGCGTTGGCGAACAAGAAAACGAAGCTGCCGGCCGTGCTGGCCTTGCATCAGACTCATAGCGCAGGCCAAAAGGTTGTCGTAGGACTCGGCAATTCTCCTAACGACGAATACGGCGTCGAGCTTGTCCGGCACGGCTTCGTGGTGCTCGCGCCGCCGTACCCGATGCTTGCCAACTACCAGCCCGACGTCCGCGCCCTCGGCTGGCGGAGCGGCACGTTGAAAGGCGTGTGGGACAACATGCGCGGACTGGACCTGCTGGCGTCGCTGCCGTTCGTGCGCACCAACCGCGGCTTTGGGGCGATTGGCCACTCGCTGGGCGGGCACAACAGCGTTTTCACCGCGGTGTTCGACGAGCGCATCAAGGTCGTCGTCTCAAGCTGCGGTCTGGATTCGTTCCTCGACTACTACCGCGGCGACCCGAAGGTGTGGCAACCCGAGCACGGCTGGTGCCAGCTTCGCTATATGCCGGCGCTGACGAGTTATGCCGGGCGCCTGGCCGAAATCCCGTTCGACTTCCACGAACTGATCGGCGCCCTGGCTCCGCGCGCCTGTTTCATCAACGCGCCGATAGGCGACGCGAACTTTCGCTGGACGAGCGTGGACGAAGTGGCGAAGGCAGCGTGGCAGGTCTATGGCCTGTATGGCATGCCCGAGCGCCTGCAAGTGATCCATCCCGATTGCGACCACCGCTTCCCCGCCGACATGCGCGAGCGGGCGTATCGAGTGTTGGAGGAGAATTTGCGGTGAGGAGCGGCGGATCCACTACTGCGGAGCATGCTCGAGTACGGCGGAATTCCTCGCTTGCGGGCGGGTTTATCAGGATGTAAAGCTTCCCAGAGCGAAATGAATCCACGGCCCGGCCGGTCCATCACGGTCCAGACCTACGACGGAAGTGATGTCTCGAATTCCATTGAATTCGATCCGAGCCCGGCCATGGTGGCAGTGCAAAGACGGAGCTTGCGGCGGGGCAATCTGATCCTGGCCGAGGCACGTCCCTTGGGTCCACCATCAGGACGGTACAACTGTCATGGTTTGGTTTTCGCGAGTCGCAGGACGAATGTGCCAACCGTCGGGCTGTTTGATGAAGGGGTGATCGATGACTTGCTGACAAGGGATGTGTACGAGAAGATTTCGAGTTTACCGCAAACCGGCGACATTATTGTGTACCGTTCCGATACCGGTGAGATCGAGCACACTGGGTTCGTCAGTCGAATAGAAGACATCTCTTCAGTGCGGATAGTTTTTGTGTGGAGCAAATGGGGCGCGCTTGAGGAATACGAGCACCGCGAGAAAGTTTGCCCGTACGGTAATTGCACGATAGAGTACTGGCGCTTAAAGCGATGAGCAAACAGAGTCTTTGGATTGAGGAAGCGATACTTGGCGACGGAGCCTTTTTGTTGCTTGCGTCGAGCTCAGTGAGCCATTACATGCGAATGGCGGCGCAACTTGCTCATGAGACGGCTTTGCGAAATCGATTCGAGTCTGGCCTGGTGAGTCTGAAGGAGATGCTGAACCGAGCCAAGGAATTGAGGGCGCGGTTGGCTGCGAAAAAGCAGCGAGATCTGGAAGAAGTGGAATTGGCAATTATCGTCGCGATTTGCAGCGAGACTCCATCGGAAGCGGCTTCCGAGTTGCTGGTTGAATTGTCCCTCAACGATCAGCCTCCACTAACGTGGATTAGCGCCCTTGCGAGACGGCTGTTTCAAGAACGAGCCGCCAATATCCTGGCCACCGAGACTGAGGCGGCCAGTGACAAGCCGGAAGACGAGATTTCCGAAATTTGCATTTGCACCTCATCCGATACAGTTGGAACCGAAAGCTTTTCAGTGCTGGCCATCCCACCCACATCTGTCTGCGAAGACTCGCTGGACAGCACGGACGTCGAACTGGCCGCCTGATCCGAATGCCTCGTTGCTACTTTCTTGCGGTATCCGAGGGATCTTCACTGGATCAATACACAAATAATTGGTCGCTGTTTGGCTTGATCGAAAGAATTGCGCTAGAAGGCGAGGAACCTCCAACCGTCGAACAGCCAATTCGAACGCGGTTTCAGGTGCACGCATACTGGCGGTTCTCGCAAGAGGACGTGAACGCTGAATTTGAGTCGCGACTCATCGCAATCGTAGATGGTGTTGATTTTGCTTACTCGAAGACTTTCAATATCAAACCCCAGGCAAGGAAAGCACGGCAGCGAGTGAAAGGGCTCGCGATTGTAGCAGTCGGGGAAACGGAACTGAGGTTGGAGTGGCGCAAGAAGGGCAGCCAATTGTGGGAACGATCTCAGGCGGTTTGGCTGTTGAAAATTGAATTCACGCAGAAAGGCACTACTGCGCAATCCTTGAATCTTCCACAATCAGATTAGGCAATCCTTGCCGCGGTATGCGAGGAGGCGTTCTGTTCGCCGCCGCAAGAGCGGGCGCGTGAACAGCCGCGGGACTCGGCTGCTTCAGCCACCCACGATGCCCTCTTCCAGCGCCTTCACATGCGAATTCAGAATTGTTTGCGCCACTTTGTAGCCCTGGCGGTCGGTGTTGCGGCCAAGGCCGTCGAAATGCCGTTCGATGCGCAGTCGGGCGGAGGCGCAGAAATAGTCGGCGAGCTGGAGGACTTCGGCGGCCTCCGTCTCAGTGCCCGATTTCATCAGCGACGCGGCGCGCGAGCAGGTGGCGGTGGTGGCGAAGATTTCGGCGCCGATCTCGACGAAGCGGCCGAGAAGCACTTGTTCGCGCTCCAGCTTCGGGCCGAGCCGGGCCATTGCGTGGAACAGTCGGCGTGCGAGCTTGCGGCTGGCCCTTGAGGCATAGCGGAGGTGCGCCGCGAGCTTGCCGGGCACGCCCGAGGGCACGCCCGAACCGAAGGGCAGCCATTGCTTCGGATACCAACCGGCGTAGAACAGCCCGGCCTTGAGCGCGGCCTTGAGTCTTTCGCCGAACGGCTTGCGCGTGTCGAAGATGGCCCCGCTGACCTTGAGGTGCGGGTCGAGCATTTCGCGCGCGATGAACAGGCGCATGATCTCGCTGCTGCCTTCGAAAATGGTATTGATGCGGCAATCGCGCATGGCGCGCTCGACGGCGACGGGTTCCTCGCCGCGGGCCTTCAGGGAATCGGCGGTCTCGTAGCCCCGGCCGCCGCGGATTTGCATCGTGTCATCCACGATGCGCCAGGCCTCCTCGGTGCCCCACATCTTGGCGATGGCGGCTTCGAGGCGAATGTCGGCCTTCTTGTCGCGGTCCACCATGCTGGCGACGAGCAGGGTCATCGACTCCATGGCGAAGGTGTTCGCGGCCATGCGCGCAATCTTGTCGGCGATGGCGGCGTGCTTGCCGATGGCGGCGCCCCATTGCACGCGCTCGTTGGCCCATTTTTTGACGATGCGCAGGCACATCTTCGACGCGCCGGTGCACGCGGCGGGCAGCGTGAGGCGGCCAGTATTGAGCGTGCTGAGCGCGACGCGCAGGCCCTTGCCCTCCCCCCAGATGATGTTCTCGCGCGGGACGACAGCGTTGGTGAACTTCACCACGCCGTTGTAAAGCGCGCGCAGGCCCATAAAATGGCAGCGGTGCGTCACCTCGACCCCCGGCGTGTCCATGTCCACGATGAACGCGGTGACCTGCTTCTTTTCCTTCCCATTGACGACCTTGGGCGGCGTCTGCGCCATGACGACGATAACACCGGCCTTGACGCCGTTGGTGCACCAAAGCTTCTCGCCGTTGATCGTGAAATACTTTCCGTCGGCCGTCGGCTCGGCGCGCGTGGTCATCGTGGCCGGGTCGGAGCCGACGCCTTGTTCGGTCAGCGCGAAGGCGGAGATTTCGCCCGTGGCGACGCGGGGGAGGAATTTCTTCTTCTGCTCCTCGGTGCCGAAGAGGATGAGCGGTTGCGGCACGCCGATGGACTGGTGGGCGGAGATGAGCGCGGTGAGGTTTCCGTCGTAGCTGCCGAGCAGCATCGCGGCGCGCGAGTAATTGGTCTGCGACAGGCCCAGGCCGCCGTATTGCGTGGCGACTTTGATGCCGAAGGCGCCCATGCGGCCCAATTCGGCGATGACGTCGTCGGGAATTTCGCCGGTCCGGTCGATGGCGTCGGGGTCGACCTTCTCCCGGAGAAACTTCTCCAGCCGTTCGAGGAACGCGTCGCCCTGGTCCTTGTCGGTCGGGCTTTGTTCGGGGAAGGGGAAGACGCTTTGGAAATCGCACCGGCCCATGTACAGCCCGGCCCCGAAGCTCTGCTTGTCCCGCGGCACTTCGCGCGCGGCTTCGGTGAGTTCGAGCGCGGCGCGCTGGCCCTCGTTCATCTTCGAGGTGTCGATGACGGACGTGGCCTCTTCGGCGTGCGGTTTAATCTCGGGTTCCGGCGGAGCGCTATTGAGTGTGCTCATGTTCTTCTCTCCTATCGGCGGAAAATTACTTGTCGTAAAACGCGCGGCTCGTCCCGGCCATCGTCTGGAGGAGGTTGCACGGTGTGAACCGCAGCTCGCCCTTGCCGGCCAGCGCCTTCATATCATCCACAAGCTGTTTGATCCCGGTCGAGTCCGCGAAGCGCAGCGGCCCGCCTCGGAACGGCGCGAAGCCCGTGCCCATGATCATCCCAAAGTCCACGTCCGCCGCCTCGGCGGCGACGCCTTCCTCCAGACAGCGTGCGGCTTCGTTGAGCATCAACAGCACCATGCGCATCTGTAGTTCGTCGCGCGAGAGTTTCGCGCAAGAGGCGTCGTGGTGATAGTGGTCGATGTCGGGGTTGACGCCCGGCTCGCGGGCGCCTTTGGCATGAACGTAGAAGCCGCGGCCGGATTTCTTCCCGAGCAGCTTGTCGGCAACCATTTTCTCCAGCACGGCCGGCGACTCCATGCGGTCGCTGAACTTGGTCGCCAGGTCCGTGGCGACGTGATTGCACACGTCGAGGCCGACTTCGTCGATGAGGCGCAGGGGTCCCATCGGCATTCCGAAATCCAGCATGCACTCGTCGATGTCCTCGATGCGCGCGCCGCAGGCGAACAAGCGCCCGGCCTCGATGAGGTAGGGCATGAGAATGCGGTTCACGAGGAACCCGGGGCTGTCCTTGCAGGCCACCGGCAGCTTGCCGATCTGCTGCACGAACTTCACCGCGCGCCGCACGACTTCGGGAGAGGTCTGGCGGCCGGCGATTACCTCGACGAGCTGCATCCGGTGCACGGGATTGAAGAAGTGAATACCGACCACGCGCTCGGGGTGTTTCGTGGCCGCGGCGATCTCGCTAATCGAAAGCGCGGAGGTGTTGGTGGCCAGAATCGTCTTCGGGCCGGCCAGTTCATCGAGCCGCGCAAAAAGCTGTTTCTTCAACTCCATTTTCTCGACGGCGGCTTCGATCACGATGTCGGCGCCGGTCAACGGGACATCGGTGGCGCTCGGGGCGATGCGGTCCATGCCCGCGCGGGCCTCGACCGCGGTGAGGGCATAGCGCTTCACGCCGGCTTCGAAGAGCTTCCTGATGCCAGCCAGGCCATTGGCGACGGCGTCGTGATTGATGTCCCGCAGGATCACGGAGAGCTCGCGCGTGCTGGCCCATTGCGCGATGCCGGCGCCCATGACGCCGGCGCCGATGACCGCGACCTGTTTCACCTTTTCGACCTTCGCTTTGTCATCGCCGGGCACGCCGGAAAGTTTCTTCGCACGCTCCTGGAGGAAGAAGATGCGGATTAAATTGCGGGTAACATCGCCGCGGGCCAGTTCGACAATGGCGTCGCGTTCGAGCGCGAGGGACTCCTCCACGGAGCGCGAAATGCCGCGCGTGACGACCTCGAGCGCCTTGAACGGCGCGGGATAATGGCCGCGCGTCTTCTTGTAGAGCATCTTTTCGACCCGGCCGGCGATGAGGCGAGCGGCGAGGCCTGTGCTTAGCATTGCTTGCGAGAATCCGCGCTTGCGCTCGCTCAGGCCCGCGCCACGGGTGAGAATCATCTGGCTGGCTTTATCGACGAGGTATTCGCGCGGAACGATGTCGTCGATCATGCCGCACTTGAGCGCGGGTTTTGCGGCGAGTGTCTTGCCGGCGAGGATGATGTCGAGCGCCTTGGGCACGCCGATGAGCCGCGGCAAGCGCGTCGAGCCACCCCACGCGGGGATGAGGCCGAGTTGCGTCTCGGGCAGGCCGATTTTTGTGGCCTTGTCCGGCGAAGCGATGCGGGCGTCGCACGCGAGGCAGATTTCGTAGCCGCCACCGACGCACGCGCCATGAATCGCCGCGACGGTTGGGATCGACAGGGCGCTGAGGCGATTGAAGAGGGTCTGGCCGAGCTCGATGAGATCGCTGAGGTCTTCGGGGCGGGTGGCCTTGGAGAACGAGCCGAGGTCCGCGCCCGCGATGAAGATGGAGGGCTTGGCACTGGCCAGGACGAGGCCCTTGAGGTTCGGGCTGGCGGCGATGACGTCGAGGTGCTGACTGAGTTCCTCAAGGGTGTCGCGATCGAAGATGTTCGCGGCGGAGTCCGGCCGGTCGAAAGTCAGGACGCAAACGTTGTCTTCGGTGATGTGGCGGCGAATCCGTTCGGTCATGGGTGCAGTGGATACCGGAGAAGCCGGCTCCGGGCGAGCGGGAGTTTTGGGGGCGTCGGTGGTGGTCATGATCGTGTTACATCCGTTCGAGCCATATCGCCGCGCCCTGACCGCCGCCGACGCAGAGGCTGACGAGTGCGCGCTTCTGGTCACGGCGGGCGAGTTCTTTCAGGCTGGTCAGAATCAATCGCGCGCCGGTCGCGCCGACGGGATGGCCGAGGGCAATGGCGCCGCCGTTCACGTTGAGGCGGTCGCGTTCGATTTTGCCGAGATGGCGCTCCCGCTTGAGGAACTTGCGGGCGAACTCGTCGCTCTTGAGGCAGCGCAGGCAAGCGAGCACTTGGGCGGCGAAGGCCTCGTTGATTTCGATGAGGTCGGCGTGATCGAGCGTCATGCCCAGTTGCTCCTCGGCCCTGGCCATCGCAAAGACCGGGCCGAGGCCCATCCGTTGCGGATCGCAGCCGGCATAGGCGTAGCCCGTGAGCGCGCCGATGGGGCTGAGCCCAAGCTGCGCGGCCTTCTGCTCCGTCATCACGAGCAGCGCGACGGCCCCGTCGGTGATTTGCGACGAATTGCCGGCGGTGACCGTGCCGTTGCGCTTGTCGAACACGGGCCGGAGCTTTGCGAGCGCCTCGGGCGTCGAGTCCTTGCGCGGGCCATTGTCGTTCGTGACGACTTCCCGCGTCCACGGCGGATAGACCGGGCAGATCTCCTCGGCCAGTTTGTCGCGCGCCGCCAGGGCGCGGGCGTGCGACTCGACGGCGAAGGCGTCCTGCTTTTCGCGGCAGATTTCGTGCTCGCGCGCGAGGACCTCCGCCGTTTCGCCCATGTTGAGCGCACAGACCGGGTCGGTGAGGCCGAGCAGGAGCGTGACGCGCGGGTTGAAGAGGTCCGACGGGCGGAATTTGAGGAACGCGCCCAGGCGCTGGCCGAGCGATTTGGCCCGGCCGAGCTTCGCGAATTTCGCCGCGGCGGCTTCGGAGTATTGCAGCGGATACTTCGACATGCTTTCCGCGCCGCCGACGAGGAAAACCTCGCCGCGACCGGCGCACATCTTCTCGTAAGCCTGCGTGAACGCTTCCATGCCGGAGGCACAGTTGCGATGGACGGTGAAGGCCGGGACGTGCTCGGGGACACCCGCGCGCAACGCGATGACGCGGGCGACGTTCGCGGCGTCGGCGGGCTGGCCCACGCAGCCGAAGATAACTTCGTCGATGACCGCAGGGTTGACGCCGGTGCGGGTAAGCAGCGCCTGGGCGGCGATGCGTCCGAGTTCGTCCGCGCCGAGGCGGGCGAGTTCGCTGCCCATCTTGCAGAAGGGCGTGCGGACGCCGTCGATGATGACGAGTCGGGGAGTGTTCATGATTTCACCTCAACATTGGAAGCGCTGGAGGCATCGGAAGTGACGGTGCTGACCGCCGGGTCCGGGGGCGCTGTGGAAACGGATTTAGTGGTGCCGACGGCCGCGCCTTTCGGGCGGTTGTCAGCGACCTTTTGTTCCTTCAGCAACCGGCCGATGCCGAGCAGTTCGCTCATTTCGTCTGCATCGTGGAAAACGATGCGGTTCGGGCGAATCTCGATTCGCTCCAGGCAGCGGCTGTTCAACTCGCGCGTGACTTTGTCGTCAGACACGTCGGGGTTCTTGCGGACATGAAGGATGAGTTCGTCCAGCTCCATCGGGTCGTCGTTGGCCTTGCGGATTTCGAGCTGCCAGGAGATGACGCAGGAGGCGTCGTCCAGGATGGTCTCAAGCTGGTTGAAATCGACGAGCGTGCCCTTGATTTTGTCGAGCTGCATCGCCTTGAATTCGGAACTGCGGGAAATCTTGCCGAGCAGCCGCGGCATCGTGCGGCCGCAGTGCGGGCACGGCCCATAGACGAGGCCGCCTTCGACGAGGTCGCCGGTGCGGTAGCGGAGAACCACGCTGCCGCGGGCTTCGAGCGGCGTGAAAACAATCTCGCCCGGCTCTCCTTCGCCAAGCACGAGGCCGGTCTTCGGGTCGACGATTTCCACGATGCCTAGATCGGGATAGAGGTGGTAGCCGGAGGCCGCGGCGTCGGCGGGGAACGGGCACTCGGCCCAGGCCATCTTGGCTTCGGTGAAACCGTAGGTGGCCAGCACGTCGACCTGCGGCGAGCCAAGCTTGGCGGCGAGGCTGCGCAGCTTGCGGCGGATGCCTTCGGCGGCTTTCTCGCCGCCCAGAACCAGGCGCTTGAGGTTGGTGCACCGCATGCCCTCTTCCACGGCGTATTGCAGGACGTGATAGAGGAACGTCGGCATCCCGATGAGCACATCGGGCTGGATTTTCTGAATGAGGCGCAGATTGCCGTCGGTGCCGAGCACTTTGCCGCCACCGGTGCCGACGGTGAAGATGCCGAACGCCGTCGAGGCGTAATGCGTCTGCCAGAACGCCAGGTGCGGCGCGTACGGAAACATGTTCACGAGCCGGAAATCGGTGCGGGCATTGCAGACCTCCATGAGGCGGCTGCCCGCGGTCTGAAGCACGTCGAGGTCATGCAGCGTGTAAAGGAATGGGACCGGATCGGCGGACCGGCCGGTGGTGCTCGTCATGAAAATAGGGCGGAACTCGCGCTCGAAGCCGCGCTTGACCGACTCGCGGCCGTGGAGCAGGGCGCGAAGGACCGTCGAAGCCCGGCGCGTGAGGATGCGTTCATCGGGTAGGAGCAGGAAGTCTTTGGCCCGCTGCGGATGCTCGGGCGTGCTGACCAGATCGGCCTTGGTGGTCAGCGGCAATTGTTCGAGGTCTTCGACCGAGTGGAACGATTCGGCGCTGAGACCACGGGCCTGAAACATCTCCCGGTAATAGGCGGAGAAGGGCGCGACCACGTCGCGCAAGTAGCGGCGCAGCTTGACGACCTGAAGCTGGCGGACGGTGTCTTTATTCAGCCGATGCCAGTGGGTGG
>DASTLJ010000133.1:0-8730 GCA_035715125.1 Verrucomicrobiia bacterium
TGGGCGCCTCGATGCGGCCGTAGGCTTCGCCCGCCTTGGGCCGAAAGCCGCGCAGCCTGGCTTTCGGATCGAGGATCGGTCCCTCGGGAATTTCTTTCAGCGCCTCCTCAAGGATCTTCAAGCTCTCGCGCATTTCGAGAATGCGAATCATGTAACGATCGTAAACGTCGCCGTGCTCGCCCAGCGGCACGCGGAAGTTGAATCGTCCGTAGAGGCCATAACGGTCCACCTTCCGCAGATCGTAGTCGACCCCGCAAGCCCGCAGCATCGGGCCGGTGACGCTGGCGTTGACGGCCATCTCGCGCGAAAGCCGGCCGACGCCTTGCGTCCGGGCCATCAGGATTTCGTTCGTCGTGAGCAGGTTTTCGTACTCGTCGAGGAACCGGGGGAAGCCGGCGACGACCTTCTTGGCCTCCTCCAGCCAGCCAGCGGGCAGGTCTACCCGGCAGCCGCCGAAGCGCATGTAATTGCACATCATCCGCGCCCCCGTGAGCTCCTCGAAGAGATCGAGAATCTTTTCGCGCTCGCGGAACGCGTACATCAGCGGTGTGCCGAGCGCGCCCATGTCCTGGAGCAAGAAGCCGCACAGGCAGGTGTGGTTCTGGAGCCGGGTGAGTTCGGCGGTAATAATGCGGATGAACTCGGCGCGCTCGGGCGGCTGCAAGCCGGCGAGCTTTTCCACCGCCAGCGCGTAGGCCCAATTGTTCGTCAGCGAACAGAAGTAGTCGAGCCGGTCCGTATAAGGCATCGACCCGAGATAGCTCGTGGTCTCGGCGATTTTTTCGTGATTGCGGTGAAGGTAACCGAAGACGGGCTTGAGCTTCACGACCACTTCGCCGTCCAGCACCACGTCCATCCGGAACACGCCGTGGGTCGACGGATGATGCGGCCCCATCGCGACCTCGAGCAGCTCGGTGCCGAGATCCGTGCCGTCCGGAGTGGGCTTCGGAAGGATCTCGTAGTTGCGCGGCGCTGGCGCGGCGGCACCTGTCGTCGTGGCGGGTTGGAGAGTCGCATCGTGTGCCATCGCGGCCAGTTCAACAGGTTCGCCGCGCCTCGGCAAGCGCGGCGCCATGTATTGCGATTGGAGATTGCGGATTGCGGATTGATGGAAAGTTGTCCGGTTGCCAATCCGCAATCCGCAATCCGCAATCCGAAATGCGATATGTGCCGGCGCTTGCGCCGCGACGGCCAGTTGGTTACCGTCCGCGTTCTGATTTGCCGGCGCACCCCCGGCCTGGCTTCGACTGAATACTGAACACTGATTACTGATTACTGATTACTGATTACTGATTACTCCGCCAGACCATGGCCTACCTGAACGAAAACTACCTCAAGCTCAAAGCCGGCTACCTCTTCCCCGAAATCGGCCGGCGCGTGAAAGCTTTTTGCGATGCGAACCCCGAGGCCGCCAAACGTCTCATCCGATGCGGCATCGGGGATGTGACCGAGCCGCTCCCAGCGGCGGTCATCGCCGCGTTGCACAAGGCCGTGGACGAACTGGCGGTGCGGGAAACCTTTCGCGGCTACGGGCCGGAGCAGGGCTACGAATTCCTCCGGGCCGCCATCGCCAGGAACGACTACCGCGATCGTGGACTGGAAGTGGCGGAGGACGAGATTTTCGTCAGCGACGGCTCGAAGGGCGATTGCGGGAATATCCTCGACGTGCTCGGGCCGCAGAATCGGATCGCCATCACCGATCCCGTTTACCCGGTTTACGTCGACACGAACGTCATGGCCGGGCACACCGGTTCGGCGGACGACACCGGGGCGTATGGGGGCGTCGTTTACCTGCCGTGCACGCCATCGAACGGTTTTGTGCCTGAGCCGCCGGCCAAGGCGGTGGATCTGGTTTACCTTTGCTCTCCGAACAATCCCACCGGCGCCACCGCCTCCCGCGCGCAGCTCGCGGCGTGGGTCGAATACGCGCTGAAGCACAAGGCGATCCTTCTCTACGACGCCGCCTACGAGGCGTACATCAGTGACCCCGCTTCGCCGCGATCGATTTACGAAATCCCCGGCGCGGGCGAGTGCGCCATCGAATTCCGCAGTTTTTCCAAGCAAGGCGGCTTCACCGGGCTGCGCTGCGCGTTCACGGTCGTGCCCAGGTCGCTCCTGGCGTCCACGAGCGACGGCAAGTTCACCAGCCTGCACCCGCTCTGGCACCGGCGCATGAGCACGAAGTTTAATGGCGTGTCGTATCCCGTGCAACGGGCGGCCGAGGCGCTCTACTCCTCCGAGGGGAAGAAGCAGGTGCGCGCCCTGATCGATCACTACATGGGCAACGCGAAAGGGCTCGTGGCCGGCGCGAAGGCGGCGGGTTTGACGGTCCACGGCGGCGCGAACGCGCCTTACATCTGGGCGCAAACGCCGAAGGGAGTCACGAGCTGGGAGGCGTTCGACCGGATCTTGAACGACGCCAACGTGGTGATCACCCCGGGCAGCGGCTTCGGGTCGAAGGGCGAAGGGTACTTCCGCATCAGCGCCTTCAACAGCCGGGCCAACGCGGAAGAAGTCGCGAGACGCTTGCAGGCGTTGAAGTGGTAGAACAGGTCGACCCGCGCCGGGTCATGGCGCCGGTGCCATTCGCCGTTGAATCTCCCCGTCCAGCCATTGGAGGCGCGCTTCGATCCAGGCCTTCATTTGCGCCACGTCCTGATCGAAAGAGAGTCGATCCGGGTAATGCCCGGCAGCCGGGTGCCATCGGGCCGCGTTGCGCCGCGCCGCGTCGCCCAGCGTGTGCGCATTGCTCTCGATCATCGCTTGAATCGATTTGGCCGAGAATTGCCGTTCGCGCAGTTCCTTCCAGCGCCGCGCGAATCGTTCCCGATACACTCGATCCCCCATCAACCGATCGAACAGATGGTTCGACAACCAGGCCGTCGGCGCCACCACCGTGGCGTCCCAATTCCTCCCAAACGTGGCGTCATAATCCCACGGCGCGAAAAAGAAACTCGGCTTCGGCAAACCCTCCTGCACTGCGTCGCGGGCGATGATGAAATTCTTCGTGATGCCATCCTGATTGCTCGTCAACAACACCAGCAGGTAAAAATCGGTCGCGTTGGCCAGGTCCAGCCGCGAGCCGATGCCGTTCTGTAGATCGAAAAACTCCGGGTCCCGCGCCCGGCTCACGAACCCGTCGAATTGATCCAGCGGCTGCCAATACTCCTTCACCAGGGCGTCCGGCTCCCGCTGCTCGTAGCCCGCGTGCCCCGGCTGGCCGAAATTCGCCGCATGATCCACCGCCTTGTAAATGCACGCGTGACTCGTCTCGTTGCTCCCGAAGCGGCGCAACTCCAGCAATTGCCGGTCGACCCGTTCCATCAGCAAATACGCCCCGCGGTAATCGCCATTGAGATAGACTTCGACAAACCGGCTTCCCGCCGCGAATCGCCGGGCGCCCGGCGTATCCAGCGACCGGAATAAATCGTAGGAGAGCTTGTGCCGCATGAGCGAGCGGTCGATGAACGCGGCGTTGAGCACCCAATGCGCGCTTTCGCGCAAGTCGAGCAGTCGCACCGGCGCGGCCAGCGTGATGCCATAGGATTGCTTCGGAAACCCTACCGACACGCCCCCGTGCAGCTTCACGTCCCCAGTCCACGAATTCGTAGCGCCCGGCGGCGGCGCACCGGGAACTATCATGCTTAGTGTGCAAGGAGTCTTTTGCGCCTTGTCGATCGAACCGCGCGCCGTCAGGAGCAACACCGGAATATTTGGCTCGAAGTCCGGCTTGAACGACGCCGGATTGTTCGTTCGATTCTCCGCCGGCTGGGCCGGGGCCGCGCCGACCACCGCCACCAAGGACAACCGCAAGCAGACAACCAGCAGCGCGCAGGCCAGGCCAAATTGTGGTCGTCGCGCCGCGAGGGCCTTACCTATTGCCATGGTTCTTTGCCAATGATTCCAACGCATGTCGGCTCACTCGCTGATCGATTGTTCCTGGCGCGCTCTGTCCGCGGCGCAACGCTGCGCCAACAATGATGTTCTCTCACCTGATCTGGATCTGGGACACATCCTCCTTCGGCTTGGGCCACCTCATTTTGAGTCCTTCCATCGCTGTAACCACGGCGCGCGCGATGACATGATCCCGATACCAGTTCCGATCCGCCGGGACAAGGTGCCAGCGGGCCAATCGATATTGCCCAACCTCGGCGCCGCCTTGTGCACCCGCCACAGGTAATCGTGTGCGCGCTCCTCCGACGAAGGAACCTTGAAGTTGGCCGTTTCCACCCCGAGCGGATTGACCTGCTTCAGGACGCTGCGCCCGGAACCGTCCTTGCCGCTGGCGTCCACGCCCTGAAAGATCAGCAGCACGGCGTGGCTGGAGTTCGCGTAGAGCAGATCCTGCAGCTCACCGATTCGCTGGCCGAGCCGGTCTGTTTTCGGTTTGGTTTCCTCTTTCTCCAGGCCACCGCAGTAGCCAGGATTGAAATCGGCGAGGCGAATCTTCCGTTTGATGACGAAGGGCGGCGCTTTCACCCCCCGACTAAATCGCAGTCCTGGACGGCCGCACAGAAAAATGCGGCCCAACTCCTACGGCCGAATCCACCAGTCCAATAGTCGCTGGCCCACGAAAATCCAAATCGTCGCCGCGACAGCGATGTAAGGGCCGTAAGGCAGTTTGCTCGACCATTCCTGCTTCCGCAACGCGATGAGGGTCAGCCCGACGACGGCGCCGAGAATCGAACTGGCCATCAACGAGAACAACGTGGCCTGCCAGCCGAGAAACGCGCCGATGGCGCCCATGAACTTCACGTCGCCAAACCCCATCGCCTCGCGCGGCAGCGTGATTCGGTCGGTCACGACCTCCATCTGCGGAATGGTTCCGGGGTCCACCTCCTCCTCGCCGATGAACAGTTTCTCCGGCAACAGCCGGACGGTGACGGCTTTGTAGCAGCGGTCGATCAGCTCAACAGACTTGGCCTCGAGCATGATGACGTCGGACTTGCGGTAGAAAAGCTCCTCGAATGGGACTTCTTCGTCCGGCAGCACGACGCCCGTCTCGGTGAAGACAACGCGTGTGTCCGGCGGCAGTTCGATGTGCTGGCGGCCGAAGAGGACTTTGCCGATTCTCACGACCGCGTAAACGACTCCCGCGCCGACCGCCGCGCCCAGAACGCTCTTGAGCAGCGCTTCCGGGGCCGACGTGGCGCCGTGCAACTTGGGGACTGCAAACGAGCAGAGCACTCCGGCCACGATACCGCCGAGGGTGATCTCGTCCGGGATGATGAAGTGTTCGAAGTCGACGAAGGTGGCAACGATGAAGCCCGACAGCACGACGCAGTACGCGAGCGCCAGCAGGGGGGACGCGCGGCCCGCCGTCAGCCAGCAAGCGAGGAACGCGACGCCCGTGAGCAACTCGACCAGGAAGTAACGGACGGAGATTGGGGCGCGGCAGTTGGCGCACTTGCCACGCAGGATGAGCCAGGTAAACAGCGGCACGTTGAGGTACCAAGGAATCGAGTAGTGGCAATGCGGGCAATGCGACGGCGGTTTCACCACGCTCATCCCACGCGGTATGCGGTGGATGCAGACGTTGAGGAAGCTGCCGATCATGCAGCCGAGAGCGAAGAACACGACCGACCAGAAGTGGAACGGCAGCGACGCCCAGGCCGCGGGATCGAACGTGCGAGAGAGCGGCTTCATGCGCAGGTCACGCGCGACAGAAAACGGCCTGATGCGTGATGCGTGGTGCGTGTCGTGTCCAGCGTGGAAAGGAGATCCTTTTCGGCTTCACGCACCACGCACCACGCGCCACGTCTCTCATCCATAAACGCTTCGCTGCAACGCTTCACGCATCACCTCTATCGGCGCGTTCCGGCCGGTCCAAAGTTCGAGCGCTGCCGCGCCCTGGTAGAGCAACATGCCCAGTCCATTGGCCACGCGGCAGCCGGCGGCGCGGGCAGCCGCAAGCAATGGGGTTTCAGCCGGGCGATAAATCATGTCGTAAACGGCGTTCGCGCGCGTCAGCGAAAACTCGCGGGCGTCGAGCGGTAGGGTGTCCGTCGGCCTAAGTCCAAGCGACGTCGCATTGAGCGCCAAATCCACGTCGCCTTGCGGATAGCCGGTGCAAACCTTCACGGCGGAAAAGCGTTCCCGAATTTCGGCCGCGAGGGCTTCGGCTTTGGCGGCAGTGCGGTTCACAAGGTGCAGTTCGGCGACGCGATCGGAGGCGAGCTTCAGCGCCGCTGTCCGGCCGGCGCCGCCTGCGCCCAGCAGCAGGACTTTCGCCCCGGCCGGCTCGAAGCGCAGCTCCTCGCGCAACGAGCGGGTAATCGCGTCGGCATCCGTGTTAAACCCGTGGCTGCGGATTCGTTCCGGCGTCGCTTCGGGGAACTCGCGCAACGACCGCCAGGCGCCGGACGAGTCCTGCGCCTCGAAGCGGATGGTGTTCACCGCGCCCCACGTCTTCGCGCTGTGATCGAGTGCGTCGACGAGGTCCACGGCGAGCAGCTTGTGGGGAACCGTGAGATTGAGGCCAATGAACTTCATGGCCTGCGCGCCGGCGATGCCTTCGCGGAGGCGATCTGGGTGAACTTCGCAGGCGACGTAGCGCCAATCCAGTCCTAGCGCCGCTATTCCGGCGTTCTGCATCGCGGGGGAGGCGGAGTGCCCGATCGGATGTCCAAAGACCGCGCAGAGGCGGGTCGTGGCGCGGATCGGTGCGGTCAGCGGCTCGGACACGCGGGCGTTATAGAGCGGAGCGCCCGCGATGTCCAACCGACTGTAGGGGTCTAACCACTGAATACCGGGCCGAGCAGTTGGTCAAAGAATGAATGAACAGCCTTGGCTGAACCGATGCCAACGCCTGGAAAAACCCGTCGCGGCGTTCCTTGGAAGCAATCCGAAGGAACACTGCTTGGCAAAATCCCCGATTCCGTCCTTGCCCGCCGCTTCCGCCGCACCATCAAGGAAGTCGTCGCTGAGCGCCAGTTGCGGCGCATCGGCCTGGCCACGCCGTCCCGCCGCTGGACTGCGCGGGAGATCAACTTGCTGGGGCGCTATAACGACGCCGAACTGTCCCGACGCCTGCGCCGCAGTTACGAGGATGTGCGCCGCCAGCGGATCAGCCTGCATGTTCCCTCGCTCCGCCCTCTGCGCCAGAAGAAATGGATGCGCGCCGAGGAAAAGCTCCTCGGAAGGCTGCCCGACAAGGAACTGGCCCGGCGCTTCGGCCGCAGCCGCGCATCGGTTCAGGCGCACCGCATCGCGCTAGGCCTCCGCAAATACCATCTGAGCCCACGGCTTTGGACACGCCAGGAAGAGAAACTGCTCGGCACGGGGTCCGACCGCGAGATCGCGGCCCGGCTCGGACGCAACCGTCCCGGTGTGACCGCGCGACGGCGGCTACTGAGAATCCCGCCTACCCCCTATGTGCCGCGCAATGGCTGGACGCCAGAAGAAGATCGGTTGCTCGGAACGGCTAAGGACGATGAGATAGCGCGGCGCCTGGGCCGCCCCTTGGGGGGTGTCCGAGGTCGTCGCCGTGCGCTCGGCATTCAAAGCCCAGCATTCAAATCACCTTTCCGCCGCTGGACACCTGGAGAAGACGCCATGCTCGGCACCCTGCGCGATGAGGAAGTCGCGGCGCGCACTGGCCATCCCCTTTCCGGCGTGAAGCAGCGGCGCGTGAAAGCAGGAATCCTGCTCGCTGTCCGGCAAAAGCGATTGTGGACGCCCGCCGAAGAGAAGCTGCTCGGCACGGCGCCCGACGCGGAAATCGCCGTCCGGCTCAACCGTCCTCTCAAGAGCGTGCAGGGCCGGCGGTACGAACTGAAGCGACCGCGCTTCGGATGGAAGCCGCCCCGTCCCTGGTCCCGGCCGGAAGAAGCGCTTCTCGGCACCCTGGCCGACGAGCGGCTCGCCCGCAAAATCCAGCGCGCCGTCAGCGCGGTCCGGCTGCGACGACTGGCCTTGCGCATCCGCGCTTTCAATCCTAAGCGACATTTCTGGACGCCTGAAGACGACAAACTGCTCGGGGTGCGGCCCGACCGCGAAGTGGCAATGCTCATCGGCGCCACCGTCAAGTCTGTCGTGCATCGCCGCGCCAAACTCCGAATCCCACCGTGCGCTAAACAATTGGATCAGGCTCGAGTGGGGCGCGGCCGCTCTATGCGCCTGCGCAGGCGCGGTGGTCATTTTGGCCTTTGGACGGACGACGAGGACAAATTGATGGGCGCGATGCCGGATCAGGAACTGGCGCGGCGCCTCGGGCGCACGTTCCTGGCCGTGCAAGCCCGCCGGATTCAACTCAAGATTCCCAAGTTCAAAGCCAAACTGCACCGATGGCTCGCCGCGGAAGACGCATTGCTCGGCACGATGACTGATGGAGAAGTGGTCGCCAGGCTCGGCATGACAACCCTCGCGGTGGCCCACCGCCGCCGCCGACTGGGCCGAGCTGTTCGCTTCGCGCACCGTCGGCCATGGACGCCGGAAGAGGACGCGCTGCTCGGCACCGCTTCAGACACTGAGATCGCCGCCCGGCTCGGCCGCCACATCGCCACCGTCTGCATTCGCCGCCAAAAACTGGGCATCCCAAATCTTTATTGGCGACAGCGCACCGGCGGACGGCAGCGCCGAAAATGGGTCTCAAAACCGACAATCGGCAGCACCTCGCCCATTGCGGCCGTGGCGCCAGAAGCCGATGAGGCGGGCTTGGACCGTCGAGCGACCGGCGGTGGGCAGTGACAGCTATGAAGAATCGATGCGGTGACACGGTGACGGAAACGG
>DASTLJ010000134.1:0-2906 GCA_035715125.1 Verrucomicrobiia bacterium
ACTCACTCGCGCCAACCTGACGAACGGGCCGGGCACGACCGTGGTCTTCAACGCGACAACGGGTGGCGCCAGTCACGAAGCCTCCTGCTGCAATGCCCCGACCAATTCGCCGAGTCACCTCGACCTCGGGCCGGCCGGAAACCGACTGGGCGCCGGAACCCACACGCTCGCCTTGCATGGGGTCAACCAGGTCGTGAGCAGCAGCGATTTTCATCTGATCGCCGATCTGGCGCTGTCCGGCACGCAGGTTTCTCCCACTTCCGGCAGATTTTTCACACTCGTTAACACCAACGTCGTGGTCCTGTCCGGCACCAACACCCTGGCCGGCTCGACGCGCGTCGTCGTCAATGGCGTGGAGGCCGCGTTCAATCCGCTCGCCGGCACCTGGTCCAAGACGCAGTCACTCCGGCCCGGGGTGAACCACTTGTTCATCGCTGCGCTGGACGCCGCAGGTGCGATCCTCTCCGCGACGAACCGTGACGTCATCTACGAAGCCTCGAGTACCACGGTTGGCGGAGCGCTGGCCGACAACACAAGTTGGACCAGTGCCATGGGCATCATCCGTGTGACCAGCGACGTCGTCGTCCCCAGCGGCGTCACCTTGTCGATTGGCCCGGGTGTCGTCGTGTTGCTCGGCTCCGGGGTCTCCATCCGCGCGACCGCCGGCGGGACGATCGACGCGGCCGGCACCGAGGCCGATCCCGATTTTTTCCTGCCGATGGACGGCACCACGGCCTGGGGGTCGCTCAACGCGACGGGTGCCGGTGCCTCCCTCAGCGTCCGTCACCTCGAAACAACGGCGGGCAGCATCACGTTCAATACACTGGCCAGTGGGCTGATCGAGGATGCCTATCTTCACGACCGCCCCTCCATCATTACCGCGAACAGCTCCGGCTTTATCACCATCCGCCGTGTCCACGTGAAGAATTACGAGGAAACGATTTTTAACTCCGGCACCATCATCCTGGCGGAAGACAACCTCTACGAAGATCTGACGGCCGCCAACAGCGATTGTCTGGAAATTCAGGGCGGGCCTCCGGGATCGATCATCCGCCGCTGCACTTTCCGCCGCTCGAGCGGGAGCAATTCCGACGCGGTCGACTGCAATGGCACCTCCGGCACGCTGATGGAGAGCCTCCTCATTCACGACATCTCCGACAAAGGCATTTCCATGGGCGCATCCGGCGCCGGCGGCGCGCCCGACTTCGGCATGGTGATCACCAATTGCCTGATCTACCGCGTGGATACCGGCATCGCGGTCAAGGACAACGGCACCGCCAGTCTTTTCGACACGACGCTCTCCGCCTCGCCGTTCGGGATGAGATTGTATCAGAAATTTGCCACGCCCATCGGCGGCGGACATGTCACGAACGCCTTCAATAACCTGGTTTGGGGAAATACCGTCTCCCTCGCACTGACCGAAGGCGCCACCGTCGTGCTCGACTACAGCGATGTGCAAGGCACCAACTGGCCCGGGACCGGCAATCTCAGCGTCGACCCGCTGTTTGTGAATCCAGCAGCGGATGATTTTCGCCTGGGCGCCGGATCGCCGGCCATCGGCGCGGGGCAGGGCGGCGCCGATATGGGCGTGCATTTCCCGGTGGGCGGGTTGCCCTCCGATCCAACCCTGCTGGCCGCCAACGCCGACGGGACGAATCAGCTGCGTCTTTGGTGGCAGGAAGATGCCGACAATGAAGCCGGTTTCGCCATCGAACGATCGACGGACGCTTCGAACTGGCAGGCCTTGGACGCGGTCGGCGCCAACGTGACCAATTTCACCGACAGTTCGGCCCTGATCGATCGGCTTTATTTCTACCGGGTTCGCGCGACCAACGCTTCGGGCGCATCCCGCTTCTCGAACCTCGCGGGCGCCATCCGCCAGATGCCGATGACGCTGGTTTGCGGCACGCTGGCGGCCAACACCGTCTGGTCGCCAGCCAACGGCATGATCCTGGTGTGCAGCAATGTCATCGTGCCCGCGAACATTTCCCTGCTCTTGCAAGCCGGCGCGGTCGTGAAGTTGACGAACAACGCGTCCCTCATCGCGCGGGCGGGCGGCACCATCCGGCTCGAAGGCACGGAAGGAAGCCGCGTGGTCGTGCAACGTTGGAATCCCCCGAATAACTGGGGAGAAATTCGCGCGGATGGCGCCGGGGCCTCCCTGGTCATTCGCTACGCCGACATCTCCGGCGGGCAGACGACCGTTTACAACGGGGCCGACGGCTTGTTCGAGGACAGCTACTTTCACAACTTCCACCAGCAGGGTGCCGGCACGACTCTCAACCAGCCGATCGTCCTGACGCAATTCCCGCGGCAAAGCATTATGCGCCGCTGCCACCTTAACGACTATTACGAGATGCTCTGGAGACATGGCCTGAACATGATCGAAGACAGTCTGTTCGAGCACATGGTGGGCGATGCGCTGGACTTCGACGCCGCCAAACCAGGATCGATCGTGCGCCATTGCACCTTCCGGCATGGCGACGTCAGCAACGTGGACGGGTTGGACATCGGCAACGACGGTGCCACCACCTCCTCCGATGTCTTGATCACCGACTGCCTGATGTACGATTTCGCCTTCGACAAGGGTGTCTCGATCGGGGAAGGCTCAACCAACATCGTCGTGACCAATTGCTTGATTTACGGCTGTGATTCCGGCGTGGCCGTCAAAGACTCCTCCATCGCCCAGGTTTTTGGCTGCACTTTCGTGGCGAACGATTTTGGCTTCAAGAATTTCAACAAGGCGGACCCGGCGTCCCCAACCGGCGGCGGGCGCATTACCAATTCCTGGAATAACATTCTCTGGAACAACATCACCAACATCTCACTGCTCAACGGATCCACGCTCGTGGCCGACTATTCCGATTTTGGCGGAACGAATTACGCCGGCACCGGGAACATTGATG
>DASTLJ010000135.1:0-3168 GCA_035715125.1 Verrucomicrobiia bacterium
CCAGTTGTTGGCCTGTATGCTCCGTCTGGAGCAGTGTCAGCCGGGGAGGGCGGAGCAGGGGGGATGCCATGAATTTTCCCTTCGCGCGCATCCCGTCCGAGCACATTCGCGGGATCTGGTTCGACCTTGACGAAGTGCAAACTCCGCCCACACAGGCAACTCGGCTCGGGGGCAGACTGCTACGCCGATCGGATGGGAAACAGATAACCCAATAAGGCCACTGTCCAGGTTACAGACACCGCCCAGATTCTGGACAGAACGCCCGTGCGACGCGCGCGCCCATGTGGACAGAGCGAAATGTCTGACGATTTCTTCCTCGAAAGGTTCCCGTGCTGATCTCCGCGGGCAGCGGTGCGTCGTGTCGATGGGCTTTGCCGGTCAGGCCCCAAAGGGGCTGATGAAAGTAGCCGGCTTACAGTCCCGCGGCCTCGCGGTCGCGGCTACACAAATAACACGTTCGTCTTGACTGTTGATACGCGCCGAGCGGGAGTTCGGCGCGTCCGGGTGTCATGGCCCGAGCGACGGCTGGGCTATGACTTCGAGGGTGCGCAGACGCGTCAGGCCGAATGTCAGGTCGACCGTCGCGCTGTCGGCCTTCAGCGCGACGGCGCCTGAGAATCGGCCGTCGTTGCTGGAAGACCCGCGGACCTGGAGCCAGCGGCCGTGATCATCGACGACCCGCACCGGGTCGAGCCGCCAAGCGCTCGTCGGTGGTTCAATCCGCGCGCTGATGCCGCCGCCTGGCGTGAGAGCCAACACGAGAGTGAATCCTTGTAACTTTGCGCGCTGCGGTTGGGAAGTCGGCCCGTTCGCCGCCGGCACCGGCACCGCCACAAAGACGTGCTGATCTTCGGGTCCGTAGCTGGTGCGACGCAGCTCGAAGCTCAGCTTGTAGGGTTCGGCCGACGACAATCCGAAGGGGAAGGAGGCGTTGGTCCGGGCCAGCGACGCTTCGGTGGGTAGAAGGGGCGGCAGAAACTCGGACCCTGCCTCGTTGAAGAGCCGCACACTTCGCGCAAACCAATTGTTGGTTGGAACGGCGCGGTCTCGAATCATGAAGGAGAGTTCCGTCCACGGGCCAGCAGTCGGGGTGGTCGGGTCATGCGTCCGGGTGGTGAAGCGTTCGACGCACAGGGAGACTTGGTCCTGGTCGACCGAGATCGGGCACGGCCGCGCCTGCCATCGGCGACGGGCCACGAAATCTGGATTCGACATGTTGAAGGACACGTTCGGCAACCGGGCGAACGATTGCTGCCTGATAGTGATAGGGATAATGCGACTGTCGGTCGGGCAGGCGTCCAGGAGGAAACCCTGAATGTCGCGGCCAGCCGCATAGAGCTGGGCCGTGGCTCGGTACGACCGGTCAAAACCAGCATCGTTGGTGATGTACGGCCCGAAGGTGGTCTGGAACCCATAGCTGCGGAGCGAATTCGAGGACGCGAGGCGCTCCATCCAGATGACGTGCGTGACGTTGCTCGAGTTGTAAGTCACCACTTGCGCGCCAAGCTTTTTCGCCCACGACTCGGGCAACGCACGGCTTGCTGTTCGTTGAAGCAAGTTGCCGCTGACGTAGCGGTGCTTCGTGCCCTTCGTGATCCGGCGCAGGGTCAGGACCGATCCATCCGCCAGCGTCTGTGTCGACTCACTCGGGCCGCCGTCGGTGAGCACAAAAATCGCGACGCACACCGCCACAATCAACAGCGCGAGAACGACGAAGATCAGGCGCTTCCGGTTCATGGCGAGCTTGACACGGATTTTTGCCACGTTTCTCGCTGCGGTTGTCCCCTCCCATTAGCACCCCGCTTCAGCGGGGTGTCGGGCCGGAGCGAGAGGAGAAACCGTTTCAACGGTTTCTCGCACTCTGTCGAAACCGTTGAAACGGTCTCGACGAGTTTCGACCCGCATACACCCCGCTGAAGCGGGGTGCTCATGAGACCGGCGTCTCGGTAAAGAACACGACTGTGAAATTTCCGGATTGAGGGATGAGACGCCCGACCGGCCGACCACTCAAGACGGCGTGAGAAAAACGGGATCCCCGCCGGCTCCGGCGTTATGCTTAGTGCTCTCGCCATGTCCGTCTCACGCATCGGAGCCGACAGCGTAGGAGAGTCGGTGAGCTTGAGACCAGCCTCTTCGCTCGAAGGCGCATCTTGCCACCAACGTAGGGCAGGCGTCTCGCCTGCCCGGCCGAGCGAAGCCAGGCCATGGTGCTGCGAACGTCGAGCCTTCGGCGCGGCTGGGCAGGCGGGACGCCTGCCCTACGTTCCCGGCGCGACCTCGGCGCTCTTGATTGCGGGCGATCCTCCGCTCTTGGCGGCGCGGGGCAACCGGCGTAGCCTTGCGGCCCAGCCATGAAAATATTCGCCGCCGTTTCGCCCTGGTTACTGATCGGTTTCGCATGTTCCTGTTTCGCCGCGACGCCCGAGCCGTATTCGGCCACGCACAAGCCGCCGCTGCACGGCCGGCATTGGATGGCCATCACAGGCAAGCCGCTCGGCGCGATGGCCGGCGCCCGCACCTTCGAGCGCGGCGGCAATGCCATCGACGCCGCCTGCGCCATGCTCGCGGTCGTTTGCACGATGTACGACGACGTGAGTTGGGGCGGGGAGACGCAGGCGCTCATCTACGACCCGCGCGCGAAGAAGGTCATCGGCCTCAACGCCTGCGGCGTCGCGCCGACGGGCGCCACGCCGGAGTTTTTTCGCAAGCTGCCGCAAATTAGAACCAACAGGCTGCATCACCCGCCCGCCGAAGGACCACTGGCCGCCATCACGCCGGGCAACCCGGGCGGATTGATGGTGATGCTGGCCGAGTTCGGCACGCTCTCGCTCAAGGACGTGCTCGGCCCGGCCATGCAGATGGCCGAAGGCTATCCCATCGAAGCGGAACTGGTCGCCAAGATCGAGCGGCACGCCGAGAAACTGCGCAAGTGGCCTTACTCGGAGCAGGTTTTCTTCCCGCATCGCGGCGCGACGAATACCGCGCCGAGTGCAGGGGAGATTTGGCGCCAGCCCGATTTGCTCGCCACGTTGCAGAAGCTCGTGGACGCCGAGGCGCAGGCGCTACAGTCGGGCAAGGATCGCAAGGCCGCCATCCTTGCGGCTTATGATCGCTTCTACAAAGGAGACATCGCGGAGGAATTCTGCCGCGGCTCGCGCGAGCAGGGCG
>DASTLJ010000136.1:0-3869 GCA_035715125.1 Verrucomicrobiia bacterium
CCCTCTCGGGAGGGCAGGGACGCAATTACACGGGCCTCCCCCACCGCGGGAATGAACAGCGGGGCGGGGCCAGATTAAAATTGCCAACAACAAAACTATGCCAGTCCGATTAGGTCGATTCGAAATGCCCAAGCGCTTGCAAAAAGAGGACGCAAGCGCCACTGAAACTTACGCCAAATTCGTGGCCGATCCGTTTGAAACCGGCTACGGCCACACGATCGGCAACTCGCTGCGCCGCGTGCTCCTCAGTTCGCTGGAAGGCGCCGCCATCACCTCCGTCAAAATCGACGGCGCGATGCACGAGTTCACCACCATCGACGGCGTGGTCGAGGACGTCACCGACCTGGTTCTCAACCTCAAGAAACTCCTCTTCAAGTCCCACGTGCGCGAGCCGCAGACCCTCCTGCTCTCCGTCAACAAAGAGGGCCCCATCCTCGCCGGCGACATCCTGCTCAACCAGAACACCGAACTTGTCAACCCCAAGCAACTCGTCTGCACCCTCGACCGCAAGAAGAAGCTCGAGATGGAACTCGAAGTGAAAGTCGGCCGCGGCTTTTGCCCCGGTGACGAGAACAAGAAAATCGACCAGCCCATCGGAGTCATTGCCATCGATTCACTCTTCAGCCCCGTCACCCGCGTTCGCTATTCAGTCGAGAGCGCCCGCGTCGGCCAGCGGACCGATTATGACCGTTTGATTGTCGAGATCTGGACCGACGGCCGCATCAGCCCCGATGACGCGCTCACCCAGGCCAGCGCCATCCTCCAGCATCACCTCGATGTTTTCGTTGGTTACGACAAAAACGCCGTCGAGTTCGAGCAGGAAACCCGGTCCGAGGACGACGACAAGTCCAAGATGCGCAAGCTGCTCAACATGTCGGTCAACGAGATCGAACTGAGCGTGCGCGCCGCCAACTGTCTCAACAACGCCAACATCACCACCGTCGGCCAGCTTGCGATGAAATCCGAGCAGGAGATGCTCAAGTACCGCAACTTCGGCAAGAAGTCCTTGAACGAAATCAAGGAGAAGCTTGCCACGCTCGGCTTGTCCCTGGGCATGACGTTCGAGCCGGAGTTGCTCGAAGCGCCCAAGGAAGTCGTCGAGTCGATCCTGTAACCGGAGTCCGATCCCATGCGACACCTCAGACGCACCGCCAAGCTGGGCCGCCAGTTCCAGCACCGCAATGCGATGTTGGCGAACCTGGTTTCGAGCCTCATCAAGCACGGGCGCATCACCACCACGCTCGCCAAGGCCAAAGCCGCCCGCTCCGTCGCCGAGAAACTGGTCACCCTCGGCAAAGACGGAACGCTGCACGCCCGGCGTCTGGCCGCGGCCCGGCTTCGGCAACAGGCCCGTTCGCACTTCAAGGGCTCACCCAAGCACAAGGGCGCCACCCGGCGAGTGAAGTGGCGCCAGGATGACGATCTCGTCCACATTCTCTTCGATGAGGTCGCGCCGAACTTCAAAGAACGCCCCGGCGGCTACACGCGCATCATCAAACTCGGCGGCACCGAAGGCCGTTGGGCGGGCCAGCGTCGCGGCGATGCGGCGGAGATGGCCATCCTCGAATGGGTCGATCAGCCCGTTGAAGCCGCGCCCGAGCCGGCCCAGTCCGACGGCGAAACCAAAACCGCCGAAGCGAAGCCCGCCGAGGCCAAGGCGTAACACCAAGCTAAATTGCCGGGCCTCCCGCGAGGAGGTCTGGTGAGCCGCCTGCGTATTGCTCGAAGTTCTGGATGAATCGCCGCGCCAGTTCGCGCGCCTGAGCGTCGTAGCGGTTCGGTTCCTTCCAGGATTCCCGTTGCCGGAGCAACTCGCCGGGCACCTCGCCGCATTCTTGCGGCACCTCGAAGCCAAAAATCGGGTCACGCCGGGTCGGCGCGTGGTCGAGGCGACCGCTCAGAATCTCTTGAATAGTCACCCGGTTGTAGTGCAGTCGAATCCGTTCGCCGACGCCATACGGCCCGCCAACCCAGCCGGTGTTGACCAGGTAACAACGGCAATGTTGTTCACCCAGCTTGCTGGCGAGCCTGTCGGCGTAAACGCGCGGCGGCAGCGGCAGGAAAGGCGCGCCGAAGCAGGCGCTGAAGGTTGCCTCGGGTTCCCGGCCCATCCCGGACTCGGTGCCGGCGAGTCGGGCGGTGTAGCCGTTCAGGAAATGGTACATGGCTTGTGGAGGTGTCAGCCGGGCCACGGGCGGCAGGACACCGAAGGCGTCCGCTGCCAGGAAGATAATCGAGCTGGGATGTCCCGCCATGCCCGTGTGGACCGCGTTGGCGATAAACTCGAGCGGGTAGGCCGCGCGCGTGTTTTCGGTGATGGACTCATCGCAATAATCCACCTCGCGCGTGGCCGGATTCACCACCACGTTTTCCACCACAGCGCCGAAGCGGATGGCATCCCAGATTTGCGGCTCGCGATCACGGCTCAGGCGGATGCACTTGGCATAGCAACCACCCTCAAGGTTGAACACGCCGTTGTGGCCCCAGCCGTGCTCGTCGTCGCCAATCAACTGGCGGTCCGGGTCGGCGGAAAGGGACGTTTTTCCGGTGCCGGACAGTCCGAAGAACAGCGCCACGTCCCCACCCGGTCCGACGTTGGCCGAGCAATGCATCGGGAAGACCCCTTGCAGCGGCAACTGGTAGTTCATGGCGGTGAAGACGGCCTTCTTGATTTCCCCGGCGTAATGCGTGCCACCAATCAGCGCCAGACCAGCCCCGAAGTTCAGGGCGATAAACGTTTCGGATTTGGTGCCGTCGTCCGCGCCATCCGCCAGGCAATGGGGCGCGGCGATGACCGTGAATTGCGGCTGGTGTGCAGCCAGTTCTCCCGGAAGGGGACGGCGAAACAGTTGTCGGGCAAAAAGCGAATGCCACGCCTGCTCGGTGATAATCCGCAGCGTCAGCCGATGCGCCGGGTCGGCTCCGGCAAATCCATCGAACACAAAGACCTCGCGTCCTTTGAAATGCTCGATGACCCGTGCATGCAACCGCTGGAACTGGCGCGAGTCCATCGGTTGGTTGACCTTGCCCCACTCGATGCGGGACTCGCTCGTGGACTCGCGCACGACGAACTTGTCGGCGGGCGAGCGACCCGTGCGCTTGCCCGTCAGCGCGACCAGCGCCCCGTTGCTCGCCAGCGTGCTTTCGCCGCGACGGAGGCTCATCTCGACCAATTGAGCCACCGCGAGGTTGAGATAAACCGGGCCCGTCTCCGCAAGCCCGCACAGGTCGAGTCCGGATTGTGTTGATTGCATTCGGAATGGTCGGAGAATGAGCCTTTCCAAGGAGCAAACCAATCTTTATTGCGAGCGAACTTGGTAGGGCCGACCTGCCGGTCGGCCTGGACGCGCAGCAGCGCGTCCCTACCAGGTTCAAGGCTCCTGTGCGCGATTCTGAAATCGTCGAGGCTCGCGATGAGCCGGCACGGTCTATCGAAAACTGACGCGGTAGATGCGCAGGCCCGAGGAGGAAGGCGGTCCGGGATCGGTGAACGAGACCGTCGATCCGTTGCCGCCCACGGTGGTCAGCAACGACCACGACGGGCTGGCAACGTCGTCCTTGTACTGAACTTTGTACGTGATCCCCGCCACACTTTGGAATGTCCCTGAGAACGAGCCCCCGCTGTAAAGGGGGTTCATGATAACCGGGGCCGGAGTAAGCCAGTTGATCTGGAAATCCGTGAAGGTGCCCGTTGCCCGGGTCGTCGAATCGTGCGCGTTGACGCCCATTCCCACCAGCAGGCCGGCCGGCAGCGCGATGGTGGCTTGCGAAACCTGAGTCCAGTTCACACCGTCGGCGCCGCGGTAGCCGGTGAGGGTGCTGCCCGCGCGGGTGATCCTCAACCAGACCGGGATGCCCGCCGGCGAGAA
>DASTLJ010000137.1:0-6553 GCA_035715125.1 Verrucomicrobiia bacterium
AGAACGCTTCCGCAGCGCCGTGTAGGTCAACGTCGGCGAGCCGCTCGACGCGAACGCCGCGCTTCGCGACCACGCCGGGGACGACCGCAAAGCAATGCGACAACTCACCGCCGAACTCGACCGCCGGCTCAAGCAAGCCGCCGTGCATCTCGTCGAGGAGAAATGGGCGCCGTTCCTTGCCGACTTCGAAGCACTGACCGCAACTTTTCATCTTGAGCTTGAGGACACGACCGTAAGTAGCCGCCGACGTGAGGAGGCGGAACACGCGGACGCACAATCCAACCGCCTCCTCACGTCGGCGGCTACAATCGCCCGCGGCCCCATCGAGCGCATCCGCCAGCGCAAGCGCATCGCCGATGCCATGAATCATTTCCTGGCCGCTGATCGGCCGCGAGCCGAGGCCGTCGCGGCAGCCATCGAAGATCATCGGTCGCATCTGGCCGCGGCGGGGCTCGATCTGCGCTCGGAGTTGTCGCGCCGGCAGGGCGCGCCAAGGTGGGCGCGCATGGCGGGGCAAGTGCTGGTTCTGGCGCTCGGGTTCGTTCCGGCTCTCGCGGGTCTACTGCACCATCTCGTGCCGTTCGTGCTCACGCGGCTGGCGGCCCGGCTGATCCGCCAACCGGTCCGCGCGACGATCGCGCTATCGCGCCTGGGGCCGGGGCTGTTGATTTACGCCGCGTGGTACGCGCTGGCATGGTGGTGGTTGTCACGGTGGCTACCTGGCTGGGCGGCGTGGACGTGGATGGTGCTGATGCCCCTGGCTGGCATCCAAGCGTTGCATTATTGGCCGCGGGCGGGGCAGTCTGCGCGCGTGCCCTGGCAGAAAATCAGAATAGGCCGACGGCCTGGAGAACTCGATCGACTTCGGGCCGAACGCGCCGCGCTGTCGGAGCGGCTTGGAGCGATGGCGGAGGATTTCGCAGCATTGGGAACAGAAACAGCTCATGGACGCTGATGCCAATGCAAGCGTGACAGCACCACCCGCCGAGTTATCGGCGGCCAACGCGCCGCCGCTGGCGCTGCGGTGGAAAAAGGTCATCTCCTGGGCGCTTTACGACTGGGCCAACTCGGCCTACGCGACGACCGTGATGGCGGGCTTCTTCCCCATTTTCCTCAAGGATTACTGGTGCCCGGCGGACATGCCCGTGACCGAGAGCAGCTTTCGCCTGAGCATGGCCAACTCGATCACCGGCATCGTCGTCGCGGCGCTCGCGCCGGTGCTTGGGGCCATTGCGGATCGGGGCGGGGCCAAGAAGAAGTTTCTCCTGTTTTTCGCGACGATGGGGATTGTGATGACCGCCGGTCTCCACTTCGTCACTCAAGGTCATTGGGGCGCGGCCCTCGTGCTCTACGCGGTGGCCACGATGGGGTTCTCGGGCGCAAACATCTTTTACGACTCGCTGCTCGTCGGCGTCGCGCCGGAGAAGAAGTTCGACCTCGTCTCGGCGCTGGGATATTCCCTGGGCTACCTCGGCGGCGGGTTGCTGTTCGGCTTCAACGTCTGGATGGTGCTGCATCCGGCCACGTTTGGCTTCGCCGCGACGAGCGACGCGGTGCGCTGGGCATTTCTGCTGACGGGCATCTGGTGGGCGGTGTTCACCATGCCGCTGTTGGTCTTCGTGAACGAACCGCGCGACAAGGCGGAGGCTTTCGGCGGCTGGGCGAGCGTTGGCGCGGGATTCCGCCAATTGCGCGACACGTTTCGCGAAGTGCGCAAGCTGCGGCTCGTCTTCCTGTTTCTCGCCGCCTACTGGCTCTACATCGACGGGGTGGACACCGTCGTGCAGATGGCGGTGGACTATGGGAAGTCGCTCGGCTTTGGTTCGAACGACCTCATCACCGCGCTGCTCATCACGCAGTTCGTTGGTTTTCCGGCGGCGATTGCGTTCGGGAAAATCGGGGAGAAGCTGGGCGCGCGCGCCGGTATCTTCATCGGGCTCACGGTGTACGTCGGCGTGACCGTCTATGGCTATTTCATGGACAACGTGAAGGAATTCTACGTGCTGGCGGTGGTCATTGGGCTGGTGCAGGGCGGTGTCCAGTCGCTGAGCCGGGCGCTGTACGGGCAGCTCATCCCCAGGGACAAGGCCGCGGAATTTTTCGGGTTCTACAATATGCTCGGCAAATTCGCCGCCATCATCGGGCCGTTGCTGATGGGCGTGGCCGGGAAGATCACCGGCAATCCGCGCCTCGGCATCCTCGCCATCATCCCGCTGTTCGTCGGCGGCGGGCTGGTGCTCGCGTTAGTTCGCCCGTGCGGGACTCCGGCGAAGTGAGGAGTGGGTCAACGAGCAGGCCGGCACCTGGAAAACTGTAAGTGGGTAAGTGGGTGAGCCGGTGAGTGGGACCTTCGGGCCTGTCGGCCGACTCACTCACCCACTCACCCACTCACCCACTCAGCCACTCACCCACTCACCCGCTTCCTCACTCCCATCACCCCGTCGCCCCTTTCCCCTTGGCCCTCCGCGGGCCCTTTGCAACACTCCCCGCACATGTCCTCCAGGCGCAAAGGCCGGTTAGTCCTTGGCATCGACTTCGGCACTCTCTCGGCCCGCGCTCTGCTGGTCGATGTGAACAACGGCGCGGAAGTCGCCAGCGCCGTCCACGAATACGCCGGCGGCGTCATCACCGACACGCTGCCCCGAGACTCCAAATGCCTGCCGCCCGACACCGCGCTGCAGAACCCGGCGGATTACATCGCCGCGCTGAAGGCGGTCGTCCCGCGCGTCCTGCGCGAAGCCGGCGTCGCCCCCGAGCAAGTCGTGGGCGTCGGCACCGACTTCACCAGTTGCACAATGCTTCCCGTCGCGGCCGACGGCACGCCGCTTTGCCTGGATGCCAGATGGGCCAGCAACCCGCACGCGTGGGTCAAGCTCTGGAAGCATCACACCGCCCAGCCCGAAGCCAACCGCATCAACGACCTGGCCCGCCAGCGGGGCGAAGCCTTCCTTCGCGCCTATGGCGGACGCTACTCCAGCGAATGGTTCTTCTCGAAGCTGCTTGAAACCGTTCAGAGGGCGCCCGCGGTCTACGCCGCCGCTGCCCGCTTCATCGAAGCCGGCGACTGGATTGTCTGGCAACTGTGCGGCGTCGAACGCCGCGGCGTTTCCGCCGCTGGCTTCAAGGCCATGTGGGTCCATCCCGCCCGTCCCACCGGCGCCGGCACTCCTGCCGCGGACAATTCAGCCGGCTGGACCTATCCCGACCGCGAGTTCTTCCGCTCGCTCCATCCGAACCTCACGAACGTCGTCGCCGAAAAACTCGCCAGCGACCTCCTCTCGCCGGGCGCGAAAGCCGGCGGCCTGACCAAAGAAATGGCGAAGTTGACCGGCCTGCGTGAAGGCACGCCTGTGGCCGTCGGCAACATCGACGCGCACGCCGCCGTGCCCGCTTGCGGCGTGACCATTCCCGGCAAGCTCGTGATGATCCTCGGCACCAGCACCTGTCACCTGCTCGTCGGCGACACGCGCACGGAGGTCGAAGGCATGTGCGGCGTCGTCGCCGACGGCGTCATCCCCGGCTACTGGGGTTACGAAGCGGGCCAGGCCGGCGTGGGCGACCTGTTCGCCTGGCACGTCGCGCACGCCACGCCCGAATCCCTGCACGCCGAAGCGAGGAAAGCCGGCCGGACCGTTCACGAACTTCTTGAAGAGCGCGCCGCCGCTCTTCGGCCGGGCCAAAGCGGCTTGCTGGCGCTCGACTGGTGGAACGGCTGCCGCTCCGTGCTCATGGACTCCGACCTCAGCGGGCTGCTTCTCGGCGCGACCCTCGGCACGCGACCGCACGAGATTTACCGCGCGCTCATCGAGGCCACGGCGTTCGGAACGCGCAAAATCATCGACGCCTTCACCGGCAAGGGCGTCTCCATCGACGAACTCTACGCCTGCGGCGGCCTCACTCACCGCAGCCCGCTGCTGCTCCAGGTTTACGCCGACGTCACCGGCCGGCCGATCCAGGTCGCCGCCAGCGAACAGACCTGCGCCCTCGGCGCCGCGATGCACGCCGCGCTGGCCGCGGGCGTGTACCCCGACATGCACGAGGCCGCCGACCGCATGGTCCGCCCCAGCCGCCAGACCTATCATCCGAACCGCAAGCACAAGTCCGTCTATGACCAGCTTTACGCCGAATACGGACGACTTCACGACCACTTCGGCCGCGACCCCCACAGTGCGATGAAAGTGCTCAAGCGAATCAAGCTGGAACGGGCCTGACCCTTCCCGTGTCATAAACCGTGAGCAGGTGCTCAGTGTAGCTGCGACCGTGAGGTCGCAGGCCTATGCTCCTTCGCGGAAGTTGTGCACTTTGACAGTACCTCTCTAGCCCCAGGACAAGCGTGATTTAGCAGCCCCGCAGTACAGAAATAACTCGAAATGCCCATGAACATGGGTTGAATGGTGCTGTGCCGCTGGTGCCAACCTGGAAGGTCACATTGCTGCCGCACAGCAGCCGCCAGTCACTGGCAAGGAATTGCTTTTTGACGCTGCGCGGTTCAGGAAGAACTGCTTTTTCCTCGGGTTCATTGAAGGCGATTTTCTGCCGCTTTCCGCTGGTTAACAACCATGTTTTTGCGGCTTTTTCGGCGCTTTGCCCGGTTTGTTGGCGTTTCGCCGCCTGGAGGCTGCTGGCGTGCGCAATTCCTCCATCTCCTCCGGCGTCTTCGGCCAGTCCTTCTTGAGCAGGAGTGAAAGCGAACGGTCCGCCAGCAGGCGACCGCGGGTCTGGCACCCGGGACAGTAATTCGTCTCGGTGTCCGCGTAACGGATGCGTTGCACTTTCGCGCCGCAGACCGGGCACGGCTGGCCGAATTTGCCATGCACCGCCATCTCAGGACGAAACGCCGTTACATTCTCCGGGAACGCGTCTCCGGTTTCCCGGCGCAGCCTATCGATCCAAAGCAGGAGGGTTTCCTGCACCGCGCGGTGCAATCGCTCAATTTCCGCGCGTGCCAGCTTCTGCGTCAGCGTCACGGGTGAGAGCCGCGCGCGGTGCAGAATTTCGTCTGAGTAGGCGTTGCCGATGCCGCTGAACAGGCGCGGGTCGGTGAGCGCGCGCTTGAGGGTGTGATTGAGGTCCGTCAGCGCCTGGGCAAACGCGTCGAGCGGACAGCCCAACACCGCCAGGCCACCCGGATCGAGCGCCCGCAACCCCGCCTCACCTTGCACCAGGTGCAACGACGCCCGTTTCTTTGTTCCCGCCTCGGTGAGGAGGAGCGTTCCGTTTGGAAAGTCGAATTCCGCCAGACTGACTTTGCCTGCCCGCCTGGCCTTGAACTGTCCCGTGGCCAGCCGGCCTCCACCGGAGGAGGAATGGGGAACGGGCAAGGACTCCCGCCAATGCAGCCGCCCTGCAATCATCAGATGCAGCACCAGCCACAAATCGCCCTCGGAGCCAAAACAAATCCGCTTGCCCACACGCCGCAGCGCGAGCACCCGGCGCCCGTTGACGCTCTCAATGGGCGGGCTCGCAGTCCGCAAGAGAAACGGACTCGCCAGACGCACGCGCTGGAGCGGCCGGCCGATGACCCGCCTTTCCAGCGCGTCAAGGTAAATCGTGATGTCCGGCAGTTCGGGCACGAGGCAAATCAACTCGCGGGCGCTTCGGGCTGCCAGCGGGCCAGGACGCGGTCGATGTCGGATTGCACGGCGGCGCGGGCCTGCTCGCGATCGTTTTGGCGCATCAGCAATTCGTCGTAGCGCGTGTGCTCGTGGCGAATGTGCGCGATAACCGCCAGCCGCAGCGCCTGTGGATCGAAATCCTTCGCTGCGGCCGACCGGCCGACACGGCCGGAGTGTTTTCTGCAAGTCCACGCCGCGATTCGTCCGGCCTCGTCCGGGGGACAACCTGGAAACTGCGCACGGAGTGCTTGCGCCACGGTCTGCTCGTAGGCGGCGTCGATTTCCAGCCTGCGCTCGGCCTCGCGCTGCCGGCGCCGATGGCGCGCCTCGGCGTCCGCCAGACATTCCTCCTCGGCCTTTTGGATCGCGGCCGCTGCGACGAGAATGCCTTGCCGTTCATAGCGCTGGCGCGTGCGCGACCATTGCACGACGACGGCTCGCAACGCCGAATACTTCGTCGCCCGCCGTGTCAGGGCCGCGTCCCCCCTCGGCAGGTACTCAAGGTGATCCAAATCGGCGCAGGCAAGACACAAGGGCCGCTCGTTCTCGAGGCGCAGCCATCGGCCTTTGGCCAGCGCTTCGCCGCACTCGGCGCACTTCGTGTCGCGGCGGATGATGAAGACGACGATTTCATCGCTGGACTTCGGAGGAGGCGGTTCAGCCTCTGAGTTCATAGGGTCCGTCTGGTTATCTGGAATCAGTGATGCACTGATCGAGCGATGTCAAGCACCTTGGGCTGCGTGGCCTTGAACAGAGCGCGAATCTCAGTCACGTCCGGCACACGGGCGCGGGCGAAGGCAGCGCGAAGCTCGTCGGGAGTGAGCGAGTCTTGCGATAGGAGGAAGCAGATGTCTGCCAGGTCTTCATCGTCGCCGCGCGCCATCTTGGTGAGGACAAGATCGACGGTCGCGGGACGAAAGACCAAGAGCTTTGACAAG